>JBEVKV010000398.1:0-24008 GCA_040509515.1 Pyrinomonadaceae bacterium | reverse complement strand
TCGGCTCTTACTACTGGCAGAAGATGACCAAGCAAGTGAGACTGACCACTCGTTTTGTGCGCCAACACTTACCGCCACCACGCCTCAGAGTCTTCAAGTGGCTCACCGCTCCCCAAAAGTGATAAGCGGTCAGTGCCGGAGCCTTACAGGTAAACGGGAAATGCGGGCGCGTTTCCGAAATCCCGACGCCCCGGCCGGCGGCGGTTTTGCTTCGACGGCCGGAAAGTGTTATTGCTTCCGCTCGATGAAAATCAAGGTCGGCGTGATGGGTTCGGCGGGCGGCGAGTCGGGCGGCGAAGGCGAAGCCTTACGCGCGTCGGCCGAGGCGTTGGGGCGTGCGGTCGCGGCGCGCGGCTGCGTGCTGATGACCGGCGCGACGACGGGGCTGCCTCACGCGGCCGGCGCGGCGGCGCACGCGGCGGGCGGGCTGCACGTCGGCGTCTCGCCCGCCTCGGACGCGCGCGAACACGCGGGGCGCTACGGCCTCCCGTCGGAAGCGACGGACGTGATCGTCTACACCGGCTTCGGGCTCAAGGGGCGCAACGTCGTGCTCGTGCGCTCGTGCGACGTGGTGCTCATCTTCCGCGGCGGCATGGGCACGCTCAACGAGCTGACCATCGCCGTCGACGAGGGGCGCGTCGTCGGGTGCCTGACGGGGACGGGCGGCGTCGCCGACGAGGCCCGGCGTCTCGTCGGGCTGCTGCCGAAGAAGAACGGCCGCGCCGTCGTCCTCTTCGACGAAGACCCGGGGCGGCTGCTCGACCTCTGTCTCGGGGCGCTGAAGGATTCACGCGGCAGGGGGGCTTGAAATGGTGTCGAGGGGCTACGAGCTGACCAACATCGTCGAGGCGCTGCGCACGGCGGAAGGGGTGGCGGCGGCCGACTTCGAGAACGCGGCGTGGGCGCGCGCGCGCGCGGCGCACATCGCGCGCTACTGGTCGGGCGAGGACGCGCCCGCCGGCCGCCGCGCGGAGGCGCGCGTCGTGTGGGACGCGGGCGGCTTCGCCGTGCGCTTCGACTGCCGTCAGGCCGAGCCGCTCGTCGTCTCGGCCGCCCCGAGGCTCGAACGCAAGACGATGCGGCTCTGGGACAGGGACGTGTGCGAAATCTTCATCACGCCCGAGCAAGGCCCCGTCAAACACTACTTCGAGTTCGAGGTCGCACCGACGGGCGAGTGGATAGACCTTGCGCTGACGGTCACGCCGGAGGGGCGCGACACCGACTGGGACTTCCGCTCGGGGATGACGGCGGCGGCGCGCGTCCGCGAGGGCTCGGTCACGATGGCGTTGCGCGTCCCGTGGAAGGCGCTCCCGCGCGCGGCGCGCGCCGGCGAACGCTGGCGCTGCAACCTCTTCCGCTGCGTCGGACGCGACCCCGAACGCGGCTACCTCGCGTGGCAGCCCACGTACACCCCCGAACCCGCCTTCCACGTCCCGGAGAAATTCGGCTGGATAGTTTTCAAGTGACGAGCGGTGGGTGATAAGTGATAAGAAAGAAAACAAGGGCCTTGTCTTCTCTTATCACTTATCACCCACCGCTCATCACTTCTTTACACTCTTAAGGTATTCGGCGAGGAGGGCGCGGTCGCCGTCTTCGTTGAAGTGTATGCCGACGAGGAAGGCGGGCTCGTCCCGGCCGTCGGCGCCGCCTTCGAGGCGCTCGTAGCGGACGGGCGTGCCGTAGAGCCGCGCGCTCGCCTCGTCGAGTTTGAGCGTGAGCCGGAGCGTGACGCCGTCGCCGACGAGGTAGCGGTCGCCGAGGCGTATGGCGGGCAGGACGACGGCCAGCCCGCTCTCGCTCGCGTCGCAAGTGTGGCCGGCCACGCCCGCGGGGGTCGAGCCCGCCGCGTTGTCGAGCAGCGAGACGAAGACCGGGAGCCGCACCCTGCGGCGCGGCGCTCGCCGCCGGTTCCCGACCAGCACGCGCAGGCGGCTCGCGATTGTGCGTAAAAGCTCCGGCATCGCCCTCCTCACCTGTCGGGCACGACGGCCTCCAACTCCTTCGTCTCTCCCGCGCGGTCGGGCGTCGGCCGCCCGTCTATTTAGACTTGGAGGGCGAGAGCGGCTTGCCGCCCGTGTCCTTCTTCTGGATGCCGCCCGCGTCCATGTAGAACGAGAGGCGGCCCGAGTGGCCGTGGCGCGCGGGCTCGGCGCGCGCCGAGTAGCCCTTGCCGTCGGTCGTGACGGTGAAGCGGTAGCCGGTCGTCTCTGTGCCGAGGATGTCCTGCGGGACGTAGCCGGCGTGGACGAGCGTCTGGAGGTCGGCGAAGCGCCCGCCGTTCTGGAGCGAGTAGGCCAGTTCGGCCGCCTGTATCCGCTTGAGCATGTCCTCGGCCTCGCCCTCGTGCGCGGCGATGCGCTGCTCGAAGAGGAACTTCTTGCCCTGCTTCCTGACCGCGTCGGCCCCCTCGCGGTCGCCGACGACCCACGCGCCGCGCTCGCGGATGAGGTTGACCGGGTCAACCTTCAGGTCTTTGCCCTCGCCCGTCTTGACGAAGACCGTGGCCTCCTCGCCGCTCAACTGCTCGCCCGTGATCTCGAAGTCCGTGGGCGCGGCGGCCGCGAGCCGCGCGAAGTCGATCTCGAACTCCTTCAGCTCGTCGGCGCTCAGCGCCTCGACCGCCGGGCGGAGTATCGACATCAGCATCGCGTCGCGGACGCGCGACTCCTTGAGCGCGGTGTAGTAGGCGCGCACGACCTCGGCCGGCGTGGACGGCCGGGCGGCGGCGGCCTGCTGCGGCGCGTTCGGCTTGGCCTGCGTGTTCGTCTGCGCCGCGGCGCGCGCGGACGCGGCGGCGAGGAGGCAGAGTGCGAGCGCGTAAGTCTTGAGCTTCGTGCGTCTGTTCATCGCGGGTAAATCTTTCGGCAAGGCTTGGGGGGAGGGCGGCCGGAAGATTTCAACACTCCGGCCCGGCGTACAAGAGAACGGCTGACCGTGGGACGACTCCGTTGCCCACGGTCAGCCATTTTTTCACCCGCGCGCGCGCGCGGTCAAGCAGCCGCCCCGTTTAACGCTCGTCGAGCGGCGGACGCCGCGCCGCGAGCAGCCACTCGCGCCCGACGGCGTAGAGCACGACGGCGAGGAGGAGAAACGGAATCATCGCCCACAGGCTCGCGTAGTCGCCCGCGAAGAGCGGGTTGTGCTCGGTCGCCCACGCCTCCCAGCCGCCGAGCCACTCGCGCACGTCCTCCTTCACGTTGAGGAAGGCGTAGATGACGCCCGCCAGCGCCGCGCCCGCGATGTAGCCCGAGGCCAGCAGCACGCCCGAACTCTTGTCGCCCTCGGCGACGAGCTGCTCCTCCGTGAAGTCGCGCCCCGAGAACTTGCGCCGCGTGTAGCGGTCGACCAGCCAGCGCACCGCGCCGCCGACGAAGATCGGGGCCGAGGCCGAGATGGGCAGGTAGACGCCGACCGCGAAGGCCAAAGAGTTGACGCCCGAGAGTTCGAGCACGACGGCGATGAAGACGCCCAACAGGACGAGCCCCCACGGCAGCTTGCCGCCGAGGATGCCCTTGATGATGTAGGACATCAGCGTCGCCTTCGGCGCGTTGAACTTGTCGACCGAGGTGCCGTCGGCCGTCTTCTTGTAGACGCCGTTGATGCCGGGGTCGACGAGGTAGACGGGCTGACCCTGTTCGTTGACGAGGTAGCGGCCGGCCGGGCCGGCGGCGGCGTCTGTGTTGTGCCAGACCATGTACTCGGCGTTGTCGCCGTGGAACTGCGCGCGCTCGCGCTTGGGCGCGCCGCCCGACTGCTCAAGGTCTGCGGCCGGCGCGCGGAACCCTTCGGCGAAGTGGAAGTCGGCGTTGCCCGCGACGGGCATGTAGACGGTCGAGCCCTGGTTGAGTTGCAGGAGCATCGGCCCGAGCAGCAGGGCGGAGGCGAGCGCGCCGACGAGGATGGCTATCTGCTGCGCCTTCGGGGTCGCGCCGACGAGGAAGCCGGTCTTCAAGTCCTGCGAGGTCGTGCCGCCGTTCGACGAGGCGATGCAGACGATGGCGCCGACCGAGAGCGCGGTGACGAAGTAGGGCGGCGTCGTCCAGCCCAGAATGAGGAAGGCGAGACACGTCAGGAGCAGCGTCGCCACCGTCATCCCCGAGATGGGGTTCGAGCTGGAGCCGACCTCGCCCGTCAGCCGCGACGAGACGGTGACGAAGAGGAAGCCGAAGGCGACGATGAGCAGCGCGCCGAGCAAATTCATGTTCAGCGCGCGGAAGAGCATGATGGTCACGATGATGAGGATGATGCCGCCGATGACGAACTTCATCGAGAGGTCGCGGTCGGTGCGCGGGGCGTCGCTGGTCGCCGCGTCGCGCGAGCCGCGCAAATCGGCGAGCCCGCCCTTGAGCCCGTGCCAGATGATCGGGAGCGAGCGCACGAGGCTGATGATGCCGCCGGCCGCGACCGCGCCCGCGCCGATGTAGAGCACGTAGTTCTTCTGGATGTCGCCGACGCTCATCGCGCCGATGAGCTTCGAGGTCTCGGGCGCGACCGGCACGGCGAGCGCCGAGCCGAAGAGGTAGATCATCGGAATCAGCATGAGGTAGGAGAGGACGCCGCCCGCGAACATGATGGACGAAATCTTCGGCCCGATGATGTAGCCGACGCCGAGCAGCGCCGGGTTGTTCTCAAGCGCCACCGAGGAGCGCGGGAAGTACCCGCCGAACTCCTTCGTCGGCTCCTCGTTCCAGAGCTTGAAGACGCGCTGGAGTCCGTAGTAGAGGAAGCCGACGCCGAAGCCCGCGAAGATGATTTTGCCGCCGGTCGTCGCCTCGTCGGCGACGCGCGCGGAAGCCTCGTCGGTGTGCGCCGCGTTGAGCGACTCGCGCGACGCGCCGGCCTTCAGGACTTCGGCGCACGCCGTCCCCTCCGGGTACTTCAAGATTCCGTGCTGGTTGACGATGAGCGCGCGGCGCAGCGGAATCATCATCAGGATGCCGAGCAGGCCGCCGAGGACGGCGACGAGCATGACGCGCGTCAACTCAAGGTCGAAGCCGAGGATCATGATGGCCGGCATCGTCACGCCGAGCCCGAAGGCGATGCTCTCGCCGGCCGAGCCCGCCGTCTGCACGATGTTGTTCTCAAGGATGGTCGCGTCGCGCATTCCCAGCTTCGAGAGCAGGCGGAAGAGCGTGATCGAGATGACCGCGACGGGTATCGACGCGCTCACCGTCAGGCCCACCTTGAGCACGAGGTAGAGCGAAGAGGCGCCGAAGACGACGCCGAGCAGCGTCCCGACGATGAGGGGCAGCGGCGTCAACTCGCGCAGCGCCGCGCCCGCCGGGATGAAGGGGCGGAAGACGGCGAGGTACGGGTTCGTCGGCTTGAAACCGACGCGGTCAGGGTAGCCGACGGCCTCGGCGGCTTCGCCGCGATCCAAGCTATCAGTGGACATCAGAAGTGACCTCCGACGGATTCTCGTTCGAGCAATAGAGGGAAGAGACGCAAAGGAGACGTTGCGGCGCTACTCTACACTCGCGCGCCGAGCGGAGGCAAGCCAGTGGAAAGTGATAAGTGATGAGTGATAAGTGATGAGAGAAGATAACGGGCCTTTGCCCCTTCTTGTCACTTATCACTCATCACTTATCACCGACTCAGGGCTTGCAGACGTGGCAGGGGCGGAAGCGCGCGGAGCGCGCGGCGTCGGGCGTGTCGAAGTCTGCGCGCTGCCGGGGCGTGATTTTGGCGACCCAGGCGCAGTCGGGCAGGTGGTAGATGCCGAGCGCGCTGTTGCCGACGACGGGGCGCGCGCCGGCGTTCGTGAACGCGGCCGGGGCGGGCGCATGGGGCGGGGCCGCGGCCGGCCTCGGCGCGGGAGTTTGAGTCTGCGCGCGGTTCGGCGCCGGGGTCGGGCCGAAGAGCGAGGCGGGCGCGGGCGCGGCCAGCGGGGTCGCGCCGCCCGGCGTCCCGAAGGCTTGGCTTGCGCCGGCGGACGCCCCCGCGATGGCCGGCGCGTTCGACGCCCCCTGCGCCTCCTTGAGCGCGCGCAGGAAGCCGTAGAGAAAAAGCACCGAGGCGATGAAGATGAAGGTGAGTATCATCCCGCCGACCGTGTCGCCCGCGCCGAAGACCATCCACACGGGACGCAACACGAAGTTGTGCAGCGGTATCCACCAGATGTAGCCGTAAGAGTTGCCGAAGACGCTCTTGGCGTGGTGGAGCGTGTTGCCGGCCACGTCCGACGGGTCGCGCACGACCGGCGCGGGCGCGTTCGCGGCCAACGCGCCGCCCGCCCCCGTGTTGAAGAGCCCCTGAAAGCCGGCCGCGGCCGGCGTGCTGGGCGTCGCGCGTTGCTGGTGCCTCGTGGCCCAGAGCCTCTCCGGCTCGGTCTGCGGGACGGCGGCGCGCGCCACCTCGCGCGTGCGGCTCTGCACCTCGACTTCGGCCGGCGCGGTCATCCACGTCGGCAGCGTGCCCGTCGGGACTTCGACCAGTTCGGTGAGCGGCGGCGTCTCCGAGGGGCGCGCGCGGCAGGCGTCCCTGAGCACGCCGGCGAGCCGCGCGTGCTCGCCCCCGAGCGCCTCGATCTTCGGGAAGAGCGCGGACGCGTCGGGGTCTGTGAAGTCCGCGCGCGTGAAGATGAGGTTCTCGTCGTGGTGCTCGCGCCACAGTTCCGGGCGCTCGGCCAGCGCGACGAGCGAGAGGTAGACGACGAGCGCGGAGAAGTTGTCCGTGTCGAGCGAGAAGTGCCCGGGGTCGCGCGCCGGGTGCTGGTAGTGCTGGTGGCCGACCTCGCTGGCGCGGAAGCCTTCGAGCGCCGGGACGTACATGCCGTCGAGGTCTACGAGGCGGAGGCGGCCGCCGCGCTCGACGATGATGTTGCCGTGTTGCAAATCGCCGTGCGCGATGCCGGCCGCGCGCAGCGCGGCGACGAGGCCGACCCACTCGTCCGCGAGGTGGAGCAGCGCCTCGCGCCGCCCGACGGCCTCGTCCAGATACACGTCGAGCGTCGGCCCCTCGACCCACTCCATGACGAGAACGGGGTAACGCTGGCCGGCGACGAGGATGCCGTCGCGCATGTACTTGAAGCGCGGGAGCGCCGGGATGTGGTGTTCGCCGAGGTGCGCGTCGAGCGCGCGGTAGCGGTCGCCGCGGTCGCCGAGAAAGCCGCGGAAGCAGCGCACCGCGAGCGCCTCGCCCGCCGCCGCCGGGTTGAGCTTGAAGACGTACGCGAACTGCCCCGAGGTGACGAGCGGCATCCCGAGCCTGTCGACCGCCGGCATCATCAACTTCAGCGAGGGCTCGGCGAAGCAGACGGCCGGGCACTGCACGGCCTCCGCGTAGTGCCGCGCCGTCGGCCAGAAGTTTGTCGTGGGGCCGGGCATAAAACTCAAGTGGTCAGTGGACAGTAGTCGGTAGAAAATCTTCTGATAGCGAGTCGTTCGAGTATCAGCGTCAACGCTCATGAAGCTGAGCCTGCTGACTACCGTCTACTGACTCCTGACTACCGCCACCCTCACCGCCGCAACGTCGTCGTCCCTCATCCTGACGGCGGCGCGCTCGCGGCGGACGAGCGCGGCGAGCGATTCATTTTCCGACGCGGCGAGCAGAGAATCAAATTCTTCGGCGGCCTCGGGGCGTCGCGCGAGCGCGTCGAAGTACCAGGCGGCGAGCGCGTCGGTGGCGAGCAGGAAGGTGTCGCCCGGCTCGCCGCGCCCCTCGGCCTCGACGAGACGGGCGAGCGCCGACGCGCGCAGCGACTCGCGCGAGGGGACGAGCGGCGGCGTCGAGCCGAACTCCTCGTGACTCTTGAGCGGCACGGCCGCGATTGTCTCGCCGCCGCGCCGCTGCACGAGGCACGAGTCGCCGAGCGCCAGCGCGCGCCACGCGACGCGCCCCTTCGAGGCTTCGAGCCGCAGCCCGACGAAGGCCGCGAACGAGCCCGCGCGCCGCTTCTCCTCCGCGTACCACGGAAGCTTCCGCCCCTCCCAAGAGGCGTGCAGCCACGCGGCCTGCTCGCCGAGCCACTCGCCGAACTCCGCGGCCGACAGCGGCGCGTGCACCGCGCCGACCCACTCGCCGGCCAGCCGCTCAGCCCAACGCCGCGCGTCGAACGCCTCGGTCGCCCCGTCGGCCACCGCGAACCGCAGCGCCCCCGCGTCGAACGCCAGAGCGTCCTCACACTCCTCGGCCGTGCTCCCCTCTTTGGGGAGCATGAAGTGCCGAGTCTGAACGCGCCAGCCTTTGGTCATGATGAAAAGCGGTAGACGGTAGTCAGTAGTCAGTAGAAAAACTTTCTTCAGCGAATCGTCCGCGTGTCATCGTCGGCGACCATGAAGCGGAGCCCACTGACTACTGACTACCGTCTACTGTCTACTTTCCTTCATTCCTCCATCCAGATGTGCGGGGCCATGCCCGTGAGCGAGGTGCCGATCTCGTAGAACTGCACGACCGAGGAGGGGTCTGCGTTGAAGACGAAACCGCGCGAGCCGTCGGCCGCCGAGACGCCGAGCTGCTGCGCCGCGTCGAGGAAGTTTTTGGGGAGCGTCGAGGAGATGCGGAAGAGCGCGCGCGCGAAGCCGTCGGGGCACTGCGACTCTTCGGAAGGGTACTCGACCTTGCGCGCGCGGCTCGCCGAGACGTGACAGTTGAAGAGCAGCACGCGGCCGTCGTCGGTGCCGAGCGACATGATGCTCTGGCCGACCTCGCCGGGGTCGCCGTCGCTCGACTCGCCGTCGGTCAGGTGGAGCACCGTCGGCGGGAAGCCGCGCGTGTGCGTCGAGAGCCAGCCTTCGAGTATCTCGCGCACGCGCCCGAGCGCGCGGCACATGGGCGTGCCGCCCTCGGCCTGCGGGTGCACCCAGACGGGGAAGCGCACGGGCATCTCGACGAAGCCGCCCGCGCCGTCGGGCACGCGGCGGTAGCCCGACTCGATGCGCGCCGGGTTGTCGGCGACGGCCGAGACCGGCGCGACGCCGAAGCCCGCCAGCGCGCCCCCGAGCCCGACGCCGACCGCGCGGCCGTAGCCGACGACCGCAACGTGGTAGTAGTCGCGCACCTCCTCGGTCTTGGTGCAGCGTATGACGAGGTCGTGCAGCGCGTGGTTGACGGCGCGCGCGACGAAGTCGGCCTTGCGCGAGTGCTGCTCGCCGCCGAAAGGGTCGGCCATCGAGCCCGACTGGTCGAGCAGGAAGACGATGAGCGTCGGGTTCGCGCGCGTGATCTGTGCCGTGTATGCCATCAGAAGACTGAAAGTGATAAGTGATGAGTGATGAGTGATGAAGGGGCGGCTGCCGCGCCGCCCCTTCCATCAAAGCGCGGCCGACTCCGGGCCGTGCGCGTAGGCGTTCGCCGCGAAGCCCTGCCGGTTCTCGTTGAGGATGCCGAGGAAGATGTAGACCGTCAGGACGAACATCGAGGAGCTGAGCATCCCGCTGACCAGCATCTGGACGAGCGTCAGCAGGAGCGAGCCCTCGGGGCCGCCGCCGCCGCTGCCGCCGCCGTGGTAGAAGCTCCACGTCGTGACGACGTTCAGCAGGATGATGACCACCCACCAGAGGAAGTACGTCAGGAAGAGTAACCCCTTGTAGCCCTTCGTCAGCTCGACGCTGCGCGTCAGCGACTCGAAGACGCCCCGGTTCTCGATGGCGGCGGCCGGCACGGCGAGCGAGAACGTCAGCACCACGACGATCCACGGCAGCAGCATCAGCAGAAACGCGACGAGCGCCACCGGCCCGAGCGCCGCGCCCAAAATCACCAGCACGAGCGCCGGCGCGCAGTAGATGAGGAGGTACGTGATGAGCGTGACGGCGAAGACCTTGAGCATCTTCCGCAGGCCCCACATCAGGCTCTCGCCCGCGCGCGCCGCGCCCGTCCGCTGTATCTGCACGACGGCGTAGGCGAGCGCCCCCGAGAGCAGCGAGCCGCCGAGCGTCGTCAGAATCCAGTAGAGCGCGGTGCCGCCGAAGCCGCTCGCGACGGCGGCCGCGCCGATGGAACCGCCGTCGTCGCCGTCGTACCCGCCCGTGGTGACGGCGCTCACGAGCGAGTATTGGAGGAGCACGAGCGGTAGCATCGTCACGAGGACGAGCAGGCCGACGAGCAGGAAGTGCTTCCGGTATACTTCGAGCGTCGGCGAGATGACGTCGCCCGCGCCCTTGAACTGCGGCGAGGGGATGTCGGTCGGAAGTGAGCCGTCGCGCCGCTCCTCGCCGTCGAAGGCCGCGCCCTCGCCGCCGAAGCCCGCGTAGCCGCCCGGCTCGCGCGCGCCGTGCGAGGAGGAGGCGCGCGCGCCCTCCGGAACGTCGAGGCGCGAGTCACACATCTCGCAGACGACGACTCCCACGCGGTTGACGTGGCCGCAGACGACGCACCTTGGGTTGGTCATGAGGATTCTCCTTCAGTCCGAAAAGCCGTCGGCGGGGCGCTCGAAGGTTCCCGTGGTCACGGCCGCGTCCGCGGCGCGCGCGGACAATATCCAACGCCGCGAACTTTCCTGTCAAACTCAAGGCCGAGCCCCCCGCGCCGTTGTGCTAAACTCGCCCCTCCCGAACATTTTCCCGAAGCTCTGCGAACTCGAAACCGAGACGCCCGAACGCCCATGCCGAAGCACCTTCCCTACCGCGCGCTGCTGTTCACACTACTCCTGTTCGTCTCGCACGCCGGCGGCGGTCGCGCGCCGCACACACGCGCGCAGGCGCGTCCCGGCGAGACGCCCGCGCCCGAGGACGTGCTCGGCTTCCGGCCGGGCGACGACCGCAAGCTCGCCTCGTGGGCGCAGACCGTCGAGTACTTCCGGCGGCTCGACGCCGCCAGCCCGCGCTTGGCGCTAGAGGAACTCGGCAAGACGACTCTGGGCGCGCCCTTCGTGCTCGCCACCATCAGCTCGCCCGAGAACCTCGCGCGGCTCGAAGAGTTCAGGGACATCCAGCGCCGGCTGGCCGACCCGCGCACGCTCGGGCGCGCGCCCGACCGCGCGGCCGAAGACCTCATCCGGCGCGGCCGCAGCGTCGTGCTTATCACCTGCGGCGTGCACTCGACCGAGGTCGGCTCGTACCTTTCGAGCATGCTCATCGCGCACCGCCTCGCCACGTCGGACGAGCCGGCGGTGCGCGAGATTCTTGAGAACACCGTCGTCCTGCTCGTCCCCTCGCTCAACCCCGACGGCGTGGACATCGTCAAACGCTGGTACGACCGCACGCTCGGCACGCCCTTCGAGGGGACAAGCCCGCCCGAGCTTTACCACCACTACGTCGGCCACGACGACAACCGCGACTGGTACGCCTTCACGCAAGTCGAGACGCAGCTCACCGTCGATAAGGTTCACAACGCCTGGCACCCGCAGATCGTCCACGACATACACCAGCAGGGCGCGTACGGCTCGCGCCTCTTCCTCCCGCCCTACATGAAGCCGGTGGAGCCGAACGTGCCCGCGCAGCTCGTCGAGGGCTACACCGAGCTGGGCCGCTTCATGGCCGACCGGATGCTCAAGGGAGGGTTCAAGGGCATCACTTGGGATTCGACCTACGACGCGTGGACGCCCGCGCGCGCCTACTCGCACTACCACGGCGGCGTGCGGATACTTTCCGAGACGGCCTCGGTCAACCTCGCCACGCCCGTCACGGTCAGACCCGAGCAGCTACGCGCCGGCGAGGGCTACGACTCGCGCAAGGTCAGCGACAACTTCCCCGTCGTCTGGCCCGGCGGCGAGTGGCGTCTGCGCGACATCACGAACTACATGACGACCGCCGCCTTCGAGCTGCTCACGCACGCCGCGCAGAACCGCGAACGTTGGCTCCGACGCTTCTACTCAATCGGCAAAGAGGCCGTCCGCCCGCGCCGCGCCGGAGAGTTGTACGGGTTTGAGATCAAGGCGTCGGAGAACACCCCACACCTGCTCTGGATTCTCGACAGGGCGGGTGTCGAGTATGCGTGGCTCAAGGGGAGCCGGCCGGTCACAGTGCAAGGCACTAAGCCCTTCGACCCTCAGGTCAAATACCCCAGCTCGACCATCATCGTCCCGATGGGGCAACCGTACGGCGCCTTCGCGAAGGCCGTCTTGGAGCGGCAGCAGTACCCGAACCTGCGCGACGCCGAAGGCCACCCCGTACAGCCGTACGACGTGACGGCCCACACCCTGCCGCTGCTGATGAACGTGGAGGCGCGGCCGGTCATGGCCCCCTTCAAAGGGGCGAGCATCAAAAGGCCCCGCGTCGAGACTGCCATACCCGACTGCGTGCTCGGCGGGCGGAAGACCATCGCGATTTATAAATCGCACGTCCCCTCGATGGACGAAGGCTGGACGCGCTGGGTGTTGGGGAAAGAGTCCTGCTACGAAGTTGACTCGCTCGACGACGCGACCGCGCGCGCGGGCGGCCTAGCGAATAAGTACAGGACGATCATCATCCCCGACCAGTCGCCGCGCTCGATTCTCGAAGGCTACCGGAAGGGCTCGATGCCGGAGGATTTGACGGGGGGCTTGGGCAAGGAGGGCGTGAAGGCTCTGCGCGAGTTCGTCGAGCAGGGCGGGACGCTCGTCACGCTGAACGCGGCGTCGAACTTCGCCATCGAGCAGTTGAATCTGCCCGTGCGCGACGTGACGGCGGGACTCAGGCGGACGGAGTTTTACTGCCCCGGCTCCATCCTGCGCACGGTGCTCGACACCACGCACCCGCTCGCCGCCGGGATGCCGCGCGAGTCCGTCGCGTGGGTCGAGGACTCGCCCGTCTTCGAGATAAAGAGCGACCCGCTCGCGCTCGTCCGCGTAAAAATCGTCGCGCGCTACCCCGACTCGGGCTCGCCTCTGCTCTCGGGCTGGCTGCTCGGCGAGGAGAAGCTGCGCGGCAAGGCGGCGCTCGTCGAGGTGGGACTGGGCAAGGGGCGCGTCTACCTCTTCGGCTTCCGCCCGCAGTACCGCGCGCAGTCGCTCGCCACCTACCCGCTCCTCTTCAACGCCGTCGCCGCCGCGCCTGCTACGACAGCGCGACGCTGACCGTGGCCGCGACGAGCGTGCTCAAGAGGACGGCCATGTAGCTGACGAAGTAGCAGGCGACGAGCAGGACGGAGGCGAGGAGCGTCCGCACGGGGCGCAGCCCATAGACGGCGCGCACGGCAAAGTACATGTAGGCGATGTCCACCGACCACTTCAGGGCGGCGATGGTGTAGTTGAGCGGCCCCTGCTTAATGCCGATCAGGAAGTAGACCGGCCAGAGCATCACGACCGTCAGCGTCGAGAACGAGACGAAATGCATCGAGAAGACGAGGTGCTCGACGAAGTAGCGGCGCGAGAACATGAAGACGAACTGAAGCGCGAGCGCGAAAGCGCCGACGATGGGCAGCGGCGAGAGGGACATGTAACGCTGCCACTTATCGCTCACGCGGTCGAGGAGCGACGACCGATCCGTGCGCTTCTTCGCCGCGAGGCGGTCTACGGGCATGAAGACTTCGGGACGCCCGTCCTGCTGTAGCAGCGACTCGATGTCGTAGGTCGAAACCGGCTTGTAGACCGAGAAGGCGAAGAGGCTGATGGCGAGGATGCCGAGGCAGAGGTTGAGCGGCTTGAGGTAGCGCCGACGCCTTCCGGCGACCCACTCGTTGGTGAGGAAGCCGGGGCGGAACAGCAGCGCCCGGATGGTGTGGAAGAGCTTCGAGTGCTCGACGCTCGTCAACTCCTGCGCGGCCTCGGAGAAGAAGTGGCGCACAGAGAGGTCGCGCGCCTCCAGGCGCTTCTCGCCGCAGCGGTGGCAGAAGTCGCCGACGAGCGTCCCCTCGCACTCGGGGCAGACGCCCGCGTCGGCGGGCGCGGACTCGGACGCGACGGCGGAGGCGTGGAGGGCGTTTACGCCCGCGCCCGCCTCTTCGCGCCCCGCCGTCTGCGCGACCTCGGCCAAGACCTCAGCCCTCACCCTCGCCGCCGCGTCCGGCGCTGACCGAGCCGGAGATCTTCTTGCGCGTCGTCTCGCCGGTCTCTAAGACGGGAAGGCCCTCGCTCACCTCGTCGTGCGGGCGCGGGATGACGTGCGTGGCGACGACCTCGCCGACGCGACGCGCGGCCGCCGCCCCGGCGTCCACGGCCGCGCGCACCGCGCCGACCTCGCCGCGCACGATGGCCGTCACCAGCCCCGCGTCGATCTTCTCGTAGCCCACCAGCCGCACGTCCGCGGCCTTGACCATCGCGTCGGCGGCCTCGATCATCGCCACCAGCCCGCGGCATTCGACCATCCCCAGTGCCTGCATCCGTCTCCCTCCGTATTCTCGCCGGCCGGCGCGCGCCTCTTCAGGGCGCGCGGCGGTAGACCAGCCTCATCTCCTGCACGCCCGTCTGCGCGCTGCTCATGACGGTCGAGTTCGTCAGGCTCTTCCCGTCCGAAGAGACCTGCCACCTCTGCGTCACGTCCACCTCGGCGCCCGCCGCGCCGTCGCGCCCCGGCCACACGAGCTTCGACTGCGCCGCTACTCGGTCGCCGTCCCACTTCGTCTTCGACTTGACCTCGCCCGCGCCGATGGCCGCCGGGTTGGTCTCGCCGCGCCCGTCCGTGTAGTAGGCGAACTGCTTCGTCTCCTGCTGCCCGCCCAGCCTGAGCGTACGCGTGATTTTAAGCTCCGGGTCTTTGTGCTCGACGACGAGCGTCGACTCGGCCTTCGAGATGGGGCGGTCGCGGAACAGCCCGAAGTCGCTCTTCGACCTGTCCAACTCCCACGTCCCCGAAAAATCGGGCCGCGCCCGCTCCTTTTTCCCGTCGCCCCGCGCCGCCGCGCCGCCGCCCGCGAGACACGCGAGCAGGAGCGATGCTGAGAGTAGACTTTTCAACTTCATCCGACACCTCCCGAAGAGGGGCGGCGCGCGCCGCCTAGTTCCGCAGCGAGTGGATGGGCGCGGGGATGCGTCCGCCGCGCCGTATGAAGACGCCGGGGGAGAACTGGTTGATCGGCATGATGGGCGCGCTCCCCAGTAGGCCGCCGAACTCGACGATGTCGCCGACCTTCATCCCCGGCGCGGGGATGATGCGGACGGCGGTCGTCTTGTTGTTCATCACGCCGATGGCCATCTCGTCGGCGATGAGGGCGGCGATGGTCTCGGCCGAGGTGTCGCCGGGCACCGCCACCATGTCGAGCCCGACCGAGCACACGCTCGTCATCGCCTCAAGTTTCTCCAACGTGAGCGCGCCGAGCCGCGCCGCCTCGATCATCGCCCCGTCCTCCGAGACGGGGATGAACGCGCCGCTCATCCCGCCGACCGCGCTCGAAGCCATCGCGCCGCCCTTCTTGACCGCGTCGGTGAGGAGCGCGAGCGCGGCCGTCGTCCCCGGCGCGCCCACGCGCTCGAACCCGAGCGCTTCGAGAATCTCGCCGACCGAGTCGCCCGGCGTCGGCGTCGGCGCGAGCGAGAGGTCGATGATGCCGAAGCGCAGACCCAGACGCCGCGCGGCCTCGCGCCCGACCAACTCGCCCGCGCGCGCCAGCTTGAAGGAGAGTTTCTTAATTAGTTCGGCCATCTCGTCCAGCGGCGTGTCGGCCGGCGCGTGGCGGACGGCGTGGTTGACGACGCCGGGGCCCGAGACGCCGACGTTGATGACGGCCTCCGCCTCGCCGACGCCGTGGAACGCGCCCGCCATGAACGGGTTGTCCTCGACCGCGTTGGCGAAGCAGACGAACTTCGCGCACGCGAGCCCCCCGCGGTCGCGCGTCCGCTCGGCCATCTCCTTGATGATTTCGCCGGTGCGCCGCACGGCGTCCATGTTGACGCCGGCGCGCGTCGTCGCGAGGTTCACCGACGAGCAGAGCCGCTCGGTCGAGGCGAGCGCCTCGGGGATGGAGTCCATGAAGACCGACTCGCCGCGCGTCGCCGCCTTGTGGACGAGCGCCGAGTAGCCGCCGATGAAGTCCACGCGGACGCGCTTCGCTGCCTCGTCGATGGCGCGCGCGAGCGGCATCAACTCCTTCGTCGTGCGCGCGCGGTCGGCGACGAGCGAGGCGGGCGTGATCGAGATGCGCTTGTTGGCGATGCGCAGACCAAGTTCCTCGCCTATCTCGTCGACGACGGGGACGAGGCGCGCGCCCATCGTCTCTATCTTCTCGCGCACGGCCTCGGCCGTCTCCTCGACGGTCGCGCGCACGCAGTCGTGCAGAGAGATGCCGAGCGTGACGGTGCGCACGTCCAGGTGCTCCATCTCGGTCATGCGCACGGTCTGAAGGATTTCGGCCTGTGTGTATTCCATGCCGGTCGGGTTCTAACGCAGGACTGTGGTGCTCAGGAAAAGGAGGACGACGAAGACGACGAAGAGCGCGGCGGCCGCCACGACGAAGCGCAGCCCCGAGTCGTCGGGCGTCTCTTCGAGCACGACGATGGCCTCGTCGCGCATCCGCTCGACGCGCGCGCGCGTCCCGTCGCGCACGCGCGCCACGCGCCCACGAGCGTCCGACGCGCCGGCCGCGGCGTCGCCGTCGAGCCGCGCCTCGGCCTCCGCACCAGCCACAGCCGGCGTCCCCTCCGCACGCGGCGCTTCGACCGCGACCCGCGGCGTTTCGACGGCGGCGTGCGGCGGCGGCACGCCCGAAGGCTCGGCCGGCGACCCGGCGGCCGGCTCAACCTGCGGCCCCGCGGCCGGCTCGGGCTGCGGCCTCGCGGCCGAGTCCGCCGGCGGCTCGCCCGCGCCCTGTCGCGCGCCGTCGAGCGACCGCGCGAAGGCCGCGAACTCTCTGGTCGGCGGCGTCCATTCGCGCGTCTGCGTGACCTCCGGCGCGGGCGCCGGCGCGGCCGGCGGCTCGACCTCGCGCCTCTCGGGCGCGGCCGATGTCGCGGCGGCGGGCTCATCGACCATCACCGCGCCGCACTGCGGGCAGAAGCGCGCCCCCGCGCGCACCGCCGCGCCGCACGAACGACACCTGCGTGAGATTTCAGGCAGCATAGGAAATCGGTGATGAGTGACGAGTGATAAGAGAAGACAACTCCCTCGTTTTCTTTCTTATCACTTATCACTCGTCACTTATCACTAAATTCGGTGCATCGCGTTGAAGAGGTCTTCGCGCTGTGCGTAGATGTGGACGCCCAGGCGCTCGCCCTCGCCGCGGAAGCGCTCCTTGAGCGCGGTGACCGACTCGCCGGCGCGCGAGATGTCGGCGACGATGACCATCGCGAACTTGCTCTGCACGACCGTCTGGTTGATGTCGATGATGCTGCAGCGCGCCTCGGCCAGAATCTGCGACACGGCCGCGACGATGCCCGGGTGGTCGACGCCGAAGACCGAGATGATGAGCCGGTCTGACCTCCCCTCGGCCGCGCCGCCGCCGGCCGCCGCGCGCCCGCCGCCGCCGCCCTCGCCGACCACCGGCTCGATGGAGCGGTACACGTCCATCACCAGCGCCTCGACGGTTCGCTCGTCAACCTGCGTGCCCAGTCGCCCGTAGACCGCGCGCGTGATTCTGTAGATGAGTTCCTCGTTCGCCATTTGAAAGTTAAACGCCCGCCGCTCACTCCCGGCCGCCCAGCTCGCGCGAAGTCTCGACCAGCTCGTCCGAGCGCGCGAGGTCGGCCTGCACGTCCACGCGGTCTACGATGCCGACGACCGCCGCCTCAATCGCCATCTCCTGATTGCCGACGGCCGTGCGCGCGGCCTTCCCGTACGCGCACAACACGACCTCGCCGACGCCCGCGCCCAGCCGGTCGGCGACGACGACGATGTTCTTCGTCGGCTCCTTATCCAAATCAATCGGGTGGACGACCAAAAATCTGACGCCCTCAAGGTCGGGCGTCTTCTTCGTTGACCACACCGTGCCGACTACTTTGCCTAAGAACATAAAGACCGTGAACCGTAAACCGTGAACCGTGAGCCGTGACGAGATAAAAGCTGTCCTCTTCTCGTCACGATTTACGGTTCACGGTTTACGGCCTTTCATGCCTTCGCGAAGACCTCCGAGGCTTCGCCCATGTCGCGCGCGGCGGGGGTGATGATGGTGCGCGCGTTGGTGTAAATCTTCTCGCCCTTCTGGATGGCGCGGCGCACGTCGTCCTCGCAGACGAAGTCCACGGCGCGCTTGCCGTTCGAGGCGGCGGGCGAAGGCGTCTTCGGCGCGGGCGCGGAAGCCTGTCCGCCGTCGCCGGCCGCGGGCGCGCTCGGCGCGGGCGCGGCTTGAGCGGCCGAGCCGCCGCCGCCGTTACCGCCGCCGTTCGGAGACTGCGCGGTCGGCGCGGCCTCCGGGTGCGGCGCGGCGCCGCCCGAGTGCGCGGCGCGCTGCGGCTCTATGTCAACGTCCTGCTGCACGTACGCGTGCGGCTGCGCGACGGGGAGCGGCGGCGACGCGGCCCCGGACGGCTGGCGTTGGGAAAGGAAGCGGTCGACTATCTGCGCGATGTCGTCGCGGCTGATGCCCGCGCCGCCGGCTCCGGCCGCGGCGGGCGCGGGTTGCAGCGGCGAAGCGGCGGACGCGGTCTGCGCGGAGCGCGCGGGGCGCTTCGAGGGCACGGCGCGCGTCTCGAAAGCGACGCGCTTGATGTCCATCAGGTGCCACGGCGAGACGTTGTCGCTCGTGACGTTGCCGCCCCAAGAGCCACAGCCCAGAGTCATCGACGGCGGGAGCGCGGTCGAAAACCCGATGGCCCCGTGCGTCGTCGGCGAGTTGACGATGATGCGCGAGGCGGGCATCTCCACCCCGAAAGCCTTCGCGGCCTCGCGCGAGCGCGTGTGGATGCCGGCGGTGTGACCCATGCCGCCGTAGCTCAAAATTTCAAAGCAGCGCGCCGCGCCTCTTTCAAGCCCGTCCTCGACGTAGAAGGCGAGAATCGGCGAGAGCTTCTCCATCGAGAGCGGGTGCTCGCGCCCGACGCCGCCCACATCCGCCATCAGGCAGCGCGTCCCCTGCGGGACGGTCAGGCCGGCCATCTTCGCAATCGTCTCGACCGAGCGGCCGACGATCTGCGGGTTCAATGCGCGCTTCTCGGTCGTGACGACTTTAGCTAGTTGGTCGGCCTCGGCCTGCGAGAGAAAGTGTCCGCCCTGCGCGACGAACTCTTCCCGAACCTGCTTCGCCACGGCCGCGTCGGCGACGACCGCCTGCTCCGAGGCGCAGATGGTGCCGTTGTCGAAGGTCTTCCCCGTCAGGATGTTCTGCACGGCGACGGGCACGTCCGCCGTCCTTTCGACGAAGACGGGGACGTTGCCCGGCCCGACGCCGAACGCGGGCTTGCCCGAAGAGTAGGCCGCGCGCACGAGCCCGATGCCGCCGGTGGCGAGGATGACGGCCGTCTGCCGGTGCTTCATCAAAGCCTCGGTGCCTTCGAGCGACGTGCTCGTCATGCACCCGACGGCCTCGGCCGGGAGCCCTTCTTTAACTCCGGCCTCGCGCATGACGCGCGCCGTCTCGTTGATGCACTTCGCGGCCGAAGGGTGCGGCGAGAGCACGATGGCGTTTCTGGATTTGACGGCGATGAGGATTTTGAAGATGGCGGTCGAGGTCGGGTTGGTCGAAGGGATGATGCCGGCGACGACGCCGCGCGGGCTGGCTATCTCAAGCACGTCCTTCGACTCGTTGATGACGCCGACCGTGCGCAAGCCCTTAAAGTAGTTCCAAACGTCTTCGGCGGCGAAGCGGTTTTTCTCGCGCTTGTCGTCGGGGATGCCGTAGCCGGTCTCCTCGGTCGCCATCGCGCCGAGCCGCGCGGCGTCCTTGAGCGCCGCCCGCGCCATCGCCTCGCAGATGCGGTCGATCTTCGTTTGGTCGAAGCGCGCGAGCTGGGCTTGCGCGCGGTGCGCGGCCTCGACGAGGTCGCGCGCCTGCTGCACCGACACGAGGTCCTTGTCCGCCATAACCCCTCCGCAGGAGTGATGGGTGATAAGTGATGAGTGCTAAGAAAAGTCTGCGCCTTCCCTCTTATCACTTATCACCCGTCACTTATCACTTACTCCGCTCCTTGCTGTTGTCGCGCTGGCCGGCCGGGAGCGAGCGCCCCTGATCGCCTTCGCCGAGCGCGCCGGCCGAGCCGCCGCCGCCGATGGCGCGCTCGTCGGGGCTGTGGCCCGTCCGGCCGTTGCGTGGGAGCACGCGCTCGACCTCGCCGTGCGGGCGCGGGATGACGTGGACGCTGATCAGCTCGCCCACGCGCCGCGCGGCCGCCGCGCCCGCGTCCGTGGCCGCCTTGACCGCGCCCACGTCGCCGCGGACGAAGATCGTCACGTAGCCCGCGCCGATGTACTCCTTGCCGATGAGCTGTACGTTGGCCGCCTTGACCATCGCGTCCGCGGCCTCGACCGCGCCCACGAAGCCCTTGGTCTCGACCATTCCGAGTGCTTCCAGAGGCATTCTCTTCTGTCCTCGCTTCTGTAGTTGTATAAGTAAAAACTGATTCTTGCGCCTGTTGTAACGCAACCGTAGCACCGCGCGCCGCAAAGTTCAAGACGCGCGCTAACTTCGTCTGCGGGCGAAGTTTGACACGCCTCTGAGACGCACATTATATTGTGCCCGAAGGCGCGGCGCACACAGCGTACGGCGGCGGACGGGGGTTTCCCGAGCGCGGCCGACGCGCCACTTTCCGTAGACTCGCGCGAGCAGTGAATCCGAAGAACTCCGAACAGACACCCGAGCCCGGCCGAACGGGTGGGGGAGCCGAAGGTTCCCTCGGCGAACAGCTCCGCCGCGCGCGCACCGAGCGCGGCGTCGGGCTGCGCGAAGTCTCCGAGCAGACGCGCATCACCATGCGCCACCTCGAAGCCATCGAGGCCGACGACTACAAGGCGCTCCCCGGCGGCATCTTCAACAAGTCCTTCGTCAAATCCTACGCGCGCGCGGTCGGCTTCCCCGAGGCGCGCGCCCTCGAACTCTACGAGCGCACCGCGCGCGCCAGCGGCCTGCACACCGACGAGGTCGCGACCTCGCCGCAGCGCTCGCGCATCTACACGGGCGAGTCTGCGCGCTCGCCCCTGATGACCTACGGGCTGAGCATCATCATCGTCGGGCTGCTCGCGCTCGTCGTCTACGCGGGGCTGCACTACTACCGGCGCACAGAGGCCGAGCAGGCGGGCGCGCCGGCAGCGACCCCGACGCCCGCCGCCGCGCAGCAGCAGGCGGCCGCGCAGCCGACGCCGGCGCCGGCCGCCGAAGGCTTCAAGGTTCAGGTCAGGTCGTCGCGCGCCTTCTGGCTGACCTCCTGGCAGGACGACGAGAAGAAGAGGCGCGGCCGCTTCCTGAAGCCCGACGCGCCCGAAGAGTACGAGCCCGCCTCGGCGCTGAACCTGCACTACGACAAGGTCTCGGCCGACGCGATACAGGTTTCGGTCAACGGCCGTCCGCTCAAGGCCCCGGCCGACACCACGACCTGGACGATCACCAAAGAGAATTACACGCAGTTCGCGCAGTGATGCCGCTTAAGACGAAAGGCCCGCACCCGGAAGCCCCCCTCGCGGGAGAGTTTTCGGGGTGCGGGCCTCGAACTTTTTAATCCCGAGCCGGAGTATTCATCATGATAACGTCAGACTTGCAGGAGGGGCTGACCTTCGACGACGTGCTGCTCGTGCCGGCGCGCTCCGAGATTCTGCCCGCCGAGACCGACACCTCGACACAGTTCACGCGCGGCATACGTCTGCGCATCCCGCTCTGCTCGGCCGCGATGGACACCGTCACCGAGAGCCGGCTCGCCATCGCCATCGCGCAGCAGGGCGGCATCGGCGTCATCCACAAGAACTTCCCCATCGAGCGGCAGGCCGAAGAGGTTGACCGCGTGAAACGGAGCGAGTCGGGGATGATCGTCGACCCCGTCACCATCCGCCCCGACCGCCCCGTCCGCGAGGCGCTGGCCGTGATGGAGCGCTACAAAATTTCGGGCGTGCCCGTCGTAGACGAGGACGGGCACCTGGTCGGCATCATCACGAACCGCGACCTCCGCTTCGAGACGCGCTTCGACATCCCCGTCTCGGAGGTCATGACGCCGCAGCCGCTCGTCACCGTCCCCGTCGGCACGACGCTCGACGAGGCGAAAGTCGTCCTCCAGAAGCACCGCATCGAAAAGCTCCTCGTCGTGGACGGCGACAAGCACCTCAAAGGTCTCATCACGGTCAAGGACATCCAGAAGGCCATCCGCTACCCGTCGGCGGCGAAGGACGATTTGGGCCGCCTCCGCGTCGCCGCCGCCATCGGCGCGACCGGCGACTTCAGAGAGCGCGCCGACGAACTGGTCAAGGCGCGCGTCGACTGTCTCGTCGTCGACACCGCGCACGGGCACTCGTCGCGCGTCATCGAGGCCGTGCGCGAAATCAAGCGCCGGCACCCGGAGACGCAGCTCATCGCCGGCAACATCGCCACGGCCGAGGGCACGCGCGAGCTGATTTCGGCGGGCGTGGACGCGGTCAAGTGCGGCATCGGCCCCGGCTCGATCTGCACGACGCGCGTCGTGACGGGCGCGGGCGTGCCGCAGATAACCGCCATCCACAACTGCGTGCAGGCGGCGAAGGGCTCGGGCGTTCCCGTCATCGCCGACGGCGGCGTCAAGTTCTCGGGCGACGTGGCGAAGGCCATCGCGACCGGCGCGGACGTGGTGATGATCGGCTCGCTCTTCGCCGGCACCGAGGAGTCGCCGGGCGAGCTGATTCTCTTTCAGGGTCGCTCGTTCAAGGCGTACCGCGGCATGGGCTCAATCGGCGCGATGCGCGAGGGCTCGCGCGACCGCTACGCGCAGGAGACGACCGAGGTCGAGTCGAAGCTCGTCCCCGAAGGCATCGAGGGACGCGTCCCCTACAAGGGCACGCTCGCCGACATGGTCACACAGCTCGTCGGCGGCCTGCGCGCCGGCATGGGCTACACCGGCTGCCGCGACATACGCGAGTTTCAGGAGGAGACGCGCTTCATACGCATCAGCTCCGCCGGCCTCAAAGAGTCGCACGTCCACGACGTTATCATCACGAAGGAGGCCCCGAACTACCGTCTGGAGTAGACGGAGCCCGCGCGCAGCGAACTCCCGACAGGTGTCCGCGCCGGCTTCCCTCGGTGGAGGCCGGCGCGGCGTTTTTTTTGGGTTATAGTAAGGTGGCGCGCGTCGGCACCGTGCTTGCAGGTCGCCGGGCGGCCGGTGTTTTTAAGTCGCCGTCGGCTCGGCGGACTGAGGAGGTTTGACGTGATGCTCTTTTCTCCTCTCCACTTAAACGACCGTAACAGCCAGAACCAATGGACGAGCGCAAGGCAGTCTTAATCTATAACCCGAAGGCGGGGCGCGGGGGCGACCCCGCACGGCCGGTCGAGGCGTTCCGCGCGCGCGCGCGCGCCGAGGGCGTCGAGGTCGAAGTCATGCCGACGGAGGGGCCGGACGACGCGGCGCGGCTGGCGTGGGAGGCCGCGCGGGCCGGCGCGACCGACGTGGTCGTGCGCGGCGGCGACGGGACGCTGCACGAGGCGATACAGGGACTGGCCGGGACGCGCGCGCGCGCGATGGTGTGGCCGGCGGGGACGGCGAACGTCCTCGCGAGACAGTTGGAACTCCCGCGCGACGCCGAGTTGGCGGCCGAGGTCTTCGCGCGCGGACGCACGCGGCGCATCACGCTCGGCGTGGCGACGAGCGAGCGGACGGGCGCGCGCCGTTACTTCTTCATGATGGCGGGCGTCGGGCTCGACGCGTCGGTCGTGCGGAGCGTGCGGCCGCGTCTGAAGCGGCGCGTGGGCGAGGCGGCCTTCTGGTACGCGGGGCTCGCGCACCTCGCGCACTGGGTGCCGCGCGAGTTCACGGTCGAGGTCGGGGGCGAGCGCCTGCGCGCGACCTACGCGGCGGTCGGCAAGGCCCCCTGGTACGGCGGCGGGCTCGCCATCACGCCGCGCGCGCGGCTCGACTCGGACGAGTTCGAGGTCTGCGTCATCGACACGCGGAGCCGCCTGCGCTACCTGCGTCTGCTCGCGCACGCCATGCGCGGCGGCGCGCCCGAGCAGGGCACGCGCGGCCTCGCCTTCCGCCGCGCCGCGCGCCTGCGCTGCGAAGGCGAAGGCGTCTACGTGCAGGCCGACGGCGAACTCATCGGCGAGCTGCCCATGACCTTCGAGGTCGTGACGGAAGGTCTTGAGGTCATCGTCCCCTGAGCGGAAGCTGTAGACTGTAG
>JBEVKV010000397.1:0-3715 GCA_040509515.1 Pyrinomonadaceae bacterium | reverse complement strand
GGGTAAGGGAGCAAGGCCGTCGCGCCTTTTCTTCCCTTACCCCTTCCCCTTGACCCTTTGCCCCCTCAGGCTTTGGGGTGCGCCTTGTCGTAGACCTCGATGAGCTTCTCCATGGAGACGTGCGTGTAAATCTGTGTGGTGGAGAGGCGCGCGTGGCCTAAGAGTTCCTGTATGTCGCGCAGGTCTGCGCCGCTGTCGAGCAGGTGCGTGGCGAAGGAGTGGCGCAACGAGTGCGGGCTGATGTCGTGGATGCCCGCGCAGATTTTGATGTACTTGTCCACCATGCGGCCGACCGAGCGCGTGGTGATGCGCGTGCCCTGATAGTTGAGGAAGACCGCGTCGGGCTCGCGGTCGGCGACGGGCGCGTTGTTGAGGAACGTGCCGCGCACCTCGGTCAGGTATCTCATCAAGGCGTGGAGCGCCGGCTCGCCGAAGGGCACGACGCGCTCCTTGCGACGCTTGCCCTTGACCCTCACCACGCGGTTGCGAAAGTCGATGTCCTTGAGGTCGAGCTTGACCAGCTCCGAGACGCGGACGCCCGTCCCGTAGAGCATCTCCAGAATCGCGCGGTCGCGCTTGCCGAGGTCGGTCGTCACGTCCGGCGTCTCGATGAAGCGGACGGCGTCCTCGATGGAGAGGTGGTTGGGCAGCTTCTTCTCCAGACGCGGCGTCGAGACGAGCTTCGCCGGGTTGGCCTCGACCGCGCCCTCGCGGATGAGGAACTGGAAGAAGGTGCGGAGCGCCGCCAGCTTGCGCGCGATGGAGGACTTCTTCTTCTGCGCGTCGTGCAGCTCCGAGAGCCACTCGCGGATGGTGATGTGGTCGATGTCGCGCGCGTCCAGCTCGCGGCGCGCGCCCGTCGAGGGGTCGGCGGGCGCGAGGTGTTCGAGGAACTGACCCAGGTCGATGGCGTAGTTCCTGAGCGTGTGCTCGCTCACGTTGCGCTCGTAGCGCAGGTGTTCGAGGAACTGTCCGATGAGTGTCTCCATAAAAAAGTAGTCAGTAGTCAGTAGTCAGTAGAATCCTCTAACGACGGCGGCCTCAGGATAAAGCAAACGGCCGTCGTCTGCTACATCTTTCTACTGTCTACTACCTACTATCCTTTGGGCGCGTAGTAGCCCTTGCGCGTGCGGACGCGCAGGCCGGGGCGGGTCTTCACGTCGAGCGTGAAGGTGCGGAAGAGGCCGTCGCGGAGGTCGCCCGGGGGGTAGTAGCTGAGGACGTACTGCTGCGAGAGGTCGGTGGCGATCTGTTTGAAGGCCGCCGTCAGCTCTTCGTTGGTGCGCGGGACGTAGACGGCACCGCCGGTCTGCGCGGCGAACTCCTTGAGGCGGTGCGCGCCGGCGAGGTCGTGCAGGTTCGCGCTCTCGCTGTTGCCGGTCTGGACGGCGTAGACCTGACAGTCGTCGGCGAGGATGAGCTTGAGCGTCGTGTCGAAGTCGAGCATGCTGACGGTGTCCGTGCCGTCGGAGATGATGACGATGACCTTGCGCGTGCGCTGCGGCTTGAGGTACTCGGCGGCCATCGCGACCGTGTCGAAGAGCGCGGTCGCCGCCGCGTCGGGCTTGGGGAAGTTCTCGATGACGCGAACGAGGCGCGGCACCTCGTTCGTCAGCGGGTGCGAAAGCTCCGGGTCGGTCGAGATGGAGAAGACCGCCGCGCGGTCTACGCCGCGGACGACCGACCGGAGGAAGCGTATGCCGGCCTGGCGCTCGAAGTCGCGCGTCGAGACCTGACTGGAGCTGTTGTCGAAAAGCAGCGCGATGCTGACGGGCGTCTCGGCGCGGCTCACCTCGCCGATGGGCTTGACCTCGCCGTCAACCTTGAGCACGAAGTCTTCGGCCTTGAGGTCGGCGACGGCGCGCCCCTGCGCGTCCACGACCGAGGCGGGCAGCGGGACGAGGTTCGAGCTGATGCGGACGACCTCTTCGCCTTCGTCCTCGTCGGCGGGTTGCGGCGGCCGCGCCTCAGACCCGGGCGGGCGCAAGCCGCCGCCCGGCTTGCCCTTCGTTTTGGCGTCGCCGGGCGCGTTCGGCTCGGCGATGGGGCCGGTCGGACGCCTCATCGGCGTCGGACTCGGCGTCGGGGTGGAGACGCCCTTCTTGCCGATCTGTATCGGCGGCAGCGCGCCACGGCGTCCCGACTGCGCGCGGAGCATGACCGACGACGCGGCCAGCAGCGCCAGCGCCAGCGCGCAGGCCGAGAGCACGCGCCCCTGTCGCGGAGCGAAGAACCGCGCGACAGAAACGCCGCCGCGCGCGCGAGGCGCGGACAAACGCGTCCCTACGGCGTCGCGGCCAGCGGCGTCTCTTCCCCGTCCTGAATCTTTTGAAGCCAGGCGTCCCATTCTTCGAGTGCGAGCGCGACCTGTCGCGCGTGGCGGTCGCGTTTCTTCTTAAACCTGCGCCGCTCCTCTTCAACCAGCGGTACGAGCAGCGCGAAAGTTATGTTCACCGGCTGGTAGTTCTTCGTGTCCGCGCCCGAGACGTAGCGCGCGAGCGCGCCGGTCGCGGCCTTCGCGGGCGCTTCGAGCGGCTCACGCCCGCGCGCCACGCGCGCCGCGTTCCGCCCGGCGAGCCAGCCCGTCGCGACCGACTCGACGTAGCCCTCGACCCCGCTGATCTGGCCGGCGAAAAAGACCCCGGGGCGCTCGCGCATCTGCAACGTCGGCGCGAGCACGCGCGGGGCGTTGATGTACGTGTTGCGGTGAATCTGGCCGTACTGCAAAAACTCGGCACGCTCCAGACCGGGTATGAGACGGAGCACGCGCGCCTGTTCGCCGTAACGTAGATGATTCTGGAAGCCGACGAGGTTGTAGGCGTCGGCCATCAAATTCTCCTGCCGGAGCTGGACGGCCGCGTAGGGCTCGCGCCCCGTCCGCGGGTCGCGCAGACCCACCGGCTTCATCGGCCCGTAGCGCAGCGTGTCCACCCCGCGCCGCGCCAGCTCTTCGATGGGGAGACAAGCCTCGAACCAGCGCGTCTCCTCGAAGCGCTGCAGGGGCACGCTCTGCGCCGCCGTGAGCGCCTCGTAGAAGCGCGCGTACTCCTCCTCGTTCATGGGGCAGTTGAGGTAGTCGTCGCCGCCCTTCCCGTAGCGCGCCGCGCGGAAGGCGATTTCGGTGTTGACGGAGTCGGCCGCGACAATCGGGGCGATGGCGTCGTAGAAATAGAGCCCCGTGCCTTCGGTCAGCCGCGCGATCTCCTCGGCCAGCGCGTCGGAGCAGAGCGGCCCGGCGGCGATGATTGTCACCGCATCCTCTTCGACCCGCGTCGCCTCTTCGCGCACCAGCTCGATATTCGGGTTCGACTCTATCCGCTCGGTGATCAGCTCGGCGAAACGCTCCCTGTCAACCGCGAGCGCCGCGCCCGCCGGGACGCGCGTTTGCATCGCCACGTCGAGGACGACCGAGCCCGCGCGGCGCAGTTCCTCCTTCAAAAGATACGGGGCCGACCCCGGCTCGTCCGACTTGAGCGAGTTCGAGCAGACAATCTCGGCGAGCCTGTCCGTGCGGTGCGCGGGCGTCTGCCTTACCGGCCGCATTTCGTAGAGCCGCACGCGCGCGCCCTCCTCCGCAGCCTGCCACGCAGCCTCCGCCCCCGCCAGCCCCCCGCCGATGACCACCACTTCCTTCATGCCCCAATTGTAACCGCCGCGCCCCCCGGCGGCGAGCACGCGAAGGCCGCGACGAATAATCCCCTTCGGGACACTCGTC
>JBEVKV010000396.1:0-3728 GCA_040509515.1 Pyrinomonadaceae bacterium | reverse complement strand
AACTTCGGTCGGAACTACCGCCCGAACCTCTTCCGGTACTCGTCCGAGGAGGGGAAGGCTTCGACCATCTCGGCGCTACGGAAGTCACCGCCGAAGGCGTTGAGTTTCGTGAGCCAGAAGTTGAAGCCGACGGCGTCCGGGTCGCGGCGCAGGTAGCCAAAGTGCTGCATGAGCACGAAGGCCCGGCGGAACTCGCTGTCGACGAAGGTCGGGTCTTCAAGCACGGAGCGCAGCGCCCGCGCCCGCGTTATGTTCCCACCGTTCAACTCCGCGACCAGCGCGTCGCGCTCCGACTGCGACAACGCCCCCGAGGTGTCGGCGTTCAGCACGTCCATGAACTGCTCGTTGGTGAGCGCATCGTAGACCGCGACGGACTCGGGACGCGCGACGAAGGCGTCGAAGTACGCCTGCTCGTTCGCCTCAATCACGCCCCGGAAGCCCGGCTGCGGTCGGGGCGTCGTCGTCGGTGATCGTGCCCTGACCTTGACCGTCGGCGAACGTGAGCGTGCTCGACTTCCGAGAACATTTGAGCTTTAAACGTTCGCCCGCGTGAGCGGTGAGTGGCTGAGCGAACTGTCAGAAGAATGTGGCCGGATCGCAAGCTGAGTGAACTTCACGACCATTGAGGTTTTGATTTCGACACGCGAGGCATGCGTATTATGCCGCGCCGCGTCAACCTGCGGCCTTCGACGCGAAAGTTAATATCCGGCGGGGCGTTGACACCCCGCCGCTCCGCTAATATTCTCCCCCGCGTGCTTCCCGCCATCGAGTCGCTTAAACAAACTCCCTTCGGGGATGCTCAATCGTCAGACGCCGCAAAGGGGACTTTCGGGTCGTGAACGTCAATAAACAGTTCGTGGACGTGAGCCACACGGTGGAGCACGGGCTCGTCACCTACAGGGGGCTGCCCGCGCCCGTGGTGTGCGACTACCTCAGCCGCGAAGACTCCAGAAAGCATTACGCCGCGGGGACGGAGTTTCACATCGGCAAGATCGAGATGGTGGCCAACACGGGGACGTACCTCGACAGCCCGTTCCACCGTTACGAGGGCGGCGCGGACTTATCCCGACTCGCGCTGGCTTCACTCGCCGATTTGGACGGGGTGGTCGTGGGCGCGGTCGGCGCCACGGGGCGCGCTCTGGGTCGCGCCGCCTTCGGCGACACGGACGTGAAAGGCAAGGCGGTGCTCGTACACACGGGCTGGGACATGCACTGGAGGACGGACGAGTATTTCGAGGGTCACCCCTTCCTGACCGAAGACGCGGCACGGTTTCTGGCCGACGCGGGAGCCGCGCTGGTGGGCATAGACTCGTACAACATCGACGACACCGCCGACGGGCGCAGGCCCGTCCACAGCATATTACTCGGCGCTGACATCCCAATCGTCGAGCACATGTGCGACCTCGGGCGCTTGCCCCGGGACGGCTTTAAGTTCTTCGCCGTGCCCGTCAAAGTTAAGGGCTTCGGCACGTTCCCGGTGCGCGCCTTCGCCGTCGTCGAGCCGTCATAGCCGTCGCGGCGCAAAATCCACGAAGACTACGTGACATGAAAAATCGCGAATTCAGGTTCTACTATTTCACGCCGCACTACGAACAGACCGTGGCCTTCTACCGCGACGTGCTGCGCCTCGACATCTACCACGCATGGGACAGGGGCGCGGAGGAGCGCGGCACCATCTTCCGCTCGCCGAACAACGCCGGCTTCATCGAGATCGAAGCCGGCGAGGGGTCGCCCTCCATCCGCGGCGGCTTCTACATCGAAGTGGCCGACGTGGAGCAACTGTATGAAGAGGCGCGGCGGCGCGGCGCGCCAATCCTTCAGGAACTCGGCGTCACCAGTTACGGCCACAGGAACTTTAAGACCGCCGACCCGAACGGAGTCGAGGTGTGCTTCTTCGAGTACGTCGTCCGGCCGCCGCATGCCGGCAGCGCCGCCGAGTGACGACGTGCGGTCGGAGAAGGCGAGAAACAAACGGCCCGAGTGAGCGTATGTTTCTGACATGACCACCGCACAAATTGAGAAACCGACTGCCCGGAAGCCGCTCCGGCTGTGGCCCGGCGTGGCCGTCGTAGTGCTGCAACTGCTGAGCATGTTCGTTCTCCCCGCCGTCGTGCCGGGGGCGGCGGTCATCGGGATGTTCGTCGGGCTCGGCGGCGCGCTGGCGATTCTCGTGTGGTGGGTCTTCTTCAGCCGGGCGCTTTGGTCAGAGCGTCTGGGTGCCGTCGCCTTAATGGCCGTCGCGCTGTACGCCGCGCGGTTCGTCGTCCACAAATCAATCGCGGGGGCGGGGATGGGGTTTCTGTTCCTCGTCTACGGCCTCATCACCATGAGCGTCGCGCTGGTCGTCGGGGCGTTCGTCGGCCGACGCCTTTCCGCCGGGCCGCGGCGCGCAGTCCTTGCCGCTTCCATCCTGCTCGCGTGCGCGGCGTGGACGCTCGTCCGAACCGGCGGCATCGACGCCAACGCCGATTCGGACTTGGCGTGGCGCTGGTCGCAGACCCCGGAGGAGCGGCTCCTGTCTCTGGCCGCCGCCGAACCTGCGGCGCGCGTGTCGGCCCCGGCGTCGGCCGAGACCGGGGCCGACTGGCCCGGCTTTCGAGGGCCGGAACGCGACGGCGTCGTCCGCGGCGTGCAAATCGCGATTGACTGGAAGGCGTCGCCGCCCGTCGAGTTGTGGCGTCGCCCCGTCGGGCCGGGCTGGTCGTCCTTCGCCGTGCGCGGCGGCCGCGTCTACACGCAGGAGCAGCGCGGCGACGACGAACTCGTCTCCTGCTACGACGTGACGACCGGCAAGCCCGTGTGGACGCACCGCGACGCGGCGCGTTTCTACGAGTCGAACGGAGGGGCCGGCCCGCGCGCGACGCCGACCCTCGGCGACGGCCGAGTCTACACGTTGGGCGCGACCGGAATCCTGAACGCGCTCGATGCGGACGACGGCTCGGTCGTGTGGACGCGCAACGCGGCGTCCGACACGAAGACGAAGCTGCCGGGCTGGGGCTACTCCGGCTCGCCGCTCTTGTTGGACGACGCCGTCGTCGTCGCGGCCGGCGGCACTCTCGCGTCCTACGACCGCGCCAACGGCGAGCCGCGCTGGTTCGGCCCGAAAGTCGACTGCTGCTACAGCTCGCCCCAGCGCGTGACGCTCGGCGGGGTCACGCAGATCGTGCTGATGAACGGCCCCGGGGCGCTCGGCGTCGCGCCGGCCGACGGCCGTGTGCTCTGGCGGTATGAGCTTCCGACGGGCGGGCGCATCGTGCAGCCGGCGCTGACCGCGGACGGCGACCTGCTGCTCGCGCAAGGCGAGGGGGGCGACCTCTACCGCGTCGCGGTCGCGCAGGGGGCGGGCGCGTGGGCGGTCGAGGAGCGTTGGACTTCCTACGGGCTCAAACCCTACTTCAGCGACTTCGTCGTGCACAAAGGTCACGCCTACGGGTTCGACAACGGCAAGATCGCCTGCATCGACCTCAAGGACGGCTGGCAGAGGTGGGACGGCGGAGACTACGGCTCGGGCCAACTCGTCCTGCTGCCCGAACAGGACGTGCTGTTGTTGGTGTCGGAGCAGGGGGCGCTGGCGCTGGTCGGGGCGACCCCCGACCGTTTCAACGAACTGGCGCGGTTCCCGGCCATTAAGGGCAAGACGTGGAACCACCCGGTGCTGGCCGGCGACCTGCTGCTGGTTCGCAACGCCGAAGAGATGGCCGCGTTCCGTCTGTCGCCCCGAGGCCGCT
>JBEVKV010000395.1:0-30307 GCA_040509515.1 Pyrinomonadaceae bacterium | reverse complement strand
GGCCTGCTCGTCTGACGGCCGGTTAGGGTTGGCCGAACCTGCCCCGGTACTCGGCGGAGAGGATGAAGGCGCGCACCATCTCGGCGCGCTGCGCGCGTCGGATGGCGGTCTGCTCGTTGCGCACGTCCTCGCCCGGCAGGCTGAAGGAATCGAGCTTCGCCAGCCAGAAGTCGAAGCCCGAGTAGTTGTTGTCGGGCGCGTCGTTCGGGTTGCGCCGCAGGTAGCCGATGTACTGGCTGAACACGAAGGCCGCGTTGAACTGGCGGTTGTAGACCGAGTTCAACTCGACCACGTTGCGCAGGGTCGTGGCCCGCCCCTCGACGGTCTGTGTGTAGCTCTCCATGGCGCCGTCTAACTCGGCGGGCGACGGGGTAACGCCCAGATTGGCGGCGAGCTTGCTGACGAAGTCGGTGCCGCTCATGTTCAGCGGGAACTCGGCCAGGAAGTCCGCCCGCTGCACCCAGCGGCGCGCGAACTCCTGCCGGTTCGCGTTGAGCTGCGCCTCCCAGTTGCCCTGACCGACGATGACGCCGCGCCCGACCTCCTGCTGGTCGCGCAGGAACTCGCGGTAGCGCGGCATCCCGCGCGGCCGCGCCGGCGTGTCCGTGAACGTGCCCTTGTAGATGCCGAAGACGTAGTAGCCCGTCGACTGGAACTCTATCGAGAGGAAGAACGCCTGCGAGACGCTGGCGCGCCTGCGGTCGATGCAGGCGGCGTCCCCGCCGCAGTCGATGATCATGTTCGCCCAGAAGGTCAGCCCCGTCGGGTCTGCCTGTCGGTTGAGGAAGTCGTGGTAGTGCTGCCCCGTGAAGATGGTCGGGTCGTCTATCACGTTGGTCGTCGGCTCGGTCGCGTCGTCGTTGATCTGGACGGTGGCGACCGCCGTCAGGCAAGAGAGCGTCGCGCCGCCCGTCGCGTTCGAGAGCGTGACGGTGAACGTCTCGTTACCCTCGACGAACGAGTCCTCGTTGACGAGCACGTCGAGCGTCTTGGAGGTCTCGCCCGCGGCGAAGCGGAGCGTGCCGACCGCCGTCGTGTAGTCCGAACGCTCGTTGGCCGTCCCGTTGGCGGTCGCGTAATCGACCGTGACGGCGCCCGAGGTGTCGCCCGTGCGCTGGACGGTCAGCGTAAGCGAGGTCACGTCCTCCTGCACGACGGGCGCGACCTGCGTGAACTGAAGGAGCGAAGCCGGCCCCGCCGAGGCGTCGCTCAGCTTGAGCGCGAAGGCGTCGCCCGCGAGCCCGAAGTCGCTGCCCGCGTACGCGCTCTGAATCGGGTTGGCCGTGGGGAAGTCGGACGAGTTGGTGCCGCCCGTGACGTAGGCGTTGCCCGCGGAGTCCACCGCGATGCCGCGGCCGAGTTCTATCGTGGTGCTGCTGTCAGAGCCGCCGATGTATGTCGAGTAGGCGAGCGCGTTGCCGGCCGCGTTAATCTTCGTGACGAAAACGTCGGCCCCGCCCGCGCGCGCGCACTGGATGGCGTTGGCCGTCGGGAAGGTGTTGTTCGAGCCCGAGCCGCCGGTGACGTAGGCGTTGCCGGCCGAGTCGACCGCGATGCCGTGCCCGACTTCGCCGCCCGTGCCGCCGAGGTAGGTCGAGTAGACCAACGCCGTGCCCGCCGCGTTGAGCTTCGTGACGAAGGCGTCCTGAAAGACCGACGTGCCGCCGTTCGCGGGTTGGAAGGCGTTGGCCGTGGGGAAGTTGGTCGAATTAGTCGTCCCCGTGAGGTAGGCGCTACCGGCCGCGTCAACCGCCACCGACTCGCCCTGATCGTCGGCGGAGCCGCCGAGGTAGGTCGAGTAGACGAGCGCGCTGCCCGCCGCGTTGACCTTGCTCACGAAGGCGTCCTGCCCGCCGCCGTTCGCCGCCTGAACGGGGCTGGCCGTCGGATAGTTGGCCGAGCGCGTGTCGCCGGTGATGACGGCGTTGCCGGAAGAGTCGACGGCGATGCCCTCCGCTATCTCGAAGTCCGAGCCGCCGAGGTAGGTCGAGTAGACCAACGCCGTGCCCGCCGCGTTGAGCTTCGTGATGAAGTTGTCCCCGCCCCCGGCCAGCGCGGCCTGAATGGGGTTGGCCGTCGGGAAGTTGGTCGAGTTGGTGACGCCCGTCACGTACGCGTTGCCGGCGGAATCGACCGCGATGCCTTCGCCGAACTCGAGCGCGCCGTCGCCGCCGAGGTAGGTCGAGTAGACGAGCGCGTTGCCCGCCGCGTTGAGCTTCGTAACGAATACGTCCTGAGAGTTGCCGGCGCCCTGCGCCGCCTGAAGCGGGTTGGCCGTCGGGAAGTTCGTCGAACCCGTGAAGCCGGTGACGTAGGCGTTGCCCGCGGAGTCGATGGCGATGCCGCGCGCCTGTTCGCCGCCGTTGCCGCCGAGGTATGTGGAGTAGACGAGCGCGGTGCCGGCGGCGTTGAGCTTGGTGACGAAGGCGTCCTGAAAACCGCCGTTCGCGGCCTGAAGGGCGTTGGCCGTGGGGAAGTTGGTCGAGGTGGTGAAGCCGGCCAGATAGGCTTGCCCCGTCGAGTCCACCGCGACGCCCCACCCCTGATCGCCGCCGCTGCCGCCGAGGTAGGTCGAGTAGACGAGTACGGGGTCGATGACGAGCGGCAGACTCCTGTCGTACTCGCCGAGCGCGAACCCGACGCTGCCGTCAGCGCCGAGCGCATAGCCGCCCTCGACCTCGCGGCGTGCGCCCGCCACCTCCTGATAGACGAAAGGCTTAGGCTGCCGCACCACGCTCTCGCCCAGCGTCAGCAGAAGGTCGCCGGCCGCGTCCAGCTCCACTTTGTCCGCGCCGTCGAAACGCAAACTCACCGCACGCGGGTTCGCGCCGGGCGCGACGCGGAAGTCGTATTCGAGCTGACGCTGGTTGCCGTAGTAGACGAGGTCGACGCCCTCGTAGACTTCGCCGTAGCGAACGCCCCCGAAGGTCGGCACCCCCGTGCGCCACTTCGAGGGGTCGTCGCCGACGAGGTAGTTGACCTTACCCGCCAACTCTTCCGCGCCCACGGCCGACGCGGCGGCGTCGGCCCCGACGAGCGTCATGCGCAGCACCTTCGACTCCTCGCGCGCGTCCGCCGCCGAAGCCATTGCGTCGCGCGACGCGACCGGCGCGTCCTCGCCCGAGCGTTTCTGCGCCGCGCCCGCCTGACGGCGGGACAGGACGAGCGTGGCCTCCGACGACTTCAGAAAGAGCGCGTAGCCCGCGCCGCGCGCGAGGAAGTCTACAGCGCCGTCGGCCTGCCCCACGTTCGCCTCAAAACTCAGAGGGATGCGGCCGTAGGTTTCGAGCGTCTGTGTGGGCGCGGGCGACGCGGCGCGCGCGTCGGGGCGCGAGGGCGCGTGACGGAAGTTCGAGACGAATGCCAAGCCGAGCGAGCCGGCGACGAAGGACAGGACGAGCGTCAGGGCGAGCAAGCGCCCGGGGCGAGAGTTGAAAGACCTCATGGAGTCCTCATCTATGTTCGGAGCGGTGAGTGTTGGCCGCCTTGAAGGGGTGGCCGTGAAGCGTCCGCGCCCCTCAGACGGACGGGGCGGACGCGGGGGCTCGGACAGCCTCTGTTTGAATGCGGCGCGCGGGGTCGCGCCTGCCTACGCCAAAGCGCGCGGAGTCTACCACGCCCCGCCCCAAAGGGGAACATTTTTGCGGGCGACCCTCCCATCCACCACTCAAACGACGCGCGCACGCCGCACGACGCGGACGCCGGAGCGCCAGTCTTCGTTGAGGTCGAGTCGGTACATCTCGATCTCGGGCCGGACGCAGCGCGCGAGCGTGTAGAACGAGCGGTGGAAGCGGAGCATGGGCGCGGCGAGGTAGACGAGCGGGGGCTCGTCGGAGACCTCCGCGTCGCCGAAGAGGCGCGCGCCGTCGATGCGGCCGGCGAGCTGTTGCGCGCGGACGCGACGCCAGTAGTCCGCGCCCTGTAGCGCGAGCGCGGCGTCCTCCGAGACTTTCAGCTCGACGACGACGAGGCGTCCGTCGCGGCGTAGCGCGAGGAGGTCGACGGGTCGCGCCGCGCCGGGGCCCGCGCCGCGCGGCGCGCGGAACTGTGCGTGCAGCGGCGCGAGGCGGAGTCCCGCGTCGAGCCGCGTCACGTCGCGGCGCAGCAGGGCTTCGAGCCAGGCTTCGGGCGCGGCGCGGTAGAGCGCGTGGCGGCGTTCGGGCGCGTCGGGGCGTCTGTGCGCGACGAGTTCGGCGAGGAGCTTTGCGAAGTCCTCGGCGCAAGCCTCGTCCGAGAGAGCGCGGCGCGCGCGTCCCTCGACGCCGAACCAGAGCTGTTCCCTCCCCGCCACGCGGCGCACGCGCGCGAAGGCGAGCCCGAGGTAGCGCAGCGTCTCGCCCTTGCGCGCGCGCACGCAGTCGATCTCTTCGGGCGCGAGCGCGGCGATGCTCGCGGCCAGTTCGGACATTGGTTGCGGCGCGTGTCGCGCGGGGCGAGACGGTCTTTGCGGGGGCGCTTCGAGCAGCTCTTCCAGAGTCGGCGCGGGCGTGTGTATGAGCCCGCCCTCTTCGTCCGGCTCGTGGACGGAGACGAGCGAGCGCAAGTCGGCGCGGAGCAGCGGTACGCGCTCGCGCACGGCACCGGCGAGCGCGGGCGGCGCGACGAGCCAGAGGCCGCCGACCGCCGCGCCGGCTCGCGCGCCCTCTTCGAGCCGCGAGAGCCAGAGCAGCGCCGAGGCGAGAAAGCTCTCGGCGTCCTCCGCGCCCGCGGGGACGACGGGCGCGGTCGCGGCGACTCGCTCGCGGCCGCGTCTGAACAGGACGCGCGCCCAGCGGCCGGGCTCGCCGCGACGCGCGCCCGCGCTGAGCGTCGCGCGTTCGAGTCTCGCGCCGGCCGCGCGGCAGACGAGAGCGGCCAGCCTCTCGCACTCGGCGCGACGAGCGTCGGCCAACGCCTCGCGCGCGGACGCGACGAGTGCGCGCGGCACGAGCCAGAGCGTCGACGGGCGCGCGCCCGCGCGGCCGGCCGTGTCGAGGATGAGAGCCTCGCCTTCCGCGCCCCACGCACGCACGCGCCACGAGCGCGCGCCGGAATCGCCACGGCAGGAAAGCACGAGCGCGCGGCCCGCGGCGCGCAGCTCCCACTCGCCGCGTCGCAGCTCCACGCAACGCCCTCCGCGCCCCTCGCGCAGGAACCACGAGGCGCGCGCGTCGAGCAGCGCGGAGAGCAGACGGCGCGACTCCTCCGCCCCTTCAGGGTCTCCGAGGTGTTGCACTGACTCCGTGTGAAAGTTTGTGAAGCGTGGCGGCGCGTTCGACAGGTTCGCGGGTGTCGGCGCGCGTATGCTAACATCGAAACACTTTTCAACGGGACGAAATTTTCGCGATTTTTTTCGGTCGGGCCGGCGCACGCTAACGCCTTGCGCGGTCGGCGCGTCTTTAATTCGAGACGTATGAAGAAGATTCTCAAGTGGTCGGCCGTCGCATTCGCGCTCGTCTTCCTCGGGGCGCAGGCCGTCAGACCCGACCGGACGAACCCGCCGGTCGACGCGTCGAAGACGATGCGCGCCAACACGCGGATGACGCCCGAGGTGGCCGCCATCTTTGAACGCTCGTGCAACGACTGTCACTCGTCGGAGACGCACTGGCCCTGGTACAGCAACGTCTCGCCGGCCTCGTGGTTTCTGAAGTGGCACGTTGACGACGGGCGGAGGGAGCTTTCGTTCTCGGAGTGGGCGACCTACCCGAAGCGGAAGCGCGAGCGCAAGCTCCACGAAATCTGTCAGCAGGTCGAGGCGGGACAGATGCCGCTCGCGTCTTACCTGCCGCTGCACCCCGCGGCGCGCCTCTCGGACGAAGACAAGCGCGTCATCTGCGAATGGACGCAGGCCGAGGAGGAGCGCCAGCCCGAAGTCACGGGCGCGGAGGGCGGCCGTTAAAAGTTGAAGGCGGCCGAAGCCCGCGGGCCGCGCGCGATTTCGCGGCCAACCCACGCGCGGCGGGCGCGCATCCGACACACGCGAACGCTTCCCCCAAAGACAGCACGCCTCCGGACGTTTTTTTATGAACCGCCGCGCCCGACGCGCGTGTGGGAAGATTATGGATGAGAGGTTTATGAGAAGGACTTTTTACGCTTCGACGCTCGCACTCTTAATCGCCGCCGCCGGCCTCGCGCAGACGGCCGGCGCGCAGAGCACGCCCAAGGCCCCGGCGGGCACGCGCACGACGCCTGTACGCACGACGGTCGCGCAGACGCCGGGCACGACGGCGCCGCTGCCGCTGCCCGCCTCGGACATGATTTTCACGGTGGACGTGCGCAGGCTTTTGACCGAAGTCGTGCCGCGCGCGCTCGCGGGCGACACGGCGCGGCTCGCGCAGGTCAACGCGGACGTGGAGGAGTTCAAGACTCGCACCGGCATCGACGCGCGCGCCTTCGACACGGTCGCGGTCGGCGCGCGGTTCGTGTCGCTGCCGTCGGGCGCGGTCAAGGTCGATAACATGACGGCGGTCGCGCGCGGGACGTTCCGCACAGACGCGCTCGTCGCCGCCGCCCGCACCGCCGCGAAGGGCGGGCTCGCGGAGCAGACGCACGCGGGCAAGACCGTCTACGTCGCGACGGTCAACGACCAGCTCAGGCTCTTCGGCATCGCGCGGATGCACGTACGCGAGCTGGCCTTCGCCGTGCTCGACCCGAACACGCTCGCGCTCGGCGAGCCGGCGGACGTGCGCGCGGCCATCGACGCGCAGGCCGGCCGCGGCCGCGCCGACATGAGCATCCTCAACTTCCCGCGCGCGGCCGGGGACTTCGTCGCCTTCGGCGGTAACGTGCGACCGGGCTTGCTCGCGGGGGTGCGGACGGACTTGCCGAACGTCGACCGCGCCATCGACGCGATACGCGGCTTCTACGGGACGGTCGGCTCGTCGCCGACGGGGCTACAGTTGATGACGACGCTGCGCACGGGCGCGGCCGCCGACGCCAAACAACTCTTCGACACGGTCGAGGCGCTCAGGCAGATTGCGCCCGGGCTCATCTCGATGGCGGGTGAGAAGGCGCGCTTCGCGCGCGCGCTCATGGACAGCCTGAAGGTCACGACCAAAGGCAACGAAGTCCAGCTCCGCCTCGAAGTCCCTCAGTCAGACATCTCGACGCTGCTCCGCGCGCTGTAAAAAAGGGTCAGGGTTAAAGTGGAAGGGGTAAGGGAGGAAAGGCGCGACGGCCTTCTTCCCTTACCCCTTCCACTTTAACCCTGCCCCCTTAGCGTCTGGCGGCCGGCGTGATCTTCATGGAGAGGCGCTGGCCGTCGCGCGTGACTTCGACCTCGTACTCCTGCCCGGCCTTCATCTCGGAGAGCACCTGCGTGTAGTCGTAGACGTTACGCACGTCGCGCCCGGCGAGCTTGACGATCTTGTCGCCAGCCCTGAGCCCCGCCGCCGCGGCCGGCGAGCCTTCGCGCACCCCGTCGAGCTTGAGGCCGTCGGTCGAGTCCCCGTAAGACGGGATGGTGCCGAGCGAGACTTTGAAGCCGGTCGAGCGCGTGTTGGCCTCGGACTTCGCCACGGCGTAGGTCGGGCGCTGGTCGCGCGACTGGATTTCGTGTATCAGGTCGCGCACGAACGAGACGACGCGCGCCTCGCCGTCGTAGTTGACGCGCTCGGCCGTGTCCGTCGGCTTGTGGTAGTCCTCGTGCGAGCCCGTGAAGAAGAAGAGGACGGGGACGCGGCGCGCGTAGAAGGCCGAGTGGTCGCTCGGGCCGTAGCCGTCGTCGCTCAGCCGCAGCGCGAAGCGTTCGGACGGCGTCGCCGTGACGGCCGTGCGCCCGTTCGTCCCGGTGACGACGATGGGGACGCGACTGTCGTGCTTACTCTCCTCGCGGACTTTGACGTTGCCGCCGGCCGGCTTCGCCTCTTGCTTCTCCGGCTCCGAAGCGACGCCCGCTATCGGAGGGCCGAGCGTGACCGCGTAGACCTTGTTCTCCGCCTCGACGATGGAGCGCCACTCGGACGCGGTGCCGACGCCGCCGACGTTGAGCACGTCGCCGCGCAGACGGCCGATCATGTCCATGTTGAGCATCGTGACGGTCTGCGCGAGCGGGCGCGCGGGGTTCTGCACGTAGTAGCTCGAACCGATGAGCCCTTCTTCCTCGCCGCCGAAGGCGACGAAGACGACGGTGCGCCTCATCAGTTCCGGCTCGCGCGAGAAGAGGCGCGCCAGCTCAAGCAGGCCGGCCGTGCCCGAGGCGTTGTCGTCCGCGCCGAAGTGCACGTCGCCCTCGCGCCCGAGGCTCCCGCTCCCCTCGCCGCCGCGCCCGAGGTGGTCGTAGTGCGCGCCGACGACGATGACCTCGGACTTCAACTTCGGGTCGGTGCCTTCGAGCACGCCGACGACGTTGGCCGCCGGCGCGTTCTTCCGCACCACGTCGGTCTTGAGACTGACGACGACCTGCCTGACCGCGGCCTCGTCGAGAACGACCTTCGTCGCCGTCTGACCGGCGGCGCGCATGGCCTTCTCGAACTCGGCGAGCACCGACGGGTCTGCGAGCCCCAACACCTTCGCCGCCGCCTGCCGCGACATGACGGCGACGGGCAGCCCCGCGTCGCCGCCCGAGTTGTCGTAACGCAGGCGCGAGCCGCGGTCGTCGGCGAACTTCTCTTCGGCGGCGATGAGGACGAGCGCGCTCGCCCCGGCGGCGCGCGCGGCCGCGGCCTTGAAGCGCGGCTCGCCCGCGCGCGTGAAGCGCCCGTGCGGGTTGTCGCCGTCGGGCGTGCCCGCGAAGGCGACCGCGACCTTATCCTTGACGGCCGCGCCCTTGTAGTCGTCGTGGTTCTGCGCGGCGTCCGTGATGCCGTAGCCGACGAAGACGAGCCCGCCCTCGACCTTCGCGTTCGTGCCGAAGCCGAGCGGCATCCAGTCCTCGCCGACCTTGAAGTCAATCGCCATCGGCGTGCCCTGCGCGCCGGGCTCGACGCGCCGCGTGACCGTCAGCGCGTTGCCCGCGCCGAGGCCCACGGACGCGACGTAAGGGAACTCTTGCAGGTAGCTCTGCTCCGAAAGGTCGTCGGTCGGGGTGTTGCCGCCGGGGCGCAGCCGCAGCCGCATGAACTCGCGCGCGACGTAACGGGCGGCCTCCTGCGCGCCGGGCGAGCCCGTGCGCCGGCCTTCGAGCTTCTCGGAGGCGAGGTAAGAGACGTGCGTCTTGAGAAGCGCCGCGTCGGGCGCCGGCGGGCTCGCGACGGTCTGCGCCGACGCGGCCGGCGCGAGGAGTGCGAAGGCCAGGAGAAGGCCGGAAAATCTTTTGTACTGCATGGCGCTTATTCGACCCAGTCGGCGATAAAGACGTTGGTGTCGCCGCGCTCGGCCGCGTTGCGGTTCGAGGCGAAGACGAGTTTGCGACCGTCGGGCGAGAACATCGGGAAGCCGTCGAAGGTGTCGTTGAACGTCACCTGCTCCAACCCCGACCCGTCGAGGCCGACGACGAAGAGGTTGAAGTCGCGCCCGCGCGGGTTCGGGTGGTTCGACGCGAAGATGATGCGCTTGCCGTCGGGCAGGAAGTAAGGCGCGAAGCTCGCGACGCCGAGTTTAGTCACCTGCCGCTTGTTGCGCCCGTCGGCGTCCATCACCCACAGCTCGAAGGTGTTCGGCTCGATGACGTGCTCGGCGAGCAGTCGCTTGTAACGCTCGACCTGCTCGGGCGTCTTCGGGTGGTACGAGCGGTAGACGATCTGCCTCCCGTCGCGCGAGAAGAACGGGCCGCCGTCGTAGCCAAGCTCGTTCGTCAGCCGCTTCACGTTCCCGCCGTCGGCGTCCATCGAGTAGATGTCGAGGTCGCCGTCGCGCACCGAGGTGAAGACGATGCGGCGGCCGTCCGTGGACATCGTCGCCTCCGCGTCGTAGCCGGGCGTCGAGGTCAGACGCTTCGGGTTCTTGCCGTCGGCGTCGGCCGCGAAGATGTCGAAGCCGGGGTGGACGGCCCACACGTAGCCGCGCGAGCGGTCGGGCGCGGGCGGGCAGTCGGCGGAGGCGAGGTGCGTCGAGGCGTAGAGAATCCGCTTGCCGTTGGGGAAGATGTACGAGCAGGTGGTCGCGCCCGCGCCGGTCGAGACCATCCGCACGTCCGAGCCGTCGGCGCGCATCGTGTAAATCTGGTCGCACTGCCGCCCCTCGCGCTTCGACTGGAAGATGAGGCGGTCGCCCTTGCCCGAGAAGTAAGCCTCCGCGTTCTCGCCGCCGTTGGTCAACTGACGCACGTTGCGCAGGTGTTTCTCGGCGGGCAGCTCGACCGCGCCGGGCTTGTTCGAGGGGCTCTGCGCGGCGGAGAAGACGGCGGCCGACAGGCCCAAAAGGAGTGCGAGGGGGAACAGAATTTTCGTGCTCATTTATCTCTAAGGGGAAAAGCGCCCGCGGCGCGAAATGAAAGAACGACAACGCGCCCTTACTTTAAACCGCCCCCGCCCCCCTGCCAAGCGCCCCCGCAAAAACAGATTGGCCACCGCCGCCCCCGCCGTGGATAATCGAGGGCCGTCGGCCAAGCCTGTATCCTTACGCGTGCTCACAGAACTGAACTATGGACTCGCCCACCACCAAACGCTTCCGCATCGCCCTCTCCTTCGCCGGGGAGAAGCGCGACTTCGTCGAACAGGTCGCCGCCCTCCTCGCGCGGCAACTCGGCGAAGCGGCGATTCTCTATGACAAGTATCACGAGGCTGAGTTCTCGCGCAGCGACCTCGCCTTCTATCTGCCCGACCTCTACGAAAAAGAGGCCGAGCTTGTCGTCGCCGTCTTCTGTCCCGATTACGAAAGTAAGGAGTGGTGTGGTCTTGAGTGGAGTGCAATCTTTGGTCTGCTCAAGAAGCGCAAAGTGTCCGAGGTGATGCTCACCCGTTTCGGACGCGTCGAAGGTAAGGGTCTGCGTGGTCTGGCCGGCTACACAGACCTTGACGAGCTAACACCGGAGCAGGCCGCATCCCTCATCCTCGAACGTCTCGCGCTCAACGAAGGCGAGCCCAAAGATTTCTACACCAAGACTCCGATGACCGACGCACGCCCCGCGCAGACCGCCATCCCCAACAACCTCCCGCGCCTGCAGCCCTTCTTCGGCCGCGAGGCGGAACTCGCGCAGATACGTGAGGCCCTCGACCCCGAGAACCGCACCTGGGGCGCGCTCATCGACGGGCCGGGCGGCATGGGCAAGACCTCGCTCGCCGTCCGCGCCGCCTACGACTGCACGCCCCAACAGTTCGACCGCATCGTCTTCGTCTCCGTCAAGAACCGCGAACTTGACGACGACGGCGAGCGCGAGCTGGGCGTCTTCGTCCTGCCCGGCTTCCTCGAAATGCTCAACGAACTCTCGCGCGAGCTGAAACGTGCGGACATCACGAAGGCACCGGAGGACGAGCGCATACGCCTGCTGCTCGACGCGCTCCGCGACGACCGGGCGCTGCTCATCCTCGACAACCTCGAATCACTCCCCAAGCCCGACCGCGACCGCCTCTTCACCTTCGTCAAGCGACTGCCGCAAGGCTGCAAGGCCATCCTCACCAGCCGCCGCCGCATCGGCTCCGGCTCGGAAGAACTCATCCTCCAAAAACTCAGCCAAGAGGCCGCGCTCGAAACCCTCGCCGACCTCGCCCGGCGCAACCCGTTGCTCGCGAGGACTAGCGAGGCCGAGCGCATCGCCCTCTACGAACAGACCGCCGGCAACCCGCTGCTCCTGCGCTGGATGGCCGGACAACTCGGACGCGGAAGCTGCCGCACCTTCGACGACGCGCTGGCTTTCCTCTGCTCCTGCCCTGACGATAACAACCCCCTTGAGTTCGTCTTCGGCGACTTGGTGAATGAGTTTACCGACGACGAGACCAAAGTCCTCTGCGCGCTCACCTACTTCACCCTCCCGGCGAAAGTGGAACACCTCGCCACGGTCTCAGGCTGCGACGAAGAACAGGCCGAGACCGCCCTGCGCAGCCTCGCCAACCGCTCGCTGGTCGTCCCGGATGCTGAGGAAAAGGCGTTCGCCCTCGTGCCGATGGTCGCCGATTTCCTACGGCGGCGGAAACCCGAGGTCGTCGCGGAGACCGGCGACCGACTCGAAAAGCGCGCCTACGCGCTGGTTGTGGAGAACGGCTACCAGAAATACGACAACTTCCCCGTACTCGACGCCGCGTGGCCTACAGTCGTCGCCGCCCTCCCGCGTTTCCTGGCGGGGCCTAACAACCAACTTCAGACCCTATGCACTGCGTTGCAGCAGTTTCTTCGATTTACGGGTCGCGTTGATGAATGCCTGGCGCTATCGCGTGACGCCGAAGTCAAGGCCGTAGCGGCGAAAGATTTCCGGGGAGCTGGCTGGCGAGCTTACGATGCTGGTTGGGCCCATTATCTGCGTGGACGGTCGGCGGGAGTGCTTGCCTGCGCCGACCGCGCAGAAAATCACTGGCGTGAAGCTGAGGCCGGTGCCCGCGAACAAGCTATCGCTATGCGCTTGCGCGGTAGTGGGTACAGATTGTCCAATAATTATCCTGCTGCTATCGTGGCCTTCAGCGAAGCTGTAGAGCTTTTCCGCACTTTGAGTCTCGAAAGCGAAGACGTTGTCATTGGCCTGATGTCAATCGCCGAGGCCAAACATAGTTCCAGTGATCTCGACGCCGCCGAGCGTGAGTATCGAGAGGCTCTACAGATTGCTAGGGCTGTCGATTATCGCGAAGGCGTAGCCAATATCACCAACAATCTGGCCTCGCTGGCGCTGGCTCGCGAGGACTGGCTAGGCGCGGAAGTCCTAGCCCGCGAAGCCCTGACCCTATCCAAAAAGGTCTGGCGTCAGGAGTTAATCGGGAACAACTGCTACCGACTCGCCGAGGCACTTACCCGGCAAGGCCGGAAGCCAGAGGCCATTCCGTACGCACTGCGCGCTGTCGAAATCTTCACTGCCCTGCGTCACCCGTACCTTGAAGCGGCTCGCGAGACTCTCGCGGAATGCGAGAGCTGAGTTCGGTGAGGTGAAAGGCTTGGGGTGAAAAACAGCCGGACTTTGGCGGCGATGACGCGCCTGCCGAAGTCCGGCTGATGTGTGATGCCGGGGGTTTGGGGTTAGCCGTTGGTGCGTTGGAACTCGCGCATGAATTGGGTGAGGGCGTCGACACCTTCGACGGGGAAGGCGTTGTAGATGGAGGCGCGGATGCCGCCGACGGAGCGGTGGCCTTTGAGGCCGTCGAGGCCGGCGGCGGTCGCTTCGGCGGCGAACTTCTTTTCAAGCTCTTCGGTGGGGAGGCGGAAGGTGACGTTCATGTTCGAGCGCGCTTCGGGCGCGGCGTGGCCGCGGTAGAAGTCGGTCGAGTCGATCACGTCGTAAATCTTGCGCGCCTTCTCCTCGTTCCTCTTCGAGATCGCTTCGAGGCCGCCCTCTCCCTTCACCCACTCGCACACCAAGTTGAGGATGTAGATGCCCCATGTGTTCGGCGTGTTGTAGAGCGAGTCGTTCTCGGCGTGCGTGCGGTAGTCGAGCATCGTGTGCAGGCCCGAGGGGATTCTCTCTAGCATGTCTTCGCGCAGGATGACGACGGTCACGCCAGAGGGGCCGAGGTTCTTCTGCGCGCCGGCGTAGATGAGCGCGTACTTCGATACGTCCACCGGGCGCGAGCAGATGTCCGACGAGGCGTCGCAGACGAGCGGCACCGCGCCCACTTCCGGGTCGTGCTTCCACTCGACGCCCTCGATGGTCTCGTTAGAGGTGAAGTGGACGTAGGCCGCGCCGGGGTCGAGGTTGAGTTCGTCGGCCGAAGGGGTGCGCGTGTAGTGTCCGTCGGCCATGTCGGCGGCGACGTTGGTCGCGCCAACTCGCTTCGCCTCCTTCAGAGCCTTCTTGCCCCAACTCCCCGTCACCACGTAGTCCGCGCTCGCCACCGGCGCGAGAAAGTTGATGGGCACCATCGAGAACTGTAGGCTCGCGCCGCCCTGTAGGAAGAGCACGCGGTAGCCTTCGGGTATCCCGAGCAGTTCGCCCAGCCCCGCCTTAGCGCCGTCGAGAATGGCCTGGAAGGGTTTCGAGCGGTGGCTGATCTCCATCACGCTCATCCCGACGCCGGGCAGGGAGAGCATCTCCTCGCGCGCGCGTTCGAGAACGGGAACGGGGAGCACCGCCGGCCCCGCGCTGAAGTTAAAGATTCTCTCGGTCATCGTCTCGTCCCTCGTTGGTTACGGCTGTCTGATTTCGAGCAAGCTCAGTTCGATGATGTCGGCGTTGTCGGCCCGGAGTCTTTCGAGCGCGTCGGCCGGGAGCGCGGCTTCGAGGTTGATGCGCGCGACCGCCGCCTCGGAGCCCTCGAAGATGATGTTCTCCATCTCCTGCACGTTGATCGACTCGGCGCGGATGCGGTCGAGGACGGAGGCGAGCACGCCGGGGCGGTCGCGGTGGCGCACGACGAGCGTGTGCGTGGCGGGCGTGCGCCGCGCGAGGTTGACGACGTTGGGGACGCGCCCCGTCTCCTTGAAGGTGCGGATGACGCGGACGGTCTCGGCGGCGATGGCCTCCTGCGCCTGGTCGGTCGAAGCGCCGATGTGGTGCGTGCCGTAGAGGTTCGGCTCGCGCGCGATGTCGTCGGTGAACTCGCCGGCCGACGCGGTCGGCTCCTGCGCGAACACGTCGAGCCCGGCGCGTACGTCCTTCTCGCGCATCGCGCGGCGCAGCGCCTCCTGATCGACGACCTCGCCGCGCGAGGTGTTGACGAAGTACGCGCCCTCGCGCATCGCGTCGAAGAAGTCAGCGCCGATGAAGGCGCGGGTCTCGGGCTTGAGCGCGACGTGGACGCTGACCACGTCGGAGTCGCGCGCCACGTCGAGCAGACTTCCCTTGCGCTCGACGCCCAGTTCGGCCGCCGACTCGTCCGTCAGGCTCCGGCTCCACGCGACGACGTTCATGCCGAAGGCGCGCGCGCGCGTCGCCACCTCGCGGCCGATCTGCCCAGTGCCGACGAGGCCGAGCGTGCGGCCGAGCAGCCCGCGCGCCTTCGAGAACTCCTTCTTGTTCCACTTCCCCTCGCGGAGCTGTATGACGTTGTCGGCGACGCGCCGGTCTAAGGCGAGGATGAGCGCCAGCGCCAGCTCGGCCACGGCCACGGAGTTCTTGCCCGGGCAGTTCGAGACGTAGACGCCGCGGCGCGACGCGGCCGCCACGTCAATCGTGTTGTAGCCCGCGCCCGCGCGCACGATGAGCTTCAAGGCCCCGGCGTCGAGCATCGGCTCGGTGACTTTGGTCGAGCGGACGACGAGCACTTCCGGCGAGTAGGCGCGGACGGCCACGACGAGAGAGTCGTCCTTCACGTCGGGCTGGTAGGAGAACTGGCAGCCGGCGGCTTCGAGGCCGTCGCGCCCCGACTGCTCGAACTTGTCGGCGATGAGCACACGCATCGTTTATTCCCTCTCGGTGTGGGGCGAGCCGTCGGGCTCGTAATCCTCTCGGTTCAGGGCGTAGTAGACGACCGGCAGGTCGAAGTAGACGGCGTCGCGCTCGTAGCGCATCCCGCACTTCTCCATCACGCGGCGCGACCCTGTGTTGTCCTTGTCGGTGACGGCCATCACGCGCGCGAACCCCATCCTCCCGAAGCCGTAGCGGAGCGAGGCGCGCCCCGCCTCGGTGACGAGCCCGCGCCCCCAGTACGCGCGGTCGCAGCCGTAGAGCAGCTCGACCTCGTCGGTCGGCGCGAGGTGACGGAGCCCGCAGTAGCCGATTAGACGACGCTCGCCCTTCAGCTCAAGAGCCCACACGCCGTAGCCGAACTGCCGCCAGTGCTCGGCGAAGGCCCCGAAGCCCATCAGCACCTTGTCGCGCGTCGGCCGGAAGCTCTCGGGGAAGTGACGCCTGAACTCCGCGTCCGACACGATGCGCAACTGCTCGTCCGCGTCCTCGGGCGCGTACTGGCGCAACAGCAGCCGCTCGGTCTCGATCTCCACGGCGCTCACTTCCCGCAGGGGTCGCCGGCGCTTCGGCCGCCGCCGTCCGCGGGCATTCCGCCGATGAGTCTCCCGCCGAGGGCGGCGTTGAAGAAGGAGACGCGGCGGTTCTTCGCCCTGTTCTCCGGCGTGTCGTCGGGCGCGACGGGCTTCGTGCCGCCGAAGCCGACGGCGACGAGGCGCTTGCAGTCCACGCCCTTCTCGACAAGGCGGCGCGCGACCGCGAGGGCGCGCCGCTCGCTCAGCGATTGATTCGCCCCGGCGTCGCCGCCCGCGTCCGTGTGCGCCTCGACGCGGAGCGCGGTGACGTACTTTTTGTCGTCGAGGTACGCCTTGACGGCGTCGAGCGCCTTCTCACTCGCGGGCAGGAGGCGGTCGCTCCCTTCGGCGAAGGCGACCGTGCCGGCGACCTTCACCTCGTGGCCTTCGAGCTTGTAAGGCTTCTCGGTCTGCGACGCGGCGCGCGGCGCGACGCCCGCGAGGGCAAGCAGCGCGAGCGGCAGCAGCGAGAGTTTCAGCGTCAGTCTCATCGGCAATCCTTCGGCCCCGCGCGCGGGCGCTCAGATGGTGTGAATCAGGATGGCGTCGCGCAGCTTGGGCTCGAACCATGTGGACTTGGGCGGCATGACGCCGCCCGCGTCCGAGACGCGCAGCAGGTCTTCGATTGATGTCGCGTAGAGCGCGAAGGCCACCTGTGCGCGACCCGAGTCGACGAGCCTTTCAAGCTCCTGCGTGCCGCGTATCCCGCCGACGAAGTCTATGCGCTTGTCGGTGCGCGGGTCTGCGACGCCGAGCACGGGGTCGAGCAGGTTGTTCTGCAACAGGCTCACGTCGAGCGCCGCCGTCGGGTCGTCGGAGAGCGTGCGCGCCGCGTCGTCGCGCAGCGTCAGCCCGTACCAACGCCCGCCGAGGTACATGTGCCAGTGGCCGGGCTTGCCCGGGCCCTCGCGCTTCGCGTCGTCGGTGACGTTGAAGCGTCGGCGCACCTCTTCGAGGAACTCTTCGGGGCTCCGCCCGTTCAGGTCTTTCAAGACGCGGTGGTAGGGGAGAATCTGCATCTGCTCGTCGGGGAAGACGACGGCGAGGAAGCGGTTGTAGTCCTCCTCGCCCGTGTGGTTCGGGTTCTTGTCTTTCAGCTCGGCGCGCGCGCGCGACGCGGAGGCCGCGCGGTGGTGCCCGTCGGCGATGTAGAGCGCGGGGACTTCGGCGAAGCAGCGCGCGAGCTGTTCGGGCGCGGCCGCGCGCCAGACCGTGTGGCGCACGCCGTCCGGGGCCTCGAAGTCGTAGAGCGGCTCCCGCTTGGTCTCGGCCTCGACGAGCGCGTCGATGCGCCGGTCGGCGCGGTAGGTGAGAAAGACGGGGCCGGTCTGCGCGCGCAAAGTCAGGATGTGGCGCGTGCGGTCGTTCTCCTTGTCGGGGCGCGTGCGCTCGTGTTTGCGTATGAGGTCTGTGTCGTACTCGTCGACCGAGAAGGCGGCGGCGACGCCCGTCTGCGTGTGTTCGCCCATGCGGAGGCGGTAGACGTAGAGTGACGGCTGCTCCTCTTCGACGAGCGCGCCCGCGCGCCTCATCGCCTCGAAGTTGGCGCGCGCCTTCTCATAGACCTCGTCAGAATAGATGTGCGTCCCCTCGGGCAAATCTATCTCGGGGCGCGAGACGTGCAGGAAGCTCAAAGGATTCCCTTCGGCGAGCGCGCGCGCCTCTTCGGTGTTGACCACGTCGTAGGGGACGGCGGCGACCTCGGCCACCTTCTCGGCGGGCGGGCGCAGGGCGCGGAAGGGGTGGATGACGGCCACTGTGTAACCTCTCCTTCGGGAAACGGGTTTGATGAATGCGAGCTTTTTAAGGGGTAAGACTAGCCGCAACGCGCGCCCCCGCGCAAGTCGCGGGCGCGGGGCGTGCGCCCGCGGCCGGGAAGGGTTTAGACTTGGGCCGGCGTCGGCGGTAGTTATCGAGACGAAGTTATCAAGAGGAGTTATCAAGATGGAGTGTGATCTTTCGACGAAACATTGCGTGCCCTGTCACGGCGGCGTGCCGCGACTCTCGGGCGCGGAGATCGAGCCGCTGCTCGCGCAGCTCACGGGCTGGGAGGTCGGCGCGGAGCACCACCTCTCGAAGGAGTACAAGTTCGAGAACTTCGCCGACGCGCTCTCCTTCGTCAACCGCGCGGGCGCGGTCGCCGAAGCCGAGGGGCACCACCCGGACATCGAGTTCGGCTGGGGCTACGCGCGCTTCAAAATCTACACGCACGCCATCGACGGACTGAGCGAGAGCGACTTCATTCTCGCCGCGCGCATCGACGCCGCGTGACTTTCCCGCCCGACCGAAGGTGATATAAGGATGCAGACCGAAAACAGTCTCAACCCCGAGACAATCGAGCCGCGCGGCGCGCTGTGCGTCGAGTGCATGGGCGCGCTCGCCACGCCGCGAGAGCGCCTGCTCGACCGCACGGGCGCGGCGCTGTGCCGCGAGTGCGCCGAGACGTTCTACGCGCCCTGCGACGCGTGCGGCGGGCTCGTCCCGCGCGACGAGGCGCTCGCGCGACCCGACGGCGGCGCGCTCAACTGCTTCGAGTGCTTCGGCCGCGCGGCCTCGCCCGACGGCTCGGAGGCGCTCACGGACGAGGAGGTCGAGACGCTCGTCGCCGAGTACGTCGCGCTGCACGAGGAGCTGAAGCGTCTTGAGACGCGCGCCTCGGAGGTCAAAGAGCAGTTGAAGCGCGCGGCGACGGCGCGGCCGCGCGTCTCGAACGCGGTGGTGCTGCGCGCGGGCGAGGCGGGCGTGCGTTGCGGCTACGCCTCGAAGGCCGCCTACGACGCCGAAAAGCTCTCGGCCGCCGAGGCGCTGCTCGGCGCGGAAGGCTTCGCCGCGCTCTTCGAGCGCAAGGTGAGTTTCTCGGCCGTCAAGGGACGGCTCGAAGAGTTCCTCTCCTCCGACGACGAGGCCACGGCCGCCGCGCGCGAAGCCGTCCGCGCCGCCGAGACCCGCACCGAAGTCGCCACGCTCACCGTCGTCGCTTCGAGGAAGAAGAAGATTTGAAATTTCAAATTTCAAATTTCAAGTTCCCTTCTCCCGCCCTCGACATGCAGACGACGCCCCCCGAAGCCTCCGACCCTTTCCAGACCGAGCGGCCGCTGACCGCGCAACGGTTGGCGCAGTACGTCGCGCGCGGCCGCTGCGAGCGGCACATGCGCTTCACGCTCTTCCCTTCGGAGGCTAAGGCGCGGCTCGCGCGCTACGGCCTTGAGTTCGAGCCGCTGTCGCCGCTGCTCTCGGGCGAGGGTCTGCGGTTCGAGCGCGAGATGGTCGAACAGCTCGCCGCGCGCGCCGAGGTGCGCGACATGACGCACGCGGACGCCGCTTCGTTCGCCGACGCGGTCGCGCGCCAGCGCGTGGGCCGCGTCAGCTACTACCAGCCGACGCTCAAGGGGCGCGTCGGCGGCTGGGCGTGCGAGGGGCGCGCGGACTTGATCGAGGTGGAGCGCGACGGCGACGCGCGCACGACGGCGACGGTCGTGGACTTCAAGGCGAGCGCGCGCGAGACGGTCGGCTTCCGCCTTCAGGTCGCGTTCTACGCGCGGCTGCTCGGCGAGACGTTGAACGCCTCGGGGCTCGAAGGCGCGACGGTGCGCGGCGCGGTCGTCGCGCGCGACACGGCGCTGCCGACGGATGGCGCGTGGGAGACTTTCGACCTCTCGCTCTACTCCGAGGAGATCGAGCGTCTGGTGGCCGCGCCCGACTCCGACGTGGCGCGCGCCGTCGCCGCCCGGGATGATGGCGCGCGCTACCACCTGCGCCCGCCCTGCGACGGCTGCCCTTACAACGCGCTCTGTTTCGCGGACACGGCCGAGCGCCGCGACCTCTCGCTCGTCCACGGCATCTCGACCTCTGAGAAGCGCGCGCTCGAAGCCGAAGGCGTCGCGTCGGCGACGGCGCTCGCCGGCCTGATGGATTACGCGGGGCGCGAGATGCAGCCGGCCGCGGGGCGTGAGGAGCTTCTGCGCCGCGCCTCTTCGCGCTGGCCGCTCGGCGGCCGTCTCCCGCTGCTCGTCCAGCGAGCGCGCGCGGCCGTGCGGCGGCTCGACCGCTCGACGGAAGCGTTGCCTTACCTGCTCGGCTCCGACTTCGGCTCGCTGCCCGACCCGGCCGAGCACCCCGGTTTGGTGCGCGTCTTCGTGGACGCGCAGCGCGACTACATCGAAGACCGCCTCTACCTGCTCGCCGCGCGCGTCACCGGCCCGCGCGGCGCGGAAGAGTTGGTCGAGATGACGGACGCCAAGCCCGACACCGACGCGGAGCGCGCGCTGCTCGTGCGCTTCGTGCAGAAGATGCTCCCGGCCGTCGCGCGCGCGGCGGACGCTGCGACCGCGCCGCTCCACTTCTACACCTTCGCGCCGCGCGGCGAGCGCGCGCTGCTCGACGCGCTCGCGCGACACTTCGACGCGCTCTGCGCCGTCCCGGCCTTCTACGACCTTCTGACCTCAAGCCCCGCACTGACGCAGCCGATGGTCTCGCTCCTCTCCGAAGAGGTGCGCGCGCGCCTCAACCTCGCGCCCGTCTGCCAGAACCTCTACGAAGTCGCCTCCGCGCTCGGCTTCGAGTGGCGCGACGAGCGCACAGACTTCCGCAAGACTTTTCGCGCGCGCGTCTTCGACAACCGCCGCACCTTTCTGCGCGATTCTTTGACGGGCGAGCTGCGCGCGGACTTCGAGAGGGCCGAGGCGTCGGACGTTGACGAGGACGCGCCGCCGCCCTTCGTCCGCGTCGAGTCGGCGGCGCGCTTCGGCGCTGAAGTGCCGCTCGAATACGCATACGCGGCGTGGGGGCTTCTGCGCGAGACTCCAAACGCGCGCGCGCAGGTGCGCGGCTTCGCGGGCGTCACCCTCGGGCAGATACGCGACCTCGCGCGCGCGCGGACGCGCGCGATGCAGCACGTCGAGGAACGCTTCGCGCTCAAGAACAGACAGGTGCGCAAGGAGCCGCTCGACCTCTCGCGCCTCGGCGAAGTCGAGACCGACCCGTCGGAGGTTCCGCTCGGCCGCTCGCTCGAAGACTTTCTTCTGCTCGAACACCACGCGTCGTTTCAGGAGAAGATGCTCCGCCTCGGCTTACCCCCGCGCGAGCGCGCGGAGACGGGCCGCACGGCCGTCCTGCTCTGCGAACGCTACGAGCGTGACGACGAGCGAATCGAGCGCGCGTGGTTCCGTTTCGCAGACGCCGCGACGGGCGAAGAAGTCTCCGCGCGCGAGCCGGGGCTTTTGCGTCTGCGCGCCGGCGACTGGGTCGTCGTCAACCCCGCGTCGGACGCCGAGGGGCGCGCGCTCCCCGCGTGGCGTCTGGTGCGCGGCCGCCTCGCGCTGGTCGAAGAGTTGTCGGAGCGCGGGGCCGCCCTGCGTCTGCTGCCGATGAGTTTTAAGAACTCGCCGTTCCGTTACAGGCACGCGCTCTTCGCGCCCGAGCCGGGCACGCTCTACACGGCCGACGAGATGTGCGACGACCTCAACTCTGACAAGTTCCTCGACGCCTGCCGCAACGCGCGACACAACCACCTCTACCGTTGGCTGAGCGACCCGGAAGTGGGACTAAGCCCGCGCGCCGTCCGCCCCAAACGCCTGCGCGACGCACGCGAGGTCGCGCGCCTCGCCGCACTCGCACAGGCCCCGCACGGGCTGACCGACGCGCAGGCGCGCGTCGTGGGCGAACACCTCACCGACCGCGTGCTCGTCGTGCAAGGCCCGCCCGGCACGGGCAAGAGCCACACGCTCGGCTTCGCCATCCTCTCGCGGATGCTCGCGCAAACCACGCCCGCGCGCCCCTTCCGCGTCGCGGTGCTCGCGAAGACGCACGCCGCCGTCTCGGTCGCGCTCGAATCCGTGGCGAAGCGCGCCGCCCAACTTCTGGGCGTCGAAGCCTCGCCGCTGCTCGCGCCGCTCGCGCGGCTCAAGGTCGTCAAGGTCTGCAACGACGCGGGCGACGCGGTGCCCGAGGGGTGCGGCCGCGTCCTGCCCGACGGCGGCGAAGAGCTGACGGCGCTCGCGCAGTGGGAGATGCTTTTGACAGAGCCGCTTCTGGTCGTCGGCGGCACGCCCGGCGGGCTTTACCAACTCGTGAAGAAGGGCGCGTCGAAGGGGCGCGCGGTCGATTGGTCGGGCGAGCACTTCGACCTCGTCGTCGTGGACGAGGCTTCGCAGATGGGGCTGGCCGAGGCGCTGACGGCCGCCGCGTTCCTGCGCGAAGACGGCCAGTTCGTCGCCGTCGGCGACCACCGGCAGATGCCGCCCATCCTCGCGCACGCGTGGGACGCCGAATCGCGCCGCGACCTCAAACGCGCGCGCGTCTTCCTCTCGGTCTTCGAGTACCTGCAAGCTCTCGGCTTCGCGTCGGCCGCGCTCGACCGTTCTTTCCGCATCCCCGAAGAGGTGGCTGACTTCCTGCGCCGAAACGTCTACGCCGCCGACGGGATAGACTTCCGCTCGACGAACCGCGCGCGGCTGCCGGAATGTTCGGGGCTCGAAGACGAATGGCTGCGCGCCGCGCTCGCCCCCGAGCACGCGCTCGTCGTCGTCGAGCACGACGAAGAGGGCTCGCAGCAGTCGAACGACTTCGAGGCCGCGCTCGTCGCCGCGCTCGCGCGCGCGGCCTCGGAAGGGATGGGGCTCGACGCGCGAGGCGGCATCGGCGTCGTCGTCCCGCACCGCGCGCAGAAGGCGCTGCTCGCCTCGCTCCTCCCCGAGCTTGCGGACTCCATCGACACGGTCGAGCGTTTTCAGGGCGGCGAGCGCGACCTCGTCGTCGTCTCGGCCACGGTCTCCGACCGCGAGTTCGCCGAGAGCGAGAGCGACTTCCTGCTTGAGCCGCGCCGCCTCACCGTCGCCGTCTCGCGCCCCAAACGCAAGCTCGTCGTCGTCGCCTCGCGCGCCGTCTTCGACCTCATCCCGCAAGACCTCGACGCCTACGAACGCGGCTCGCTCTGGAAGCGCCTGCGCCGCGAGTCGGCCGCGCACACGCTCTTCGACGGCACCGTGGGAGGCCGCCGCGTCACCGTTCGCGCCGCCCCCGCCGCGACTTAGGCCGCGGCGAGAATTTCTCATCACGCAAAGTTAAAGGCCGCTCTCGGGCGGCCTTTAACTTTTGCGCTTCAATTTGGCGGGCAGCTTGTCGGGTAAGTTCATCTCGTCGTCGGCCAGAACTTCCATGTGGACGCCGGCGACGCGCGAGTAGGCGAGGAGTGTCAACAACGACGGCTCGCGCTGCCCGGTTTCGTACTCCGAGATTCTCGCGTACTGCATACTCTCTTCCAGCCCGAGACGCCTGAGCATTTCCGGCTGAGAGAGCCCGAGCGCGAGCCGAATCTGCCGCAGCTTCTCGGCCAGGCGCTCCGGTCTGGGGCGCACTGTGCCCATCAGGAGATACCTCCCGATGGGGCGAGTAGTGTCTTGCCTCTTCTCTCAGTTGAGAGTAAAGTGCTTCTGCGTAATCTTTTCGCCGTGAGTAGGAACCTTCCTTGCTCAACGGCGATGCTCATCTCTCCGGCGGTTGAGGGTGAGCTACGCTTCGCATCCGACCCGTTGCCTGATTTTCAAAGACAGGAACGCGCGCATGATAGCAGACCGCGCGCCGCCTGACACGATGTGATGGCCTCACGCCGCATCCTCTACTCCGGGGTGGACTACATCCTGTCGGAGCGACTCAAGGACGCGCTCAAGCCTCTCAACTGCTTCGTCGTCCGCTCGCCCGTCTACACCGCCCCCACGCTCATCAAGAGCGACATCAAGTACACGCTCTTACTCTTTGACGATGACCCGGTGGGCGCGGAGTTGGCGAGCTACGCCCGCACGCTCTCGCACCGCCGGCACACGCCAGTCATTATCGTTAAAAAGTCAGAAAGCTTCGGCAGGCTGCTCGACACCATCAGACGGCAACTCGCCACAACCCGCGCGCAGTAACGCACGAGCAGACACAATTACTTTACTACCTCCGGCGCGGCGGTTGTCAGGGTCGTGGGGGGGATGTTATATGTCGGGGTCAATTAAGGGAAGATTTTTTGCGGGTTGAGGCCGGCGCGTTCCCGACGCGCGGACGGCGTGTCGTTGTTAGAAACCTCAGGCGGAAGCGGAAAGGCATAGTTGGGCATCATGGCGGAAAAAACTCCCATTACGGTGGCGCGGGGCGACGGCATCGGGCCGGAGATTATGGACGCGACGCTGCGCATACTCGAAGGCGCGGGCGCGCGTTTGGACATCGAGGAGATTGAGATCGGCGAGAAGGTCTATCTCGCGGGGAATCCGGCGGGCGTCGCGCCCGAGGCGTTCGACAGTTTGAGACGCACGAAGGTCTTTTTAAAAGCCCCGATTACGACGCCGCAGGGCGGGGGGTACAAGAGTCTGAACGTGACGGTGCGGAAGACGTTCGGGCTGTACGCGAACGTGCGGCCGTGCGTGTCTTACCACCCGTTCGTCGAGACGAAGCACCCCGTGATGGACGTGGTCATCGTCCGCGAGAACGAGGAGGACGTGTACGGCGGCATCGAGTACAGGCAGACGGGTCAGGTCACCCAGTGTCTGAAGCTCATCTCGCGGCCGGGCACCGAGAAGATTGTCCGCTACGCGTTCGAGTACGCGCGGCGCAACAACCGGAAGAAGGTTACGTGCTTCACGAAAGACAACATCATGAAGATCACGGACGGCCTCTTCCACAAAATCTTCGACGAGATAGCGCCCGAGTATTCCGACATCGAGAACGAGCACTGGATCGTCGACATCGGCTCGGCCAAGCTCGCCGACGCGCCCGAGAACTTCGACGTGCTGGTGCTGCCCAACCTCTACGGCGACGTGCTCTCGGACGTGGCGGCGCAGATTGCCGGCTCGGTCGGTCTCGCCGGCTCGGCCAACATCGGCGAGCACATCGCGATGTTCGAGGCCATCCACGGTTCGGCCCCGCGGCGCGCGGGTCAGAACCTCGCCAACCCCTCGGGGCTTTTCCTGGGCGCGGTGATGATGCTCGTCCACGTCGGGCAGACCGACGTGGCGGAGCTGGCGCACAACGCGTGGCTGAAGACGATGGAGGACGGCGTCCACACCTACGACATCTTCAAAGAGGGCGTGAGCAAGGAGAAGGTCGGGACGCGCGAGTTCGCCGACGCGGTCGTGGCGCGCATCGGGCAGAAGCCGCAGACGCTCAAGGCCGTCAGCTACAAGGCGGGAGAGGGCGGCGGGGGCGCGTCCTCCGGCGGGGCGGCGCGCGAGACGGCCACGGCGAACAAGCAGACGGTCGGCGTCGACGTGTACCTCGATTGGGCAGCGGGTTCGGCGAACGACCTCGGCGCGCTGGTGGAGAAGATGTCGGGCGAAGGCTTGAAGCTCTCTTCCATCGCGAACCGCGGCGTGAAGGTTTATCCCGGCGGCGCGACCGAGACGTTCTGCTCCGACCACTGGCGCTGCCGCTTCGTCACCGAAGGCGGCCGCGAGGTCGGGCACAAGCAGATCGCGGGGCTGCTCTCGCGCTTCGCCGAGGCCGGGCTCGACTTCATCAAGACTGAGAACCTCTGCAACTTCGACGGCCAGCCCGGCTACTCGCACGCGCAGGAATAAATGTAAGGGGCAGGGGGCAGGGATTTAAAAACCTTTCCCATGACTCCTGCCCCGACACCCCAAAATTCGAGAAAGGAAGACAGATACAGATGTCAGCGACGGCACCCGCGGGAAGACCCGAGTCGAGTGAGTACGCGTCCTACTATGAGACCTACGTCTCGAAGGTGAGCGGGGCGGACGTCCTGGAGACGTTGGAGCGTCAGGGCGCGGAGACGCTGGCGCTGGTGCGCGGCATCGCGGAGGAGCGCGGCGCGCACAGCTACGGCGAAGGCAAGTGGAGCATCAAACAGCTCGTCGGTCACGTCATCGACGGCGAGCGCCTCTTCTCCTACCGCGCGCTCTCCATCGCGCGCGGCGACCGCGCGGCGCTGCCCGGCATGGAGCAGGATGTGTGGATGGCCGGCTCCGACTTCGACTCGCGCACGCTCGCCAGTCTGGCCGAAGAGTTCGAGGCGGTGCGCGCCTCGACGCTCCACCTGCTCCGCCACCTGAGCCCCGAGGCCTGGGCGCGGCGCGGCGTCGCCAGCGACAACGAAGTCACCGTGCGCGCGCTCGCCTACGTCATCGCCGGCCACGAGGCGCACCACGTCGGGATTCTGAAGGAGCGTTACCTGTAACGCTTGCGCCGGGGCGGTTTCGGAGTGAAGCCGATGAGGAAAGCCCTCACACGTCTGACGCTCGCGGCGCTCGCCGCCGCGCTCTGCGTGACGGCCGCCGCCGCGCAGACGACGCTCGAATGGATCGTCCTCTCGCCCCCGGGCGAGAAGTTCACGGCGCGCATGCCGAAGCGGCCCGCGCCCGCCGGGCAGAGCGCGCGGGCCGGCGGACTCTCCGCCGTCGGGCGGCGCTACGCGGCGGCGGCCGACGCGCGGACGACCTTCACCGTCTGGTCTTTGAAGGAGACGACGGGCGCGTGGCGGCTGCTGAGCACGACCGACAACTCGGCCGAGGGCGTCGGCCCCGAGTCGCTCTACCTCGACGGCGTCGCGGGGCTGGCGTGGGAGCTTCTCGGCGAGCCCGAGTTCGAGAGGCTGAGGCGCGAGCCGGCCGGTCTGGAGCGCGCGGCCGAGCTGGAACTCGGGATGTCTTACGTGCGCGACTTCGAGCTGAACGGGCGGCCGGCGCGCGAGTATTTACTCAAGCTTGAGAAGGCGCGCGGCCCCGTCTACGTCACCGCCGTCGGCGCGCACGTCTACGTCCTTGCGGGGCTCGGCGAGGACGCGGACGACCCGCGCCTGAGGAAGTTCGCGGACTCCTTTGTCGTCGTCGGGGGCAGAGCGCCCGCGCGCGAGCCGGAAAGCCCCAGCCTCCCCCCCCCCTCGGAGGTAAAGATTGACGCGGCGCCCATCCTCCCGCCCGCGCCCGCGCCGGCAAACCCCTCCCTCCCAGTCCCCGCGACGATAGAAGCTGACCCGCTGCTCTTAAAGCCCGACCCGAACCCCTCCAACGCGCCCGGGAACACGGGCCGGGGCGACGCGCCCGCCGCTTCCGACAGGCCGTTCAGGCATACGGAGGTGACGCGCAAGGCGATGATCATCTTCAAGCCCGAGCCCGGCTTCACGGAGGAGGCGCGCAGGTTCAACGTCACGGGCGTCGTGCGGCTCAGAGGCATCCTCGGGTCGGACGGTCGGGTCAAAGCTCTCTCCGTCGTCAAGCCGCTGCCGCACGGCCTGACGCGTAAGGCGCTCGTCGCGGCGCGGAGCCTCAGGTTCCAGCCGGCGCAGAAGGACGGGCGGCCCGTGTCGCAGTACGTCGTTCTCGAATACAACTTCAACATCTATTGAAGACGTAGACGTTAGGCATCACACAGTGTCCATCAGACTGAAAGAGGTTCGGGGCATGAGTTCCGAAGAGAGAAAGCCGGCGGACGAAGAATCGGGCGGGGCGGAGGCTCCGCTGGTGGCGGTCGTCATGGGCAGCACGTCCGACTGGGAGACGATGCGGCACGCGGCCGAGGTCTTGAAAGAGTTCGGCGTGCCGCACGAGTGCGCGGTCGTCTCGGCACACCGCACGCCGCAGTGGATGGCCGAGTTCGCCGCCGGGGCCGAGGGGCGCGGCCTCGAAGTCATCATCGCGGGCGCGGGCGGCGCGGCACACCTGCCGGGGATGGTCGCCGCGCAGACACTCCTCCCCGTCCTCGGCGTCCCCGTCAAGAGCAAGGCGCTCAAAGGTCTCGACTCGCTCCTCTCAATCGTGCAGATGCCGGCGGGCGTCCCCGTCGGCACGCTCGCCATCGGGCCGAGCGGCGCGACCAACGCCGCGCTGCTCGCCGTCGCCATCCTCTCCAACACGCGCCCGACTCTGCGCGAGCGCCTGCGCCGCTTCCGCGACGAGCAGACCGCGAAGGTGCGCGAGGCCGTCCTCCCCACATGAAAGCCATCCTGCCCGGCGCGACCGTAGGCGTACTCGGCAGCGGACAGCTCGGCCGCATGTTCGCCATCGCCGCGCGCCGCATGGGCTACCGCGTCCACACCTACTCGCCCGACTCCGACACGCCCACGGGGCAGGTCTCCGACCGCGAATACGAACACCCTTACGACGACCTCGACGCGGTGCGTGAGTTCGCGCGCGGCGTCTCCGTCGTCACCTTCGAGTTCGAGAACGTGCCGGCCGAGGCGGTCGAGGCCGCGGCCGGGCTCGCCCCCGTGCGACCCTCCGGCGCGGTGCTCTACACGACGCAGCACCGCCTGCGCGAGAAGACTTTCCTCTCGCAAAAGGGCTTCCCCGTCGCGCCCTTCCGACACGTCACCTCGCCCGAATCGCTGCGCGCCGCGCTCGCAGAGGTCGGACTCCCGGCCGTGCTCAAGACCGCCGGGTTCGGCTACGACGGCAAGGGGCAGACGCGCATCAACTCCGCGGAAGAGGCCGCGGCGGCGTTCGAGGCGCTGCGCGGGCGCGAGGGCGTCGTCGAGGCGTTCGTGGATTTCGAGCTTGAGGTGTCGGTGGTCGCCGCGCGCGGACTCGCGGGCGAGTTCGCGCACTACGGCGTGGTCGAGAACACGCACAGCCGGCACATCCTCGACCTCTCGGTCGCGCCCGCGCGCGTCGAAGAGGCGACGACGCGCGAGGCCGTGCGGATTGCGCGCGCCGTGCTCGAAGAGCTGGACGTGGTCGGCGTGACGTGCGTCGAGTTCTTTCTGACGAAGGCGGGCGGCCTCCTCGTCAACGAGCTTGCGCCGCGCCCGCACAACTCGGGGCACTTCACCTTCGACGCGTCGCTGACGAGCCAGTTCGAGCAGCAGTTGCGCGCGGTCTGCGGACTGCCGCTCGGCTCGACCGAGCTTCTGCGCCCGGCGGCGATGGCGAACCTGCTCGGCGACCTCTGGCAGGCGGGCGAGCCCGACTGGGCCGCGGCGCTCTCCTTCAAGGACGTTAAGCTCCACCTCTACGGCAAACTGGACGCGCGCCCCGGCCGCAAAATGGGACACCTCACCGCGCTCGCCCCCACGCCCGAAGAGGCCGCCCGCGCCGCGCTCGCCGCACGCGCCGCGCTCACGCCGAAGAGAAGTAGACGGTAGTCAGTAGAAAAACAGACTGACTACCGTCTACTTCTTATTTCACACGGCTCTTCTTGCGCCGCAGAAAATCTATCAGGACGAACTGCGTGAGGTTGCCGGGCGTGGCGAAGTAGGCTTTGCCGGAGGTCATCGCCGACATCTGCTTGACGAACTCAACGAGGTAGTAGTCAGAGGCGAGCATGAAGGTGTTGACCTGAATGCCCGCCTTGCGGCACGCCTGCACCTCGCGGAAGGTCGCGTCCATCACGACGGGGTCGCCGCCCATCGAGTTCTTGTACAGCCTGCGCCCCGCCGACAGCTCGCCGAACGCCGAGAGGCCGCGGCGGCCCCGCCCGCCCCCCGCCGGCAGCGCGCGGTCGGTCTGCGCGTCGAGGAAGCAGGCCGTCGGCTTGCCGTCGGTCACCATCACGATCTGCTTCATCTCCTTGCGCTGCGCCTGCAAGAGCCGGCGCGCCAGCTTCAGCCCCTCGGCCGTGTTCGTGTGGTAGGGGCCAACCTGCGTCGTGGCGAGCCGCGCGAGCGGCAGCTCCTCGGCGTCGTCGTGGAAGAGCACGATCTTGAGCGAGTCGCCCGGGTACTGCGTCCGTATCAGGTGCGCGAGCGCGAGCGCGACCTTCTTGGCCGGCGTGAAGCGGTCTTCGCCGTAGAGGATCATCGAGTGCGAACAGTCGAGCATGACGACCGTGGCGCACGACGACTGGTAGTCCTGCTGGTGGACGTGCAGGTCGCTGTATTCGAGGTTGAGCGGGACGCTCAGGCCCTCGCGCTTGATGGCCGAGAGCAGCGTCGTGTTCACGTCGAGGTTGATGGTGTCGCCGAACTCGTAGGGCTTCGACGACTGCGAGGCTTCGACGCCGGTCGAGAGGTGCGGCGTGTCGTGGCGGCCGACCGAAGACTTGCCGAGGCTCCCGAGCAAACTCCGCAGCGTCTTGTAGCCGAGGAAGTCGAGCCCCTTCTCCGTCACCTCGAACTTGACGTTGCGCGGCAGCGGCTCGCCCACCTCGCCCGGCCCTTGCCCGCGCTCACGCCGCCGCTCGTCCGCCGCCTGCTCCTCGCTCAACTTCAAATAGCCTTCTTCGACCAGACGCTCGATGAGCTGGTTGAGCAGCTCCTCCAACTGCGAGCCCTTGAACTGCCCCGCGTTCTCGGCGAGCATCTCCTGCACGTCGCGCCCCGACAGCTCGCCCATCTCCAACAGCGCTTCGAGCAGTGCCTGCCTTAGCGCGTCGAGAGACTTGTCCGGCTCCTGCCTCTGCCGCGTCCAGTAGTAGTCGTCGTCGAACCCCGAAGACAGCAGAGAGTCCTGCAACAACTCCATCAGGT
>JBEVKV010000394.1:0-5183 GCA_040509515.1 Pyrinomonadaceae bacterium | reverse complement strand
TGCGTCGGGCAGCCGCACCGCCCCTGCACGGCACGTCTGCTGAAAGGGCACGGCGGACTGTGCCGCGCGGCCGGCGCGTTCTCACTCGCGCGCCGGCCGATTAAATTAAAAATACGTCCGGCCCGTGACCTCGTCATGGGCTCGCGCGGCGGGCTCCGCACGCGCACGGACGTGGGCGGCCGCACGCGTGTTTGCAGAGGCTCGCGTGCGGCCGTTTCGTCTGCGGCCGCCGTCTACTTCACAGAGTAGCGCGCGAGCGTGTTGGGGAAGACGATGACGCCGGGCAGCACGTCGGCCATCGCGACCTTGTTGGCCCCCGTCAAGACCTGCTTCGCCTTGAGGCCGTAGAGCGCCTCGTTCAGGTTGTTGTCGGGGTTGATGACCGCGCCCTTGAGTTCGAGGCCGGCGAAAAGACCCTTGCTGCGCGAGTAGGAAAGGATGCCGGCGTCGAGCGTGAGGTTGGTGGTGGCGCTCGCGGTGCGCCCGACGGGGCCGGCCGCCGCGCTCGCCTCGCCGCCCATTTCGAGCTTGTCTTCGAGCAGACCACGCAGCGCCGACTCGTTCATGAAGAGGAGGATGAGGTCGGTTTTGGCCGCGCCGATCTGGAGGCCGACGCTGGCGCCGCCCATCTTGAAGAAGGCGGGCGCGCTCCAACCGCCCGTGACGCGGCGGCTGATGACTCCGCTGCCGCCGCGCCCGCCGACGACAAACCCGGCCTTGAGCATGCCCGGAAAGACCGCGACGGCCTCGGCCCTGTCGAGCAGTTCCCTCGGGATGGAGCGGTCGGGCGCGCCCATCACCTCCTCGAAGACGCGCGAGGCCGAGTCGGCCTTCTTCGAGGCGTCCTTCTGCTGCTTTGGGTTCGCGTTGGCCTGCGGGCGCGTGACCGTGCGCTGCCGCTGCGGCTGTTGCTCTTCCTGCCGCTGCTCTTCCTGCTGCTGCTCCTGCCGCGCGCGCGCGTCCGTGGGGAGAACGAGTGCGGCCGCGGCCGCCATCGCGCAGACGGCGGCCGACAGGGTGATTCGGGTCAAAAGCTTCATTCAAGTCTCCTTTTGCAGATTCTTCCTAGTTGGGGAGCCGCACGGAGTAGCGTGCGAGCGCGAGGGGGAGCGCGCGCACCTGTGTGGGGACGTTCGAGTCCTCCTGACTCCTGACCAGCTCGGCGGCCTTGCGGCCGTAGAAAGCCTCGTTGAGGTCGTTGTCGGGCGTGATGGCGACGCCCTTGAGCGAGATGCCGAGGAACGCGCCCTTGCTGCGCGAGTAGGAGAGGAGTCCGGCCTGTAGGCGCGGGTTGGTGCTCGCGCCAGCCGCGCGGCCGACGGGGCCGGCGGTCGCCTCGGCCTCGCCGCCGATCTCGAACTTGTCGTCCATCAGCCCCTTCAGGGCCTCGTCGTTCATGAACAGCAAAATGTAGTCGGTCTTCGCGCCGCCGATTTGCGCGCCGATGCTCCCGCCCGCGAGGTTGTAGAAGATGGGCGCGCTCCACTGCCGCTTCTGTGTGCGGCGGCTGATGACGCAGTCGCCCTTGCGCCCGCCGACGATGAAGGCGGCCTTGAGCACGCCGGGGCAGACGGCGACCGCCTCCGCGCTCTCCAGAAGGTCGCGCGGGATGGCGCGGTCGGGCACCGACATGATCTTGCGCAAGACCTCCGAGGCGGCATTCGAGTGGCGCGAGGCGTCGGCCGCGCGCTTACGCTGAGGCGTCGCGCGCCTCTGCCCCGACGCGACCGGGCCCGCGCACAACACCGCCGACGCGACGAGCGCGCTTGCTACGGCCAGCTTCACAAACTTCATAAATTCTTTCCCCTTTGACTCGCCCGGCGTACCCGCGCGCGCCCGGCCTCACATGACTTAGCTGTACGGGGGAGAGTGTATACGAGCACGCACGCGCGGCCGAAACGTCGCCGCGCGCGTGCGGCTCAGGCGAGCGGCGCGCGGCGCAGGCGCAGGCTGTTGGCGACGACCGAGACGGAGGAGAGCGCCATCGCCGCGCTGGCGAAGACCGGCGTGAGCGTCCAGCCCGTTAGTGTGTAGAAGGCCCCGGCCGCCAAAGGGATGCCCACGACGTTGTATGCGAACGCCCAGAAGAGGTTCTGCTTGATGACGCGCATCGTCCGCCGCGAGAGCGCGAGCGCGGTCAGGACGCCGCGCAGGCTTCCGCCGACGAGCGTCACGTCGGCCGCCTCGACCGCCACGTCCGCGCCCGTGCCGACGGCAATCCCTAAGTCCGCCTGAGCCAGAGCCGGCGCGTCGTTGATGCCGTCGCCGACCATCGCCACCGTCTTCCCTTCGGCCTGTAGACTCTTGACGGCCTCGGCCTTGCCCTCCGGCAAAACTTCGGCGAGCACGCGCGCGACGCCCACCTCGCGCGCCACAGACTCGGCCGTGCGCCGGTCGTCGCCGGTCAACATCAAGACCTCGACGCCGAGCGACTTGAGCGCGGCAATCGCCTCTTTCGACTCGGGCCGGACGCGGTCGGCGACGGCGAAGAGGCCGGCCGCGCGCACGTCGAGCGCGACGTAGACGGGCGTCTTTCCTTCGGCCGCGAGCGCCGAGGCGCGGGCTTCGAGCGCGCCGAGTCCAACGCCGCGCTCGCGCATCAGCTTCGCGCCGCCGACCGTGACGCGCCTGCCCTCGGCCGTCCCCTCGACGCCGCGCCCGGCGAACGACTCGAAGCCTTCGACCGGCGCGAAAGCGAGTCCGCGCTCCGTGGCGAGCCGCACCAGAGCCTCGCCGAGCGGGTGTTCGCTCGCGCGCTCGACCGACGCCGCGAGCCGCAGCGCCTCTTCCTCCGCGACGCCCTCGACCGGGACGAAGTCGGTCACGCCCGGCTCGCCCGCCGTGATCGTGCCGGTCTTGTCGAGGACGACCGTGCGAACCTTATGCGCGGTCTCCAGAGCCTCGCCGCCGCGGAAGAGCACGCCGGCCTCCGCGCCGCACCCCGTCCCGACCAGCACGGCCGTCGGCGTCGCCAGGCCCAGCGCGCACGGGCACGCCACGATGAGCACGGAGACCGCGCGGACGAGCGCGGTCGAGAGCCGTGAGCCCGGCGGCGAGACCGCGAACCAGACGACGAAGGTGACGAGGGCGACGACGATGACGGCGGGCGTGAAGTAGCCGCTGACCACGTCCGCGAGGCGCGCGATGGGGGCGCGTCGCCCCTGCGCCTCTTCGACCATGCGGACGATTTGACGGAGCACGGTGTCGCGCCCGACGCGCGTGGCGCGGAAGGTGAAGCTGCCCGCGCGGTTGACGGTCGCGCCGAAGACCTCGTCGCCCGGGCGCTTCTCGACGGGCATGCTCTCGCCCGTCAGCATCGACTCGTCCACGGCCGAGCGCCCGTCGGTCACGACGCCGTCGGTCGGCACCTTCTCGCCGGGGCGGACGAGCACTTGGTCGCCGACGGAGACCTCCTCGATTGGCACGTCCTCGTGTCGCCCCCCGGCGCGCACGACGCGCGCGGTGCGCGGCTGAAGCCCCGCGAGCCTGCGTATGGCCTCGCTCGTCCGCCCCTTCGCGCGCGCTTCCAGCAGACGCCCGAGCAGGATGAGCGCGACGATGACCGACGCGGCCTCGAAGTAGACGGGCACCGCCCCCGCGTGCGCGCCCGCTATGCCGGGGTGTGTAGAAGCGCCGCCGGCCGCGACGAGTTGCGGCGCGATTGTCGCGACGGCCGAATAGAGGAAGGCCGCGCCCGTGCCGGTGGCAATGAGCGTGTTCATGTCGGCCGCGCCGTGACGCAGCGCCGTCCACGCGCCGCGGTAGAAGGGAGCGCCGCCGTAGACAACGACGGGCGCGGCGAGCGCGAGTTGGAGCCAGTTTATCCAGGGAACGTCGAAGGCGGGGACGGCGCCGTGAGACATCGAGATGACGAGCACGGGCAGGCCGAGCAGCGCGGCCACGGCGAAGCGGCGTCGGAGGTCGCGCCGCTCGGCGAGTCGCTCTGCCTCCGCGCCGCCGAAGCCTCCGGCCTCGTCCGCCGGGGTCGGTTCGGTCACGCGGTAGCCGATCTCCTCGACGCGCCCGCGCAGCACGCGCGTGTCCGTCCGCGCGGGGTCGTACTCGACGGTGGCGCGCCCGGTGGCGAAGTTGACGCTCGCGTCGCCCACGCCCTCGGTCTTGCGCAGCCTCAGCTCGATGCGCCGCGCGCAGGCCGCGCACGTCATGCCCGACACCGGCAGCTCGACGCGCACGCTCTCGCCCGCGGCCGCGGCTGACTGTTTTTCGACGGTCGCCGACATCTCACGTCTATTCTACGCGAAGAAATCAGAACCGCGAGCGGCGGCGGGCGGACGGCTGTCAGTTCGCCCGCGGGTTCCCGGAGGCGTCGAGGTAGGCTTCGACGGTGCGGTAGATTTCGTCGTCCATGAAGACGTTGATGCGGTGAAAGGAGCGCGTCAGCTCGTCGGGCGCGCGCGGGGGGAGCGCGCCGCGGTACAGCTCGATGAACTCGACGAGCGTGACGCGCAGGAGCGTCAACTCGCGGACGACCTCCTTCAGCTCGTAGCCCTGCCGCCAGCGCTGGCGGCCGTGCTCGCGACCCTGGCGGAGCACAGCCTGCTCGGCCGCGGCCTCGCCCAGAGCATCGTGCAACTCCTCGACTATTTGCGGGATGTGATCGACGAGCTGTAGGTAGGAGAGCCGCTCGTCTGAGATGACGCGGCGGTCTGCGGCCACCTTCTCGGTCCAGGTGCGGACGATAGTCTCCTGACCGTTCTTAATCAGGCGTCGGATGTCGTCGGACATTAAAGGGGGAACCTCCGTGAACGTGTCGGGGGCCGGCCGCGCCCTCCGGCGGGTGAGGCAAAGGCGGCGTGGCGGCCCGGTTCGGGCGCGAGTATAAGACAAGCGGCTCGCGGCGGGCAAACGATTTGACCGGGGAGCGCGCGGGATGAGACGATGCCGTACAAAACCCCCTTAGCAATCTTTTGAATCTAAAGAGGTGAACCGGGATGGAAGACTCGAAGGGCAAATTCGTGACGCAGGAAGAGACGGGCGAGATTCCGCCGATGGACGAGGTCGAGGGGCGCGTCGAGGCCGAGATGAAACGGCTCGAAGGCGCCGCGCGCGAGTCGGTCGCGCAGGGCACGCAGAACCCGGAGCTTGAGCGCGAAGGGCGCGAGCTGCGCGAGGAGGGCGAGCGCGAATTGGAGGAGCAGCGGGGAGAGGACAAACAGTAGTCA
>JBEVKV010000393.1:0-16036 GCA_040509515.1 Pyrinomonadaceae bacterium | reverse complement strand
CTACAGCCCTGACCAGTACCACTTCAACTGGAAGACCGATAAGTCGTGGGGCGGCACCTGCCGCGTGCTGGTCGTCAAGCTCAACGACGGGTCGACGCACACGGCCCTCTTCAAGTTCAAGTAACAGGCGCGGCGGCCGCCCGCGCGCGACGGAGAAACCTCCCCTCCGCGCGCGGGCGCGCCCCGAGGCCGCCGAACCTGGCGCGTGATGTTATCTAGGCATCCGGCTATTACATGAAACTCTTTGAGTACGAAAAGGAGAGACCCAATGACTAAGTTTCGCTTCGCCCTGACCGCCTTCGCCGTAACGGCCTTCATCGCCCTGGCGTCCTCCAGCGCCAACGCTCAGGCCACCCGCACATGGGTGTCCGGCGTCGGCGACGACGTCAACCCGTGCAGCCGCACGGCCCCCTGTAAGACCTACGCCGGCGCCATCTCGAAGACGGCGGCCAACGGCGAAATCAGCACGCTCGACCCGGGCGGGTTCGGCGCGGTGACGATCACCAAGTCGATCACCATCGAGGGCTCGCAGGGTCAGGGCTACGGCTCGATCCTCGCCTCGGGCACCAACGGCGTCGTCATCAACGACTCGCTGTCGGGCGCGCCCGGCACGATCATCGTTTCCTTGCGCAACCTCTCGATCAACGGGGCCGCGAGCACCAACGCGGCGTCCGGCCTCGTCGGCATTCTCATCACGTCGGGCAAGGCCGTCCACGTCGAGAACTGCATCATTCAGGGGTTCAAGTCGAGCGCGGCCAACGCCGGGCGCGGCATCAGCGACCGGCGGACGCTCAACGGCGGCCACCTCTTCGTCAAGGACACCATCGTCCGCAACAACGGCGCGGGCGGCATCGTCGTCCAACCGGCCTCGGGCACGCCGACCCTGACCTCGACGCTCGACAACGTCCGCCTCGACCAGAACGGCGAGGTCGGCCCCGGCACCGGCTACATCATCATCGGCGCGAACGTCAAGGGCAGCATCAGCAACTCGGTCGCCTCGCGCAACGCCACCCACGGCATCGGGGCCGAGGCCGGCGCGAAGATGAGTATTGACGGCTGTAAGGTCGTGTTCAACGGCGGGAACGGCGTTGACGCGCTCGCCGCGGGCACCGTCATCCGCATCTCCGACTCGGTCGTCTCGGGCAACACCGGCTCGGGGTTGGGGCTGTCGGGCGGGGCCATCCGCTCGTTCGGCAACAACCGCCTGCTCGGCAACGGCACGGACACCAACCCGACCAACACAGACCTCCAGCAGTAGTCGCGGCCCCCTTCGGGCTTTAAATCCCCGCAGCCACCTCCCCGCCGTGTCCGTCACGGGGCGGGGAGGTGGCTTTCTTTTGACGGCGCGCGGAAACCGTTCGGGCGACGCAATTCCGCATGATGTCGGGGCGGCCCGTGCCGCTTGACGACCGCGCCCGGCATGGCTAGACTTCCTTTTTTATAAAAACCCTTTATTTCATTGCGCATTCACGAAATGGCTCGGGGGAGGGGGAAAGAGGTTTCGGCACGACCGCCCGCCGCCGAGCCGGACATCAGATGAGAATTAATTCCAGCGAGAGTGCAGGCGCTCTCGGGCCGTCCGCCGTCAACGACGGCGCCCTTGTGACGGCAGTCCAGTCGCTGCCCGCCGAGCCGCTCGTCGTCATTCAGCCGAGCAAGGCGTGGAGCGCGCTCAACCTCAGAGAATTATGGGCCTACCGTGAGCTGCTCTATTTCCTCGCCTGGCGCGACGTGAAGGTGCGGTACAAGCAGACGGCGCTCGGCGTCGCGTGGATCGTCATGCAGCCGCTGCTGACGACGCTCGTCTTCACCATCTTTCTCGGCGCGCTCGCGCGCGTTCCCTCAGACGGCAACGTCCCTTACCTGCTCTTCGTCTTTGCCGGGCTGCTGCCGTGGACTTTCTTCTCGTCGTCCGTCCAGAGTAGCGGAAACAGTCTCGTCGGCAGCGCACACCTCATCACGAAGGTCTATTTCCCGCGGCTGATTATCCCCGGCGCGGCGACCGCCGGGCGGCTCGTCGATTTCGCCGTCTCGGCCGCGGTTCTCGTCGGGCTGATGATCTTCTACCGCGTCGCCCCGGGGTGGGGCGTGCTCCTGGTGCCGGCGCTCGTCGCGGCGCTGGCGCTGCTGGCGCTTGGAATCGGGATGTGGGCGTCGGCGGTCAACGTCAAGTATCGCGACGTGGGGGCGGTGCTGCCCGTCATCATCCAGTTGTTGATGTTCGCGTCGCCGGTCGTTTACCCGTCGCACCTCGTGCCTGAACGCTGGCGCTGGCTCTACGAGGTGAACCCGCTGGTCGGGCTGCTCGAAGGCTTCCGCTCGGCGCTCTTCGACCGCCCGTTCAACTGGCGCGCGCTCTCGATCTCCGCCGTCTTTACACTCGCCCTGCTGGTCTATTCCGCCTACACCTTCCGGCGCATGGAGAAGGGCTTCGCCGATGTGGTCTGAGTGGCCCACGTCCGGGGCGCGGTCTTACACGATGCTGGAAAACACATCACCCCAATACGTCAGGAACGCACTCAGGTGCCGGCCCGTAAAGCTGGACGAGATATCTCCCGACGGCCGGTGCTTATCCTACGTCGAGGCGGTGAAATGAAGCCGATCATCCGGGCCGATAATCTGAGCAAGCGGTACCGGCTCGGCGCGCGGCAGCGCCCGGCCTACGCCACGCTGCGCGACGCGCTGAGTGGTGCGGCGCGCGCGCCGCTCAAATTCCTGCGCCGGGGCGAGGCGAACGCGCGCGGCGAGACGCTCTGGGCGCTGCGCGACGTTTCGTTCGACGTGCACCCCGGCGAGGTGTTGGGCATCGTCGGCAGGAACGGCGCGGGCAAGAGCACGCTGCTGAAGGTGCTCTCGCGCGTGACGGAGCCGACCGAGGGGCGCGTCGAGCTGTACGGGCGCATCGGCTCGCTGCTCGAAGTCGGCACGGGCTTCCACCCGGAGCTGACGGGTCGCGAGAACGTCTACCTCAACGGCGCGATCCTCGGCATGCGGCGCGCCGAAATCGAGAGGAAGTTCGACGAAATCGTCGCCTTCTCCGAGTTGGAGCGGTTCGTCGACACGCCCGTCAAGTTCTACTCGTCGGGGATGTACACGCGCCTCGCCTTCGCCGTCGCGGCGCACCTTGAGCCCGAAATCCTGATCGTGGACGAGGTGCTCGCCGTCGGCGACGCGAGCTTCCAGCGCAAATGTCTCGGCAAGATGGGCAGCGTCGCGCGCGAGGGGCGCACCGTGCTCTTCGTCTCGCACAACATGACGGCCGTGCAGAGTTTGTGCGACCGCGTCGTCTGGCTGCGCGACGGCTGCGTGACGGCCGACGGCAGGACTGACGAAGTGCTCTCCGAATACCTGAAGACCTCTTTCTCGTCGATGGCCGAGCAGGTGTGGGAAGACCCGGCGACGGCCCCCGGCGACGAGATCGTGCGCCTGCGCAGCGCGCGCGTCCGCCCCGCGGACGGCACGCCCGCAGACCCGATTACGGTCAGCACGCCGTTCGTCATGGAGTTCGAGTACTGGAACCTGAAGCCGGAGACGGTGTTGAATCTGAGCCTCGTGCTCGTTAACGAGGAGGGGACGATGCTCTTCAACACCGGCCCCATCAACGAGCCGGTCTGGCACGGCCGCCCTTTCCCGTCCGGCCTCTTCCGCAGCGAGTGCCACGTCCCCGGCGGGCTGATGAACGACGGGGCCGTGCACGTACGTCTCCACGTAGTAAAGGATCAGAGCGTCGTCATCTTCACGCACGAGGACGTGCTGGCGTTCGACGTGCGCGAGGACGCGGAGCTGCGCCGCGCCTGGTACGGCAAATGGCACGGCGCCGTCCGACCCATGCTGAAGTGGAAGACCGAGCATGTCGCCCCGCAACAGCTCTGAGCAGGCGGCGGCGGAGGCCGGATTCAAACGCACCCTCGCGATGACAGTTGACACCGAGGCATCTTTGAACGGCGGCGCGCCGGCGTCTGGGTACGCGCACGCGGCCTACGCGGAGTCGCTGGCCGAGTGGGGGTCGCCGCGCGAGCTTCGGCGGTGCGGCGGGTGGGTGTTGGAGCGCGCGGCGCCGGGCGCTCCAGAGGCGCGCGACGCGATGGGCTGTTACCCCCTGTTCGCCTGCCGCGACTGGTCGCGCCTCGCGGACGACGTGGAGGAGTTGGCGGCCGGCGGCGAGCTGGTCAGCCTGTCGCTCGTCGCCGACCCGTTCGGCGCGCACGACCCCGCGCAGTTGCGTCGCTCGTTCCCCGACGTGCTGGTTCCTTTCAAGGAGCATTTCGTCGTCGGGCTCGACCGCGAGCCCGAGGAGTTCGTGGCCGCGCACCATCGTCGCAACGCGCGCCGCGCGCTCGAAAGTCTCCGCGTCGAGGTGCGCGCGGGCGGCGCGGCCGAACTGGCCGCCGAGTGGACGCGTCTCTATCAGCACCTCGTCGAGCGGCACGGGATTCGCGGCCTGACGGCATTCTCCGGGGCGTCTTTCGCCAAACAGATGGCGGTGCCGGGGCTGACGGCGCTGCGCGCCACGCTCGACGGCGAGACGGTGGGGATGATGCTGTGGTACGAGGACGGGCGCGGCGTCGCTTACTATCACCTCGGCGCTTACAGCCCCGAGGGCTACGAGCGGCGCGCCTCGTTCGCGCTCTTCTGGCGCGCGCTTGAACACTTCCGCGCCGCGGGTCTGCGCTGGCTGTGTCTCGGCGCGGGCGCGGGCGTGTCCGGCGGCGGCGACGAAGAAGACGGCCTGTCGCGCTTTAAGCGCGGCTGGTCTACGGGCCAGCGCACGGCCTACTTCTGCGGGAGGGTCTTCGACCGGCGGCGCTACGAGGAGCTTGCGCGCGCGCGGGGCGTCGACCTCGCGGCCACCGCGTACTTCCCGGCCTACCGCGCGGGCGAGTTCGGATAGATGGCGGAAAAGAATTACCTCGACATCGTCTCGCACTACGAGTCGTGCCTTGAGCGGCACGGCGACACGCACCGCGGCGTCGACTGGCCGAAGCGGGAGGACGCCGTCACGCGGTACAACGTCATGCTCGAAGTCATCCGGCGCGAGGCGGATGACGAGACGGTCAGCGTGCTCGACTTCGGCTGCGGCGCGGCGCACCTCTACGAGCACATGCTCGCGACGGGCGTCCGCGGCGTCGCTTACGCGGGGCTCGATTTGTCGGAGAAGTTCGTCGAGCTGTCGCGCCGCAAGTTCCCGTCCAACGAGTTCTACTGCGTGGACATTCTCGACGACGCCTCGGGCGTCCCGCGCTTCGACTACGTGTTGATGAACGGCGTCTTTACCGAGAAGCGCGGCCTCGGATTCGACGAGATGCTCGCCTACTTCGAGCGCCTCTTGAAAGAGGTCTGGGAGAAGGCCGGGCGGGGGCTCGCCTTCAACGTCATGTCGAAGCACGTCGATTGGGAGCGCGAAGACCTCTTCCACCTCCCCTTCGACACCCTCGCCGCATTCCTGACGCGGGAACTGACGCGCAACTTCGTTCTCCGCAACGACTACGGACTCTACGAGTACACGGCCTACGTGTACCGCTAAGGGGGATTTCTGGCGCAGTGGCAAAAGTCGTAATCTTCGGCGTGCAGGACTTCGCGCAGCTCGGCAACTTCTACCTGCGGCACGACAGCCCGCACGAGGTGGTCGCCTTCAGCGTTCACGAAAAATACATGCCCGAGGGCGGAAGCTTCGAGGGGCTGCCGGTCGTCCCGTTCGAGCGCGTCGAGGAGACCTACGCGCCCTCGGAGTTCAGCTTCTTCGCGCCGATGTCGCACCGGCGCATGAACCGGCTGCGCGAGTCGGTCTATCAGGAAATAAAAGGGAAGGGCTACGGGCTCGTGAGCTACGTCAGCTCGCGCGCCACGGTCTTGCCGGGCGTCGAGATCGGCGACAACTGCTTTATCCTCGAAGACAACACCGTCCAGCCCTTCGTGCGCGTGGGCGACAACGTCGTGCTCTGGAGCGGCAACCACATCGGCCACCACAGCGTGATCAAAGACCACGTACTTTTCACCTCGCACGTCGTCCTCTCCGGCCACTGCACGGTCGAGCCGTACTGCTTCTTCGGCGTCAACGCGGCGGTGCGCGACCGCGCGCTCATCGCCGAGGGCACGCTCGTGGCGATGGGCGCCGTCGTCACGCGCGACACCGAGCCGTGGGGCGTCTACAAAGGCAACCCCGCGAAGAAGGGCGAAGTGCTCAGCAAAGATTTAGACTTTTAGGGAAATCCCCGGCGGGGCGCGCGGGAAGCAGAACCCGCCGCCCGCCCGAACCCGTACCTCGGATGAGATGGATTAAGACAGGACTCGTTTTCACGCCGGACGCGGGGCGCGACTGGATGCGGAGCCACGCGCAGGTGCCGCTCGCAGACCGCGTGAGCGACGACGTGCTGCGCGTCTACTTCGGCACGCGCGACGCCGAGAACCGGACGGTGACGGCCTACGTCGAGGTCGCGGCCGACGACCCGCGGCGCGTGCTGCGCGTCTGCGACGAGCCGGCGCTCGGCCTCGGCCGCTTGGGCTGCTTCGACGACAGGGGGGCGCTGCCTTCGTGGATCGTCAACCGCGACGGCGAGAAGCTCCTCTACTACGTCGGCTGGAACGTCGGCGTGACCGTCCCGTTCCGCAACTCCATCGGCCTCGCCGCGAGCCGCGACGGCGGACGCTCTTTCACGCGGCTCTATGACGGGCCGGTCGTCGAGCGGATTCACACCGAGCCGCACTTCTGCGCGACCTCGTGCGTGCTCGTCGAGGGCGCGCTGTGGAGGATGTGGTATCTTTCCTGCACCGGGTGGGAGACCGTCGGCGGCCAGCCCGAGCCGCGCTACCACATCAAGTATGCCGAGTCGGCCGACGGCGTCGTCTGGGATCGGCGCGGCGTGGTCGCCGTCGAACTCAAGTCGGCAGAGGAGGGCGGCCTCGCGCGGCCGTGCGTCGTCAAGACGGGCGAACTGTACCGGATGTGGTACTCGTACCGGGGCTTGCGCGACTACCGCACCGACCGCGCGCAGAGCTACCGCATCGGGTACGCCGAATCGGCGGACGGCGTGAGCTGGACGAGGATGGACGAGCAGGCCGGCATCGACGTGGCCGACGCGGGGTGGGACTCCGAGATGGTCACTTACGCCTTTGTCTACGAGCACGGCGGGCGGCTGCACATGCTCTACAACGGCAACGGCTTCGGCGCATCCGGTATCGGCCACGCCGTCGCGGAGTGAGAACTGAGACGATGGATACGCGGACGATTGAAGACCTGGCTATCCTCGGCGGCGCGCCCGCCTTCGCAGAGCCGCTGCACGTAGGCCGCCCGAACGTCGGCGACCGGGCGCGGCTGCTCGAACGCGTCAACGACATCCTCGACCGGCGCTGGCTCACCAACGGCGGGCCTTACGTGCAGGAGTTCGAGCGGCGCATCGCCGAGCTGGTCGGCGTCGAGCACTGCATCGCGATGTGCAACGCGACCGTCGCGCTGGAGATCGCCGTCCGCGCGCTGGGGATGAAGGGCGAGGTCATCGTCCCCTCGTTCACCTTTATCGCGACGGCGCACGCGCTCCAGTGGCAGGAGATCACACCCGTCTTCTGCGACGTTGACCCGGAGACGCACACCCTCGACCCCGACAAGGTGGAGCGGATGATAACGCCGCGCACGACCGGCATCGTCGGCGTACACCTCTGGGGGCAGACCTGCGACGTGGACGCGCTCTCCGACATCGCGAGCCGCCGCGGGCTTCGGCTCCTCTTCGACTCGGCGCACGCCTTCGGCTGCTCCTACCGCGGGCGCATGGTCGGCGGCTTCGGCGACGCAGAGGTCTTCAGCTTCCACGCCACCAAGTTCATCAACTCGCTCGAAGGCGGGGCGGTCGTCACCAACGACGCCGAGCTGGCCCGGAAGATGCGGCTGATGAAGAACTTCGGCTTCACGCAGTACGACCGCGTGGACTACGTCGGCACCAACGGGAAGATGAACGAGATGTCCGCGGCGACCGGGCTGACGAACATCGAGAGCATGGGCGAGTTCATCGCCACCAACCGCCGCAACCACGAACACTACCGGCGCGAGCTAGGCGGCCTCGCGGGCGTGCGCTTCCTCACCTACGACGAGTCGGAGAAGTGCAACTACCAGTACGTCATCCTTGAGGTTGACGAAGAAGAGGCCGGCCTCAGCCGCGACGAGCTGCAACAGGTCTTGTGGGCCGAGAACGTTCTGGCCCGCCGCTACTTCTACCCGGGCTGTCACCGCGTCGAGCCGTACCGCTCCTACTTCCCGCACGCCGGCCTGCTGCTGCCCGAGACCGAGCGGCTCGCGCTGCGCGTGCTGGCCCTGCCCACGGGGACGGCCGTGGGAGCCGACGAGATAGAGAAAATTTGCCGCCTCATCACCCTCGCGCTGGCCGACGGCCGCCGGGTGCGCGAGCACCTGCGCGCGCAGGCCGGGAACACGGAACTTTCGGCCCCCGAGACTTCGACCGCGGAGACTTCCGGCCGGGAGCCGGTCGGGCGCGCGCCGGCCCTCGCGCCGCCCGGCGTCGGCGGCGCGAGGGAAGTCTAGCCATGAGCCTCGACGCGATTTTGTCTCGGGTCGAAAGCGGAGAGAGCGTCCCTCCGGCAGAACTCCTGCCCTACCTGTGTCTGGAGAGGCGCGAGCAGCGGGCCGAAGTCAACCTGCTCCTCGCCGGGGCCCACCTCCGCGCCGGCGGCGGGCAGAACCTCGCCCGCGCGCGGGTCTTCGTCGGGCGCGCGTGGCTGCTCAGCGGACACTCGCCGGAACTGCTGCCCCGCTGCACCGAGATACACGCGGCGCTCGACGACGTGGACGCGATACGCGCGGCCTACAAGCGTCTCGGGATAGCGACGGCCGCGCGGGGTGAAGCCTCGGAGGCCCTCAGGTATTTCGACCTCTGGCAGTCCGCCTACTACCACTTTAAAAGGCTCGACCGCTACGAATACGATTTCGACATCATGGAGTGCGTCGAGCGGCTCGCGCGCCCGCACAGGCTCGCGCCGCGTCCCCGCCCCGACGCCCTCAAGGGCGGGCCGGTGCGCGTGGCCTATCTGATGAAGGGCGTCAACGAGGTGGGCTCCATCCTCGTCAAGATCAACCTGCTCTTCGCGCGCCACCACGACCGTTCGCGCTTCGAGCCGATGTTTTTCGTCCCCGAGTCGGGGCGCGCCGTCCTCGAATCCGCGGCGGGGCGCGAGCACGTCCGGCTCTTCGAGCAGGAGGGCTACAGGGTCGTGACGGCCCCGGACGTGGGCACGACCGAGGAGCGGCTGCGGGACGTGGCGCGGGCGGTCGCCGACGCGCGCCCCGACCTGCTGGTGACGGACGCCGCGCTGGCCGAATTCCAGCACCACTACGTCGCCTCGCTGCGCCCGGCGCCCTTCGTCGTGGGGCGCGTGCAAGGCCCGCCCGAACAGTTCGTCCCCCCCTCGTTCGACTGGGGCATCGCGTGGTCACTGCACCCGCTCATTGACTGCCCCGTGAGCTGCACGCGGGTCGTGATGGAGTTGGAGCTGCCCGACCGCGAGAGGATCGCCCCCTACGACCGCGCCGAACTCGGCCTCCCCGGCGACGCTTTGGTGATGGCGACGGCGGGCCGCTCCGTCAAGTTTCAGGAGCCGGCGGTGTGGCGGGCCGTCATCGACTTACTCGAAGAACATCCGCGGCTCTATTACCTCGCGATGGGCGTGGAAGAGTCGCAGGTTCCGTTCCTGCCCGACATGCTCACGCCGGAGCTGCGACCCCGCATACGATTCCTCGGCTGGCGCGGCGACGACTATTTGCGGGGCCTCTGTCTGGCCGACGTTCTGCTCGACACGTTCCCTTCGGGCGGCGGGGCCATCCTGAGCGACGCGATGGCGCTCGGCGTCCCCGTGGTCACTTTCAGAAACAACTACATGAGGCGGTATGACCAGACCGACTGGTCGCCCGCCGAAGAGTTCTTCAACACCGACACGGTCGTTGACCGCGGCGACTTCGCGCAGATGAAGCGCGTCGTCAGCCGGCTCGTCGGCGACGCGCGGTACCGCCGCGAGGTCGGGCAAAGCCTGCAGGAGCACGTCCGGCTGACGCGCGGCGATCCGGTGCGCTCCGTCCGCCGGTGTGAGGACGCCTACATCGCGATTCTGGAGCAGTTGACGAGCGGGGACGCCGCGCCGGGAGCGCTCGTGGCGGAGGTCGAGGCGCTGGCCGCGGGACGCCGCCGCGCGCGGCCGCGTTGGGTCGCCGGGGGCGCGCGCCAGCTCAAGCGGGTGCTCCGCTTCGGGATGCGTGTGCTCGACCGGGTCGCGTGAGGGAGGGCGGCCCCGTCGGGGCCTGCCGAAGTTGAATTGCGGGGATGAAGCAGATGAGGGTTCTGATTCTCGGCGGCTCGGGGATGCTCGGCCACAAGCTCTGGCAGAAGTTCGCGGGGCGCTTCGACGCGTGGGTGACGTTCCGCGGGGCGGCCTCCGCCTACGCGCGCACGGGGCTCTTCGACCCGGCGCGGTCGATAGGCGGGGTGTCGGCGCAGGACTTCGACTCGGTGGCGCGCGCCTTCGCGCAGGCGCGCCCCGACGCGGTCGTCAACTGCATCGGCGTGGTCAAGCAGGACGCGGCCGCCAAAGACCCGCTGACGAGCATCGCGGTCAACTCGCTCTTCCCGCACCGGCTGGCTCAACTGTCGCGCGCGGCCGGCGCGCGACTCGTCCACCTGAGCACCGACTGCGTCTTCTCGGGGCGCGAGGGGAACTACGGCGAGTCGGCGCGCGCCGACGCCGAAGACCTCTACGGCCGGACGAAGCTGCTGGGCGAAGTGGACGACGAGAACTGCCTGACGATACGCACCTCGATGATCGGGCGCGAGCTGGCGGGCGCGCACGGCCTGCTCGAATGGTTTCTGTCGCAGGAGGGCGGGCGGGTGCGCGGCTTCAGGCGGGCGGTCTTCAGCGGCTTCACCACGGGCGCGCTCGCCGACCTGCTCGCGCGCGTCGTGGCCGAGCACCCGACCCTGAGCGGCGTCCGGCACGCCGCGGCCGAACCCGTAAACAAGTACGAGCTGTTATCATTAATCAAAGAGACTCACGGCCTGCGGGTCGAAATTGAGCCGGACGAGTCGTTCGTCTGTGACCGCAGTCTGGACGGCTCGCGCTTCCGCGCGGAGACCGGCATCGCCGCGCCGTCGTGGCCGGAGATGCTCCGCGCGATGCGCGACGACGCGACCCCGTACGAAGAGATACGCGGCGCGCGCGCCTCCTGACAGCGTTTGAATAGAATTCCGAAAGCTTCACTCAAGAGAGGGTCTATGGTTTTAAAAGGTAAGAGGGTGTTGGTGACGGGCGGGACGGGTTCGCTCGGGAAGGTGCTCGTGAGGCGTCTGCTCGGGGGGGAGATGGGCGAGCCCGCCCAGATTACCGTCCTCTCCCGCGACGAGGCCAAGCAGCATTCGATGCGGCTCGCCTTCCAGCACAAGCGCACCGCCACCGACGAGGTCATCTACCACAACTTCGAGCGCCTGCTCCGGTTCCGCATCGGCGACGTGCGCGACCCGCACAGCGTGGCGACCGCGCTCCGAGACTCGGACGTGGTCTTCAACGCCGCCGCGCTCAAGCAGGTGCCGTCGTGCGAGTACTTCCCGTTCGAGGCCGTGCAGACCAACGTCAACGGCGCGGAGAACATCATCCGCGCCATCCGCGAACACCGGCTGCCGGTCGAGACGGTGGTCGGCGTCTCGACCGACAAGGCGTGCAAGCCCGTCAACGTGATGGGGATGACGAAGGCCGTCCAGGAGCGCCTCTTCGTCCGCGCCAACCTCGACGGGGACGAGACGCGCTTCGTCTGCGTCCGCTACGGGAACGTGTTGGCCTCGCGCGGCTCGGTCATCCCGCTCTTCCACGACCAGATTCGGCGGGGCGGCCCCGTCACGATCACGACGGCCGACATGACGCGCTTCCTCCTCAGTCTTGAGCAGGCCGTCGACACGGTCTTCGCGGCGGTGCGCGAGGCGCGGCGCGGCGAGACCTACATCCCGCGCGTGCCCTCGGCGCGGGTGACGGACGTGGCGGCGGCGCTCATCGGCGACCGCCAGATCGAGACGGTGGTGACGGGCATCCGCCCCGGCGAGAAGGTGCACGAGATACTCGTATCGGAAGAGGAGGCGTACCGCACCATCGCGCGCGGCGACTACTACGTCATCCGGCCGATGCTGCCCGAACTGCTCGACGGCGACGAGGTGAAGAACCCGCTCGGGCGCGAGTACAGCTCGGCCGACGACCTGATGGCGCCGGGGCAGGTGGCCGACCTTCTGGGCAAGCACAACCTGATGGTCGGCGACCGCTTCGTCTACGAGGAAGACATGCTCGCATGAAGATCATGACGGTGCTGGGCACCCGCCCGGAGATCATCCGCCTCAGCCGCGTCGTCGAGAAGCTGGACAGGCTGGCCGGCTCTCACGTCCTCGTCCACACGGGGCAGAACTTCGACCCGGCGCTCTCCGACCTCTTCTTCGAGGAGTTGGGCGTCCGGCCGCCCGACCACTACCTCGGCGCGCGGGGCGAGACCTTCGGCGAGCAGATCGGCCAGATCGTCGCGCTCTCCGAGCGCGTCATCCGCGAGGAGCGCCCCGACCGCCTCCTCATCCTCGGCGACACCAACAGCGCGCTCTCGGCCGTGGTCGCCAAGCGGCTCGGCGTCCCCGTCTACCACATGGAGGCCGGCAACCGCTGCTACGACGACCGCGTGCCCGAGGAGGTCAACCGCCGGATCGTCGACCACAGCAGCGACGTGCTGCTGCCCTACACCGAGCGGAGCCGCCAGAACCTCCTGCGCGAAGGGTTCGAGGGGCGCAGGGTCTACGTCACCGGCAACCCCATCCTCGAAGTCATCGAGCACCACGCCGAGCGGATAGACAAGTCGGACGTGCTGGCGCGGCTCGGGCTGGAGGCGGGCGCTTACTTCCTCGTCACGATGCACCGGGCGGAGAACGTGGATGTCGAGGAGCGTCTGCGCTCGCTCATCGCGGCGCTCGAAGCCCTCGCGCGCGAGTACGGACTACCCGTCGTCGTCAGCACGCACCCGCGCACGCGCGCCCTGATGTCGCGCTTCAGTCTCGACCCCGCGGCGCACTCCGCGCTCCAGTTCCACCCGCCGTTCGGGCTCTTCGACTTCGTCGCGCTCGAACGCGGGGCCTTCTGCGTGCTGTCGGACTCGGGCACCGTGCAGGAGGAGTGCTGCGTCTTCCGCGTCGCCAACGTCACCATCCGCGACGTGACCGAGCGCCCCGAGACGCTGGAGTGCGGGAGCAACATGCTCTCGGGGGCGGCGCCCGAGGACGTGCTGCGCTGCGTCCGCACCGTGCTCGACGGCAAGCCCGGCTGGTCGGCGCCGCCCGAGTACCTCGCGCGCGGCGTCAGCGACACGGTGGCGAAGATCGTGCTCGGCTACCGGCATGCTTAGGGCACGCGCGGCGCGCGCCGCCGCGGGCTTCTTCTGGAAGGGTTACGGGCCGGGAAGATGAAGGTCGCCTTCGTTTCGGAATCGCTGCCGCCCGCGAAGACCGGGCAGGCGATGGTGCTCTCGCGGCTGCTCGGCGGGTGGAGCCCCTCCGACTACTGTCTGCTCTCCGCGCAGGCGCAGGGCGCGGAGGCGGGCACGCTTCCGGCCGGAACCTACGCGCTCGGCCAGCCGCCGCTGCTCGGACGCGGCTACCGCTACGGCCTCACGTACCCGCGCGAGGCTTTCGACGTGGCGAGGGGCGTGCGCGCACGCGCCGCGGAGATAGCCGAGGTGCTGCGGCGCGAGCGCTGCGACGCGGTGGTGGCCTGCACGGGCGACCTGCTCGACCTCCCGGCCGCCTGCCTCGCCGCCGGGCGCGCCCGCGTGCCCTTCTACGCGTACGTCTTCGACCACTACTCGTACCGCGAGTGGAGGGAGCCGGCGCGGCGCTTCTGGGCGGCGCGGATGGAGCCGTGGGTGTTGAAGCGCGCGGCGCGCGTCATCGTCCCGAACGAGGTGCTGCGCGACGACCTGCGGCGGCGCTACCGCGTGGAGCCGGCCGTCATCTACAACTCGTTCGACCTCACGCCCTACGCGGGCGCGGACGGCGACCCTCCGCCGGGCGGCGGCGGCGGGCGCATCGTCTACACCGGCGACATCTACGAGGCGCACTACGACGCCTTCCGCAACCTGCTCGACGCGCTCGAACGGCCGGGGCTTGAGGCGCTGAGCCTGCACGCCTACACGCCGCGCACGGCGGAGGAGCTGGCGCGCGCGGGGGTGCGGGGCGAGAAGCTGGTGCTGCACGCGCCGCGGAGCCCGTCGGAGATTCCCGGCATCCAGCGCGGCGCGGAGTTCCTCTTCCTGCCGCTGGCCTTCAAGTCGCCGTACCCGGAGCTGGTGCGGACTTCGGCGACGACCAAGATGGGCGAGTACATGGCCGCGCGCCGCCCCGTGCTGGTTCACGCGCCGGAGGGCTCCTTCGTCTCCTGGTACTTCCGCGAGCACGGGTGCGGGGTCGTCGTCGACCGTGACGACCCAGAGGCGCTGGCGCGGGCGTTGACGAGCGTGCTCGGGGACGAGGAACTGCGGCGGGCGATGGTCGAGCGCGGGTGGGAGCGCGTCCAGTCGGACTTCCGGGTCGAGTCGGCGCGCGAGAAGTTCATGGAGGTGCTGGCCGTGGGGGCGGCGCGATGAACGTCCCTTTCCTTGATTTGAAAGCGCCGCACGAGGAGCTGCGCGAAGAGCTTGAGGCGGCCTCGCGCCGCGTGATGGAGTCGGGTTGGTTCATCATGGGGCCCGAGTGCGAGGCGTTCGAGGCCGAGTTCGCGGCTTACTGCGGCGCGCGCCACTGCGTCGGCGTCGGCAACGGGCTTGAGGCTCTGCACCTCATCCTGCGCGCGTTGGGGGTGGGCGAGGGCGACGAGGTCATCGTCCCCTCGAACACGTACATCGCGACGTGGCTCGCCGTCTCCTGCGCGGGCGCGACGCCCGTCCCCGTCGAGCCGGACGAGCGGACGCACAACCTCGACCCGGCGCGCGTCGAGGAGGCCGTCACGCCGCGCACGAAGGTCGTCATGCCCGTCCACCTCTACGGGCAGGCCGCCGACATGGACGCGATCAACGAGGTCGCCGCGCGTCGGAACCTGCGCGTCGTCGAGGACGCGGCGCAGGCGCACGGCGCGCGCTACAAGGGACGCCGCGCCGGGGCGCTCGCGGACGCCGCGGGCTTCAGCCTCTACCCGGGCAAGAATCTGGGCGCTCTGGGCGACGCGGGCGCGGTCGTGACCGACGACGCGCAACTCGCAGACCGCGTGCGCCTGTTGCGCAACTACGGCTCGCGCGTGAAGTACGAGCACGAGGCGCGCGGCTTCAACTCGCGGCTCGACGAGTTGCAGGCGGCGCTCCTGCGCGCCAAGCTCCCACGGCTCGACGAGTGGAACGCGCGCCGGCGGCGCGTGGCCGAAAGTTACCTGCGGCGGCTCGAAGGCGTCGCCGGCCTCGCGCTGCCCGAAGTGCCGGAGTGGGCGGAGCCCGCGTGGCACCTCTTCGTCGTCCGCACGGCGGAGCGCGCGCGGCTGCAACGGCACCTCGCGGGGGCGGGCGTCGGCACGCTCATCCACTACCCGAAGCCGCCGCACCTGCAGGCGGCCTACGCGGACGCCGGCCACCGCGCGGGCGACTTTCCGCTGGCCGAGCGGCTTTCGGAAGAGGTCTTGAGCCTGCCGATGGGGCCGCACCTTTCGGACGAGGCGGTGGAGTACGTCGTCTCGACACTGGCTTCGTTCGCCGGGCGAGCCCGGGTTTAGGAGGGCGACACGAGACTGCCCGCGTGCGGCGCGGGCGGTATGCTCTACGCGGCGGCGCGCGAGGGCGAAGCTCGGGGGCGCAAGTCTCGACGGGGGAGAAATAGAATAGTAAGGTTTTGCGGATGACAGTTTCCGAACCCCGGCCGCTCGTCAGCGTTATTGTGCCGACATACAATTACGGGCGGTTCATCGGCCAGACGCTCGACAGCCTGCGCGCGCAGACGTACGCGGCGTGGGAGTGCGTCGTCGTGGACGACGGCTCGACCGACGACAC
>JBEVKV010000392.1:0-4144 GCA_040509515.1 Pyrinomonadaceae bacterium | reverse complement strand
GCCGCGCGGCAGCGCGTCGTCCGTCACCACGCCGCTCAGGTTCGCGCCGTCCGGCAGCTCGATTGCCTGTTCCGGGCCGGCTTCGACGACGGGCGGCTGGTTGCGCGGGACGACCGTGACGGTCACGGTGTCGCTGCTCACCAGACGCGAGTCGGAGGCCGTGAGCTTGAGCACGTAGGTGCCGGGTTCCGTGAAGGAGGCGGCGGTGACGGGCTGCGACGAATCGCCGAAGCTGACGGGGCCGGGGCCGCTCACCTTCGTCCAGTTGATGCTCAGCGGCGCGCCGGCCGGCAGGCCGTCGTCCGTGGCGACGCCGTTCAGGCCGAGCGTGTCGGCCGGCAGCGTGATGGTCTGATCGGCCCCGGCGTCCACCACCGGCGGGCGGTTGACGGGCGGCGGCGCGATGTCCGTCTCCGTAATCTGCAACACGCCGTTGCCCGAGACGTTGAGCAGGTCGCAGGTGACGGTGCCGCGTATGCGCCCGCCGCCGCCGATGGTGACGATGCCGTTCGGGTCGCGGACGATGCCGTAGAGCACGCCCTTGCCGTTGACGTTCACGTCGCCAGCCGCGACTTTCAGGAGCAGGCGGCGCGGGCTGTCCGCCGCGCCGACGGTCGAGCCCGTCAGCGTCACGTTCTTCCTGACGGTGAGCACGACCGGGCCGGCCAGACGCAACTCGCTGCCGCCGGCCAGCGAGAGTTCTTCGAGGTTGTAGACGGTCGGCTCGGGAGAGTTCTCCACGCCCAGAACGAGAGTCGTGTGGCCTGTGGCCGCGAATCGGCCGTACGTTCCCGGCGGCACCGCGACGGCGCCCGCCTGCCCCGACAGCGAAAGGTCGCGGAGCGCCGCAAAGTCGCCCGCGCCGCCGGGCTTGGTGAGCGACACGTCGCGCGTCCCGGAAGGGGCGGGCGGCGGCGCGACCGCGCTCAGCTCTATCGGGTTCGTGCGCGTGATGAGGCGGCGGAGCGAGGCGTTGCCGCTTATCGACACCTGATGAGAGGTCGGCTGCCGACTTTCCGACCCCTCGACGACGCCGCCGAAATCCGTGTGGCCGCCGCCGACCACGACCCGCGGGGTGCCGGGCACGAGCAGGTCGGACGTGATGACGTCCGTCCCGTCGAGCGTGACGTTCTCGGCGAGCAACTGCCACAGCGCGCCCTCGACACGCCCGCTGTTGAGCGACGGCGAGTGTCTGACGACCGCAATCTTGTCGTAGAACTGCCTGACGCCCGGAACCTCCGCCAGCCCCGCCGGGGCGAAGGCCGCCTGCGTCAACTGCGTCGTCTGCGCGATCTGCCCCGCCTCAAAATCGACGCCGTTCCAGTGAAGACGCAAGAGGACGCCCGGCGATTCCTGCGCCACCAGAACGTCGCCGATGAACCCGGCGAAGGTGTCGGCCGGCGCGCCGAGTATCTTCTGCCCGGCGGGGTCGAGGGCGTAAAAGTTTTCGTGAGCCGGCACGAGCCTCACGTCTTCGGGGCTGACGCCGAGCCGGTGAACGCTGGCGGTACCCTGCGCGTCAACCGCGTAGAGGGCCCCCTGCGCCTTCGCGCCGACGAGAATCCTGCCGGCCCACGGGCCGTACTTCGTCGCCTCGTCCGGCAGCGTCGTGACGCCGGAGAGCGGGGTGTCGAGGCCGGCGACGCGCGTCGCGGCGGCCGAAGAGTTGACGCGCCACACGCCGCCGCCGCTCGTCACGGCGATCAGGTCGCCGCCGAAGACCCCGGCGCGGTCGAGGTAGAGACCCTGCACGCCGCCCGACTCGCCGGGGAGCGTCACCCACGGGTTCTGCACGGACGCACCGTCGGGCGAGACGCGCGCGATCACGCCGGGCGTCCCCGTCCCGACAAACAGCTCGCCCAGGCGGAACCCTCCTAGACTGCTCCCCTGCCCCTCGTCACGCGCGGTCGCGATCCGCAGCACGCCGCCCAGCCCTGCCACGTTTGAAAAGTCCTGATGGGCGCCGTCCGCCTGAATCAACTGAAAGTTGTTCGGCTGCCCCGTCGGGCCGTTGGCCGAGACGATGACCTTACGCGTGGGCGCGTGATAGTCGATGCCCGTGTGCCCCTGATAAGACGTGCCGAGGGCTTTCAACTCGATGCTGAAACTCTGCGCGGCGGCCACCACCCGCGGCTCCGCCGGCGGCGCAGCGGCCGCGCCCGACCCGAAGAGCCAACCTACCTTGTCCCCCAAATCGGCGACCAGCCACGGCATCGCCGCGGCGATGGATACGACCGAGGGCGGGACGCTTGGGGAGGCTATGGCCGGCGGGGCCACCGTCTGCACGAACAGGACGAAGGCCAACAGTTGCGCGACGACGCGGCGGAGCTTGCGGAGGTTGATTCCACGTCCGAAGGCGGGGCGGCGGCTGACGCGCCTGAAGGATTTCTGCATGTCGAGTTTCCTATGAGAAGGCAGATGGTGCTTCGTGAAGATTGGGCGGAGGTGAATGACCCCACCCGCGTGAGTTACTGCGTCGGAAGAGTGGCTGCGGATGCGACCCGCACCTGCGGGTTCGTCACTTCGGGCGGTTGAGCGTTGCTCAACCCGAGGAATGGACGGCGGCGGTCTGTCGAGGGCTGTTCCCCGATTAGACCCGGAAATTGTTGGCGGTTTTTGCTCCCCTCAGGCGGGGCTTCTTAGGTGGCGGTGAATACTCAGAACGGCGAACACGAGATGAGGCGCTGATACGGCAAAGACTTTTGGAGCCGTGTGAGCCTCACATGAGTAACGGCCACTGCGAGAGAACGTGCAGGCTAATCGAACCGTGCGACCCTGTCAAGTTAAATATCAAGACTTCTCCACGGCGATACGCCGGCCACTCAGCTCGGTGATAAAGCCGCGGCCTCGACTAATAAACGCCCGGCTACCCGACCGCGTGTCCACTCGCGCCGCTTCCACCCCGACGACTGGGTTTTAGGACGTGGGCTCTCAGTCCACCCTTTTTACGGCACGGGCTCCGCCCCGGCGCGGCTGACACTTCTCACACTTACAACCCTTCGGCTTGATGTAGTCGTTAAAGTAGGACTCGCCGTAGTGGAGCGTGATCTGTTCACCCGCCTTGATGGCCTTCTTCGACCAGACCCAGACGCGCCTGCCCGTGACGAACGCCTCGGCGTTGGGGCGACACGAGTGGTTGATGTAGCGCGCGGTGTTGGCGCGGGGGCTGCCGTCGATGGCGAACTTCTCGTTAATCTCGAAGAAGTATTTGCCGCGCCGGCGCGCGACCTCCTCGGCCGTCACGATGGGGCCGATGTATTCGATGATGCGCCGCCCGGCCGGAATGTCTTTGAGCGTAAAGAGCCCGAGCCCCGTGACGGTGCGCCTGACTACCAAGTAAGCGTCCCCCTTTTTCATGCGACCGAGTATGCCACCGCCCGCGTTGTATAAGTGTTACCGGCGAATCCCGTTTCCTTCAAGCCGGCGAGTGGCCCCTCCGCCGGCGCCTTAAAAGTCGGTAGATTTTTACGGGGGCGAAAGCTGGTGTCCGCAAAAGGCGAACAGGCGCGTCGGCCTTGGGGGCCTCGCGCCTGTTCTATGTGGCTCACAGTCCTCACCCCTGCAAACCACTGGGCGGAAGGGTTCACCGACCGCCCGGTTACATACACAATACATGAACCACCCTGCCCCGTCCACCCGCCCGGCGGCGGCGTCACGCGCGTCCACTTCAAGCGCGCCACCGCCGGGGGAAATTTCCTCGTCTTACACTGCCTTCAGGGTTGGCCGAAGCGCCGCCGGTACTCGTCAGAGTTGATGAACGCCTTGACCATCTCGGCGGAGACGTAGTTGCCGTTGAACTCGTTGAGCTTGCCGAGCCAGAAGTTCCACCCGCCGAAGTTGAGCCCGGGCTCGGGCGCGTCGTCCGGGTTGCGCCTCAAATAACCGAAGTACTGCATCAGCACGAACGCGCGGTTGAACTCGGCTTGAGCCAGCGACGAGTGCTCGGCCACGCGCCGCAGCGCACGCGCACGCGCCGCCGCCTCAGACGTGTCGGCCGCCGCGCCGAACTCTGCAATCGCCGCCTGCCGCTCGGCGGACGAAGGAGTGACGCCCGCGTTGGCGTAGAGCGCGTCGACGAACTGCGCGGGCGTCAGCGCCGCGGGGTAGGCGTTCGTGAAGCGCGGCCGCGCGACGAACTCCTGCA
>JBEVKV010000391.1:0-5839 GCA_040509515.1 Pyrinomonadaceae bacterium | reverse complement strand
CTCGCCTTCAAGCACCTGCACCCGGAGGAGTACCGGGAGCTGTCCGAGCAGTTGGAGCGCCGCCGCAAGGAGCACGAGGCGTTCCTCGGCCACGTCACCGAGCAGATTGAGTCGAAGATGCGCGAGGCCGGCGTGCCTTACATCGTGGTCGAGGGGCGCGTCAAGCGACTCTACTCCATCTTCAAGAAGCTCAAGCGGCAGAAGATTCAGCTCGATCAGGTCTACGACCTCATCGCCGCGCGCGTCATCACGCCCGACGAGACGCGCCACTGCTACGGCGCGCTCGGCGTCGTCCACACGCTCTGGCAGCCCATCCCCGGCCGGTTCAAGGACTGGATCGCCACGCCGCGCGACAACCTCTACCAGTCGCTCCACACCTCGGTCATCGGGACGAAGGGGCAGCCCTTCGAGATTCAGATACGCACCGAGGAGATGCACCGCGTCGCCGAGGAGGGCGTCGCCGCCCACTGGAAGTACAAGGAGGGCCGGCGCGGCGCGCACGACGACGACGAGGCGTTCCAGTGGCTCCGCTCGCTCGTCGAGTGGTCGCAGGAGGTCAAGGACTCGCGCGACTTCCTCGAATCGCTCAAGCTCGACCTCTACCCGAAGGACGTTTACGCCTTCACGCCGATGGGCAAGGTCATCCAGCTCCCGCGCGGGGCGACGCCCGTGGACTTCGCCTTCATGATTCACACGGAGGTGGGGAACAAGTGCACGGGGTCGCGCATCAACGGGCGCATGGTTCCGCTCAAGACGGTCATCCAGAACGGCGACGTGGTGGAAATCCTGACCTCGCCGAACTCGAAGCCCTCGCGTGACTGGCTCAACTTCGTCAAGACCTCACGCGCGCGCAACCGCGTCCGCCACGCCGTCGCCGAGCAGCAGCGCGCCGAGTCGGTAGAACTCGGGCGCAAGCTCTTCGAGAAGGAGGCCGTGCGCTTCAACCTCTCGGCGAAGAAGGTTTTGGCCGACTCGGGCGGCGAGTTGAAGCGCATCGCGAACGAGTACGGCTACGGGCGCGCGGACGACTTGCTGGCGGCCATCGGCTACGGCAAGACCGCGGCGCGCAACGTCATCGCCAAGTACATCGGCCCCGAGAAGTTCGCGGAGCTTGAGCAGAAGAAGGAGTCGCCGCTCCGGGGCCGCCTGACGGCGGGCGTGCAGGCCGTCAAGAAGTTCATCCGGCTCGGCGAGGACTCAATCGTCGTGCGCGGCGTGGACGACCTCCTCGTGACCCGCGCCCGCTGCTGCAACCCCGTCCGCGGCGAGGACATCGTCGGCTACATCACGCGCGGCAAGGGCGTGGCCGTCCACGCGCGCCGCTGCACGAACGTCCAGCAGTTGATGATCAACCCCGAGCGCGTCGTCGAGGTCGAGTGGGCGGACGCGGGGGCGGGCGAGGCCGCCTACGCCGTCAAACTCTTGGCCATCACCGAGAACCGGACGGGCATGATCGCCGACGTGACGAACGCCATCAAGGACATCAAGACCAACATCCGCGCCTCGAACGCGGCGGTCGCGCCCGACGACCGGGGCCGCATCGAGGTCACGGTCGAGGTCTTCGACCTCAAGCACCTCGACAAGGTGATGACCTCCATCCGCAAGGTGCCCGGCGTCCTCGACGTAGAGCGCATCCAGGGCTCGGCCTGAGTAAAGAAGGCCGCCCCGAGCATCCATCCGCGGCGAAAACGTCATCAATTACGATGCAACACCAACCAAAGCGCGGGCCGGCGCGCGCCTCCGCGGCTTCTCCGTTTGCCGTCCGGGGAAGGGGTCTGTTAGAATCTGCAATTTGTTCGCAGGCTTGCGCTAAGGGGATTTTGTGACAGAGAGACGCATCGTCAAAACGGAGGGCGCGCCGGGGGCCATCGGGCCTTACTCGCAGGCGGTCGTGGCGGGCGGTTTCGTCTACGCGTCGGGGCAGATTCCGATTGACCCGGCGACGGGGCAGTTCGTCGAGGGCGGCGTCGCCGAGCAGACCGCGCAGGTTCTGCGCAACCTCTCGGCGGTTTTGGAGGCCGCCGGCTCGTCGCTCGCGCGCGTCGTCAAGACGACCGTGTTCCTTGCGGACATGAACGACTTCGCGTTGATGAACGAAACTTACGCCACCTTCTTCGCGGAGGAGCCGCCGGCGCGCTCGACCGTGCAGGCGGCGCGGCTGCCGCGCGACGCGCGCGTCGAGATCGACGTGGTGGCGCTCGCCGGCTGAGACGGCCGGGGCCAACGAAAAGCGGGGGCGCCCGTCGAAAAGTCCGGGCGCCCGCCGCGTTCCTTGAAAAGTTGGGTTTTAAACTAGGCCGCCTTCGCGACCTTGCCCGCCTTGATGCAGGACGTGCAGACCTTCATGCGCACGTTCCCGCCCTGCGGGCGCTGGACGCGGATCGACTGCAAGTTCGGGTCGAAGCGGCGGCGCGTGCGGTTGTTCGCGTGCGAGACGTTGTTGCCGAACTGCGGCCCCTTGCCGCAGACTTCGCATCGTTTAGCCATAACGTTGATAACCTCCGGGACTTTAAAAAAGCGCGTGCTACCCGGTCGCTGTGTCACACAGCCGCGGCGGCGGCGCACGTCGCAAACGGAAACTTATAGCAAACGGCTTCGCCGAGCGTCAAGTTGGGTCGCGGCCGTCGGCGTCCCGCCGTCATCATCCAGAGAGTTAAGTTAAGGAGCAGAGAGATCAAAGTGCCCAGAGTCTTCAGAAACATCGCAGCCCTCGCCCTCGTCACGGCCTTCGCCCTCGCCAGCGCGGCGTGCGGCTCCAAAGGCGCGGCCGGCGGCAAGGACGTGGCCGCCACCGTCAACGGCAAGGACATCGCGCTCAGCCGGGTCGATTTAATCATCAGCCAGCAGACCGGGGGGCAGCAGGGCAAAATGATGCCGCTGGAACTCGCGACCGCGCGGCTTCAGGCGCTCGACAGCCTGATCCAGCAGGAAGTCCTCTTTCAGCGCGCCGAAAAGGAGCAGCTCCTGCCCAAAGACGACGAGGTGACGCAGGCCATCAACGGGCAGAAGCGCGAGAACAACATGACCGAGGAAGAGTATCAGAAGATGCTCAAGGACAGCGGTCAGTCGGAGCAGGACTTGCGCGAGGTCGCACGCAAGCAGCTCGCGATTCAAAAACTGCTGGAGAAGACGGTCAGCAACGTGACCGTGAGCAACACCGAGGTCGAGTCGTTCTACAACAACAACAAGGAGCGTTTCGTCAGCCCGCGCGGGGTGGCGCTGGCGATGATCGCCGCCGACCCGTCCGACAGCCGCGGGCAGCTCTCGGAGGACGCGAAGAGCGACCTTGAGGCCAAGACGAAGATCGACAGCGTCTACGCGCAGCTACGCGGCGGCGCGGACTTCGCGACCGTGGCCCGCCAGCGGAGCGAAGACCCGAGCCTGGTGCGCGGCGGCGATTTCGGCTTTTGGGATGACGCGCGCCTCAAGCAGTCGGGGCTGCCGCAGGAGGTGGTCTCCGGCCTGTTCGGCGGCATGAGGCCCGGCGACGTGACCCCGCCGTTTCGCATGGAGGACGGGCGCTGGATCATCCTGAAGCTGACCGACAGGCGTTTGCAGAATGAGCCGCAGACGCTCGAAACGCCCGGGGTGCGCGACCAGATCAAGCAGCTTCTGGTCAGCGAGCGGCAGAAAGTTCTGGGCGAGGCGCTGCGCGTCGTCGCCATGAACGAGGCGAAGATTGAGAACTACCTGGCCCGGAATCTGATTAATGACCCGAGCCTGCTCGGCGGCAACCAGCCGGCCGCGCCGGGCACGGCCGGCTCGACGCCCGCCGCGGCGACGACCCCGGCGGCCTCGTCCACCCCCGCGTCCACCCCGGCCGCGACGGCGAGCCCGGCCGCGAGCCCCGCGGCCACGTCGAACGCCGCGAGCCCGGCGGGCGCGGGCACGCCGAAGAAGTAAGGACGCGGACGCCGCCGAACGTGCGGCGCCGACATGAAAACTGAAGCGGGCGGGGCCGCGCGCGAGCCGCGAAGCCCTTGCGCCCGCTTCAGTCGCGTGGAAACGAAGAAGGTTTTGGCGGAAGCGTTTTATGCTTTTCCGACTGACAGAAGCTTACAAGTCTTACGGCGCGCAGGACGTTCTGCGCGGAGCCTCTTTGCAGGTCAACCCGGGCGAGCACGTCGGGCTCGTGGGTCGCAACGGCGCGGGCAAGACGACGCTCTTCCGGCTCGTCACCGGCGAGGAGACGCCCGACCGCGGCGACGTGGTGCGCGCGCGCGGCGTAAAGCTCGGCCTGCTCGAACAGCACGTCGACTTCGAGCCGGGGACGACCGTCCACGAGGCCGCGCTCGCGGCCTTCGGCCAGCTCCAGTCGATCGAGCACGAGATGCACGAGCTTGAGCACCGCATGGCCGAGGCCCCGGAAGACCTCGACGCGGTGCTCGAACGCTACAGCCACCTCCAGCACGAGTTCGAGCGGCAGGGCGGCTTCGAGTACGCGGCGCGCGCGGAGTCCATCCTGCAAGGTCTCGGGTTCGAGCGCGAGACGTGGGCGACGCCGTGCGAGATTCTTTCGGGCGGGCAGAAGAACCGCCTCGGCCTCGCGCGCCTGCTGCTCGCCGAGCCCGACGTGCTGCTGCTCGACGAGCCGACGAATCACCTCGACGTGGCGGCGGTCGAGTGGCTCGAAGAGTTCCTCGCCTCCTACAAGTCGGCCTACGTCATCATCAGCCACGACCGCTACTTCCTCGACCGCGCCTGCACGCGCATCGTCGAGGTCGAACTGGGGAAGGCCGTCAGCTACACGGGCAACTACTCGGCCTTCCTCGTCGAGCGCGAGGAGCGGCGCGAGATTCAGATGCGCGCCTACGAGAACCAGCGGCACCTCATCGCCAAGACCGAGGAGTTCATCCGGCGCAACCTCGCCGGCCAGAAGACCAAGCAGGCCAAGTCGCGCCGCACGATGCTCCAGAAGCTCGAACGCGTCGAGGCCATCCGGCCGGACGCGCCGCAGGGCAACTTCCAGTTGCAGAAGGTCGAGCGCGCGGGCGCCTACGTCCTGACCGTGGCCGAGGCCGCCGTCGGCTACCCCGGCAAGCTGCTCGCCTCCGACATCAACTTCGTCCTCAAGCGCGGCGAGTGCCTCGGCGTCATCGGCCCGAACGGGTCCGGGAAGACGACGTTCATCAAGACCGTGCTCGGCAAACTCCCGCAGCTCGCGGGCGAGATTCGCTTAGGCACGAACGTCACGGTCGGCTATTACGCGCAGCAGCTCGACGACCTCGACGACCGCAACGAGATCATCATGGAGCTGCGGCGTGTCGCGCCCGCCTCGGCGACGGCCGGCGAGCTGCGCGGCTTCCTCGCGCGCTTCCTCTTCACGGGCGACGACGTTTACAAGCACGTCCGCGACCTCTCGGGCGGCGAGAAGGGGAGGCTCGCGCTGGCGAAGCTCATCTACTCGAACGTCAACGTGCTCGTTTTGGACGAGCCGACGAACCACCTCGACATCCCTTCGCGCGAGGCGCTGGAAGAGGCGCTCGACGCCTACGAAGGCACCATCATCACCATCAGCCACGACCGCTACTTCCTCGACAAGGTGGCGACGCAGATACTCGCGCTCGACGGCGAGGGGCTGGCCGAGCATTACGACGGCGACTACACCGAGTACCACGACTGGAAGGCCGAGCTGCGCGCGTCGGGGCAGGCGGCGAAGGCCGCGCAGGTGAAGCCCGCGCCGAGCGTAGAAGTGCCGGCCGCCGCGCCCCGCACCCCCGCGAAGAAGGGCAGCGGGAAGGACTCGAAGAAGAAGGGTGGCGGCCGTGACCCGCGGGCCGTCGAAGAGGAGATTGCCATCGTCGAACGGAGGCTCGGCGCGCTCGGCGAGGAGATGGCG
>JBEVKV010000390.1:0-16424 GCA_040509515.1 Pyrinomonadaceae bacterium | reverse complement strand
CACCCGCCTGCCCGAGCGAGGCCGCCGCGTACGCGCGGACGCGCGGCTCGCCGTCCCTCAGCGCGGCGATCAACGGCTCGACCACGCGCGGGTCGCGGAACTGCCCGAGCGAGGCCGCCGCGTACCAACGCACCTGCGGGTTCTTCTCGCTCTCGAACGCGGCGACCAGAGGCCCCACCACCTGCTCGCTCCTCAGCTCGCCGAGTCCCATGGCGGCGAAGGCGCGCACCTGCCATGTCTCGTCGCCGAGCGCCCGGACGAGCGCGTCGGCGGCGCGGTCATCCCTGATTTCGGTCAAGGCCCACGCGGCGTTCTTCCTCGCCTGCGGATGCTTGTCTTTGAGCGCCTCGATGAGCGGCTCGACCGCGGGCCCGCCGATGGCGATGAGCGCCTGCGTCGCCGCTTCGCCCGGCGAAGGCTTTCGCAGCCCCTCGAACTCGCCGCCCGTCGAAGGCTCTATGCCGCGGTAACAGATCAGCTCGGGATTCACCGCGGCGTCGTCCGAGAGAAGTCGGACGAGGGAAGGGACGGCCGAGGCGGGCGGCGTCTCCATGCTCGCGAGCGCGCAAGCGGCGGCGGCGCGACGCGTTGCGTCCGCCGAAGACAACTCCTTGATCTTCTGAGACACGTCGGACTGTGCCGCTAACACGACACCCCGCGCACCGCCCGCGCCTCCGTACAGCGCGCCGGCACCCGCCGCCGTCGCCACCAACACCGTCAGGACTAATGCTCTACCCTTCATGAAAGTACCTCCTGTACCCCGTCCGTTGAGAATGTGAGGAGAGTAAATAAGTTCCGCCCGCCATGACACGCGTTCGACGCGCCTGCGCGGTATCATTCCGCGCGTCTCACCTCGTCGCTTCGTCGCCTGACTCCGCCGCCGCGCGGCGCGCGCGCGCGTCAAGCTCGCCGACGCGCGGGACAATGTTCGCGGAGACGTAACTTTCGAGTTCGCGCATCTCGTCTCCAAGCTTCTCCTTCATCTTCCGTTCCAGAGCGCGCTTCTGCGGTTCCGACTCCGCTTCGCCGAGCCGCATGATTTCGTGCATCTCCTCGCCCAGCAGCGCGTGCGCTTTTCTATCTATCGCACTTATCCTCGCCGACACGGCGGCGGAATGCTGCCGCTCTATCTCACGCAGCCCCGGCCGCATCGACTGTTGCACGATTCTCCCGTCCGCCTCTGCATCCGCCGCGCGTCCCCTGCCGCCGCCGTTCACTTCGTCAGCCTCCTGCGCATCGCCCGTCGCGGCGTCCGCCGGTGCGCCGGTCGCCGCCTGTTGCTCGGCGAGGTGCGTCGTGCGCGCCTGCGCGACGGCGTTCGACTCGCGTCGCGGATGTGTCGAGGCTTTGAGCCCGATGACGGGCAGGCTCCGCGCGCATTGGAAGGCCGCCGCCGTCAGCAGCACGAGCAGCGCCGCGCTGTAGAGCGGTGAGGGGTGCGGCTTCGTGTTGCGCATCTTGTCGAGCAGCAGCTCGATGCGGCGCGTCACCTGCCGCCGGGCGCGCACCACGCCCGGCGCGACCGAAGGCGCGTGCGGGGCGGCGAGCAGTTCGGCGAGCCGCACGAGACATAACGCGTACTGCCGGCGCTGCCCCGTCAGCGAGATCACCCAGTCGTCGCAGGCCACCTCGCGCTCCATGTCGAGGCGCGGGCCGAGCCACCACACCGCGGGGTGGAAGAAAAACAGCGCCTCGGCGAGCCGCTGCGCGAACTTCGTCCAGTCGTCGCGCCGTCGCGCGTGCGCCAGTTCGTGCAGGACTACCTGCTCGAACTCAGAATCCGACAGCCGTCCGAGTAATCCTTCGGGAATCAGAATCGCCGCCCCGCGCAGCCCCGCGAGCAGGGGCACCGAAATCTCCTTTGAACTCAGCAAGACCACCTTCCGCCGCACGCCGTGGACGGCGCGCAAACGATCCAGTTCCAGTTGATGCCGTCCGCCGAGCGGTGTCGCCCCGCGTTTCACGCGCCGCAAAGAGGCGTAACTGCGCAGCACGCGCGCCGTCATCAACGCGGACGCCAGAACCCACGCGCAGACGAGAATCGCCGCCCACCAACCGCCGAACAACGACGCGGGCAACGTTAGCTCGACCAACGACACACGGCCGCGCTCCTGCCCCGCGTCCGTCGTCGCCGCGTGTCCGTCGCGCGTGTGTACTTGGGAAGTCGCCGCGCGGTCGCTTCCGGCAAAGTTCGCGGCGGCGAAGGGTAAGCAGACCACGAGCGCGAGCGTGGCGCACCAGACGAGGTAGCGCGTGGCAGCGTTCAGACGACCGTTCAGGCGCAGCAGCAGCCAGACCAGAATCAGGAGGACGAAGCCCTGCCAGAGTCCGTTCAGCACGGCCCCGGCAGCGCCGCGCGCGAAAACTTCAAATGAGTTGAGCGCCGTCTCCATCCGTCACCTCACTCGCTCGCCTCGATCAACGCCTTCAACCGCTTCAACTCCTCGGCCTCGACCTGCTCGTGCTCCAGAATGTTGAGCACCAGCAGCTCGGGCGAGTCGTCGAAGAAGCGGCCGACCAGATGCCTGACCGCGCTGCGGCAGGCGTTCTGCCGGTCAACCAGCGGGCGGTAGATAAAGGCCCGCCCCTCTTTCGTGTGCTCGACGAAGCCCTTCCGCTCCATGATGCGGAGCGTCGTCAGCACGGTGCTGTAGGCCGGCGGCGACTCCTGCGCCAGCCCGTCCTTCACCTCCCCGACGGTCGCGGCCCCTTTCGCCCAGAGCACTTCCATCAGGCGAAACTCCGCGTCCGTCAACAGCGCCGATTTTTTTCTCACCTGTCTTCAACGCCTCCGGCCGCGAACTATTAAGAGATTAATACTTGCCCGTTTTAGCACGCCCCGGCGCGCCCGTCAATTAATTTCTTAATAGTTCGCCGGCGGAGGTTGTGGGCGGGACTGAAGGCGGCTCAAAAAATCTCCTTGTGGCCGTTGAGGATTTCCGACTCCAGCCCGCGGCGGCGACACTCTTCGACCAGCCTGTCCGACTCGACAATCGGGTGCGACTCGGGCGTGTACTGGATCGAGGTCAGGTAGGTGAGCCACGGTTCGAGCCCCATCGCGTAGACAAAGACCTTGTTCGGGTTGAGGCGGTCGACGATGTCGATGGCCTTTTCATAGTCGGAGCCGTCGAGACGGCGCGACTGATCCTGCTTGCGCTGGAGCGGCTTGGTCATGAACGGCCCGTAGAGCCACGAGAGCGGCCCGCCGTCGCACTCCATCCCGATGAAGAGCATGTCTACGTCGCCGACGAGTTGGTGGACGTGCTCGTAGAGTCTCGGCTCGATGTTGTTCGAGTCGGCGGCGAACATGACGGACTTGTCGGCGACGCGGACGAGCGGCGCGAGCTTGGTGCGGACGTTGAGGTCGGCGTGCTCGCCGAGGAACGGCAGCCCCGTGACCGAGCCGCCCTGAAACTCGATGGTCTCCATCTCGTCGAGTTCGCGCACGTCGTCGAAGCCGATGTTGCGGAGGACGAGCTTGAGCGACGGGTCGGCCAGCCCGCCGCCGTTATTCTTCGGCACGATGACCGTCTTCACGCGGTGACGCAGTTGGAGCAGCGTCTCGAACATGCAGTGGTCTTGGTGGTTGTGCGTGAGCACGACGAAGTCGATCACGTCCGGCAGGTCGTCGTAGCTGTAGCGGAAGATGTCCGAGGGGTAGCGGTAGCTGAGCACGGGGTCGGAGAGGACGCTCACCTCTTTGGACTCGACGAGCACGCAGGCGTGGCCGAAGTAGCGGACGCGGACGCCGTCTCCGGAATAGCGTTCGGGCTTGCGCGGCTCCTCCTCGGTGAAGAAGGTCGAGAAGAGTTCGTTGTCCTCCTCGCGCACGCCGAGCAGTTCGGAGATGTAGCCGTAGGGTCGCGGCTCGAACTTCATCTTGAACAGCTCGTCCAGCGCCTTCGAGGCGAAGGGCACGGGCAGGTGCAGCCGGCCTTCGCCGCCGAGGTTCGGGTTGCTCAGCGTGAAGGGGCGCTCGTCGCCTTCGATGAGCGAGAGCGAGATGCTCTGCGCGGCCTGGTTGTAATAACGGCTGCGGTAGAGCAGCCCCTCGATGAAGCGTACGGAGGGGTGGTTGTTCAGGTCGTAGACCAGCTCGACGTAGCCGCGCAGCGCCTCGGGCGTCCGCGCGTAGAAGTTGAGGAGCGACGAGCCGTCGGCCTCGTTGGCGAGCACGCCGTTTAAGGTCTGCACCGCCGCGGCGAACTCCAGCATGTGCGACTGCTCTTTGGTCGTCTTGTCCAGCAGCGCCCTCACCTGCGGCACCTTGCCCGCGTCGAAGTTGATGAAAGGGCCGCCCCTCATCATCGGGTTCTTCAGCGCCGAGATGTGAATCTGCGGTGACGAGACGAACGACTGCAAAATCTTGAGGTGCGAGTTGGCGATGTACATCGCCGCGGTGGCGGGCGCTACCAGATACGCCCACGCGTACCACTGGTTGATCAGCGGCTCGGCCATCACGTTCTGTCTGAGATAAACTTCTTTGCCGTTCATACTCCTCCTCCGTCGCGCGGAACGTCAGCGCCCGCCCCGTCGAGTAGACGCCCGAGCTCTGCGGCAAGCTCGGCGACGGCGGGCCGGGTCAGTATCGTGTAGTGGTCGCCGGGGACACCGTGGACGGCGAAGGGGCCTTCGAGCAGCCGCCCCCATTCCGCCGACCGGTCGTCGCCGTTTGATTGCCGGCCGCCGCCGCCCAACCCGGGCGTGAAGAGCGCGGCGTCGCCGTCGTAGGGTTGCGGCGCGTACTCGCCCGCGGCGCGCACGTTGGCGGTGTAGACGCGGAGCAGCCGCCGCACCTGTTCGCCGCCCGTGTCCGACGGAAAGACTTTGGCGCGGACGGCGTGCCGGACGACGTACTCCAACTGTTCTTCGCCGCTCAGCGGACGCAGCTCGTCGTACGACACCTGAAAGTGCGCGCCGTAGAGGCCGCGCAGGTCGGAGAGGAACGAGAACACCGCCCGCGCCGAAGCGTCGCCGTCGCCGCCGTCGCGCTCCGCTTCGGCCCTCGGCGGCCTGCTGTCGATCAGGACGAGCAGCGCGACGCGCTCGCCGCTCTTGCGCAACTGCTGCGCCATCTCGAACGCCACCGCCCCGCCGAAAGACCACCCGCCCAGAAGGTACGGCCCGCGCGGCTGCGCGGCGCGTATCGCGTTGACGTAATGCGTCGCCATCTCTTCGACGCGCGCGAAAGGTTGCTGCCCGTCTTCGAGCCCCTGCGCCTGAAGGGCGAAGAAGGGACGGGCGTTGCCGAGCGCGCGGGCCAGCTCGACGTAACAGATGACGTTGCCGCCGACCGGGTGGACGCAGAAGAAGGGCGTGCCGGCGCCTTCGGGTTGGAGGTTGACGAGCGGCGTACGCGGCTGTGCCGTGCGTACGCCCGCGAGACCCGCGGCCGGGGCCGGCGCGTGGCGCGCACGCTCCTTCAGCCGCCGGGAGAGCAGCGCGCGCTTCTCGGGCGAAAGGCTGTTTAAGAGTCCGATGAGTTGGTCGTCCTGTGTCAAATGATGTTCCCTTCCCTCGGCGCGCGCGGGCCGCGCGAGGGTCTCGAAAAATTCTTCAAACTTCTCGACGCCGTTCTCGGCGACAAAGCCGGCCGCGGCCGCGCGCGAGTCTCTCGACACGCGCGCGTAGAGTTCGGAGTCGGAGAGCAGACGGCGCAGCGTCGCCACCCAGTCGGTCACATCCTGCGGGGGGACTACGGGGCGGAAGTGCATGTCGCCGTCGCCCGCGTGCGGCTCGACGCGGCGAACCGGCAGCACGTAATCGACGCCGAGCTTGGCCTCCGGCAACCCGCCCACTTCGCTCGCGAGCACGGGGATGCCGCGCAGCATCGCCTCGACGACGATCTGGCCGAACGCCTCGCCGGCCAGCGACGGCGCGAGCAGGACGCGCGTCTGCGCGAAGATTTCGTCGATGCTCTCGGCCGGTGGGAGCAATCGCACGTTGGGCAGTCGTCCCAGTGCGGAACGGTCTTCGTCGGTCGTGCCCCACGTCGGCACGGCGGCGAAGGCCACCTCCGGCATCTGCCGCGCCAGCTCAAGTAAGATAGAGATGCCTTTGTAGGCACAGGGGTTGACCATCGTGACGAAACCGCGCCCGAAGTCGCCGTAGGCGGGCGGGAGTTTCGTGCCGTAGGCCGGGAAGTAGAGGACGCGCGCGTCGATGTTGCCCCAGCGCTTGATGTAGTCGCGCATGTACCGGCTGACGGTGACGAGCGCCGACGCACGCCGCAGCAGCCCGGTCTTGACCGTGCTGGGCACGCGCGCCTCGGGGCCGAAGGGTAAATCCTGCGCGCTGTGCGAGACGTAGACGACGCACGACGCGCCCGCTTCGAGCGCGGCTTCGAGCAGGATGCAGCCCTCTTCGGAGACGAGCGTCACCTCGGGCTCAAACGCGCGCATGACTTCGGTCAGGAGGACGGCCTGTCGGTAACGGTTCTGCGCCGCGTGCAGCTCGACGCCTTCGTGACAGAGCCTGACGACTTCGGCTCCGGCTGCCGCCTCCGCGCCGCGCGCACGCAGCTCTCCGAAGTCTTCCCTCGTCACAGCGGCGCAGCCGCAGCCGCGCCCGGCCAGCCCCCGCAGTAGCGTCCGGTTCGCCTTAAAGCTCCCGACGGTGCTGATGAAGTACCCGCCGTTCTGGGTGAGCAGAATTTTCATTTCCTCTTACTACCTCCCTTGTACCGCGCGACCGTGAGGGGGCGCGGTTCTTCGGGGCACCTGTTACGTCGAGTCGGCGTCGCCCGCGAGCAGCGACCTCGCCTCGCCCTCCGACAGACGGTTGACCTCTTCGAGCAGCGCCGCCAAGTCTTGTTCGTCGGCGTGCGCGATCTGGTAGATTTCGATTGAACGCGCCAGCCCCTCGACCGTCGGCCTGCCGGAGAAGATGATTCTGAGCGGGATGTCGGTGTGAAAGACTTCGCGCAGGCGCGAGATGATGATGATGGCGAGCAGCGAGTGGCCGCCTAGCTCGAAGAAGTCGTCGTCGCGCCCGACGCGCTCCAGCCCGAGCGCGTCGGCCCAGATGTCGGCGACGGCCTGCTCGGCGGGAGTCCGCGGCGGGTCGTACACTCGCGCGCGCGCGGCGTCGGCCTCGGGCGCGGGCAGCGCGCGGCGGTCGAGCGTGCCGTTGGCGTTGAGCGGCAGCTCGTCGAGCACGACGAAGGCCGCAGGAATCATGTACTCGGGCAGTTTCTTTCGCGCGTAGTCGCGCAGCTCGCCGACGACGACCTCCGCCCCCGCGCGCGGCGTGAGATACGCCACGAGACGTTTGTCCGCGCCCCCGTCCTCGCGCGCGAGCACGATCGCCTCGCGCACGGACTCGTGGCCGGCCAGCGCCGACTCTATCTCGCCGAGTTCGACACGGAAGCCGTGAACCTTCACCTGATGATCGACGCGCCCGGCAAACTCAATCTCGCCGCCCGATTGGTGACGCCCGAGGTCGCCCGTCCGGTACATGCGCGCGCCCGCCTCGGCCGAGAACGGGTCGGGGAGAAAGACTTCGGCCGTGCGCAGCGGGTCGTGCCGGTAGCCGCGGCCGACGCCCGTGCCGCCGACGTAAATCTCGCCGAGCACGCCCGCCGGGACGGGGCGCAACGATTCGTCGAGGATGTAGATTTGCGTGTTGGCGACGGGACGCCCGATGGGCATCACGGCGACGCCGGCCGCGGGCGCGCTCGCGATACGGTGGTGCGTCACGTCGTCCGAGCACTCGGTCGGCCCGTAGGCGTTGAGCAGCGGCACTTCCGGATAAAGGTCGAGCCAGCCGCGGCAGAGTTCCGGCGGCAGCGCCTCGCCCGTCACCAGCAGCCAACGCAGAGCGTCCGTGCGCGGGGCGGACGCCGCCTCACTCAGCATCACGCTCAGCAACGAAGGCACGACTTCGAGAATCGTGACCGATTCGGACTCGACCTCCTTCGACAGTTGCCGCGGGTCTTTGGCCGCGTCGCCTTCGACGACGTGCGTGCGCCCGCCGACGAGCAGCGCCGCGAGGAATTGCCAGACGGAGATGTCGAAGCTCTGCGAAGCCGTCTGCGCCACCGTGTCTTCGGCGGTGAGACTCAAGTCTTTGGCCTTGACCAACAGGTGGTTGAGCATGCCGCGGTGTTCGATGACCGCGCCCTTCGGCACGCCGGTCGAGCCGGACGTGTAGATGCAGTAGGCCGCGTGCCGCGGCTCGACGCGCCGGCGCGCGGCGTCGGCCGGGGCGGACTCGCCCCTCGCGTTCAACTCAGCGATTGACAGGACGCGCGCGCCTTCGACCGCGCCGGCCAAAGTCTCGGCGTGTTCCTGCGCGGCGAGCACGAGCGCGGCGCCGCTCTGTTCGACCACCTGCCGGAGTCTCTCGGCCGGGTGCAGCGGGTCGAGCGGCAGGTAGACGCCCCCGGCCTTGAAGACGGCGAGCATCACGACCAGCAGGTCGACGCCCCGCTCGGCGAGGACGGCGACGACCGACTCGTCGCCGCACCCTTCGACCGCGAGGACGCGCGCGGCGCGTTCGGCCGCTTCGTCCAGTTCGCGGTAGGTCAGTCGTCTTGCGCCGCTGCTGACGGCGACGGCGTCGGGCGTGCGCGCGGCCTGTTGCTCGAACAGTTCGTGGAAGCAAAGGTCGAGCGGGAACTCTTCGCGCGTGTCGTTCCACTCGACGAGCAGGCGGCGGCGCTCGGCCTCCGACAGCAGCGCCTCCTCCTCGACGGTCGCGGACGAATCGGCGGCCATCGCCTCAAGCGTGCGCGCGTAGTAGCCCGTGATGGCTTCGCACTGCTCGTCGCTCAGCCGCGCGAGGTCGAAGCCGAGGTCAACGTCAATGCCCCCGTCAACCGTGTTGATGTTGAAGTTGGCCATCAGCGTGAAGTTGGTCTGGACGACGCTGTTCACGCCGAGCACGTCGAGTTCGGCGAAGCTCTCGAAGCTGTTGTAGATGTGGAAGTGCGTGAAGTTGAAGCACGCGTCGAAGAGGTTTTCGCCGCCCGCCTGCTGCTGCAAACGGCCGAGCGGGTATCTTCTGTAGGGCAGCATCTCGCGCTCGGCCTCGAACGTCCGGCGCACTAGGTCGCCCCACGAGCCGCCCGCGAGCCGGAGGCGGAACGGCAACGTGTTCAGGAACAGGCCGATGAGGCGGTCGCTGTCCTGCGCTTCGGGCCGCCCGTTCCAGACAACGCCCGTCAGCACGTCGCGCTGCCCGCCGAGCAGGCTGAGCACGCGCAGGTGCGCCGCCAGTAGCACGCTCTTCATCGGCACGCCCGCGCCGCGCGCCAGCTCCTTCAGGCCGCGCGCCACCTCCGGCGTGACGGGCGCGCGCAGACGTTTGAACCGCGGGCCGTCGTCCTCGCCGGGCGCGTCGTCCCGGTGCGGCAGCCGCGTCACCGTGCGGTCGGCCAGCTTGCGCGCCCAGAACTGGCCGCACTCCTCGGACGCGAGCGCCTGCCGCTCCAGCGCGACGTAGTGACGGAAGAGCGCCGCGGGCGTCGGCTCGTCCGGCGCCTGCCGGCCGGCGGCGAGCGCCAGATAGCGGCGGAACAGCTCGGTGAGGAAGAGCGCGTCGCTCCAGCCGTCGATGATGGTGTGGTGCGCGGTGAAGGTGAATTGCAGCGTCTCGTCCGTGCGCCGGTGAAGCGTGAGCCGGAAGAGCGGCGGGCGCGACCAGTCGAAGTGGCGCAGCTCCTCTTCCTTCAGCCAGTCCGCGATTGCGGCCTGCCGTTCGTCCGCGCCGAGGCCGCGCAGGTCGAACACCTCGACGGGAACGTCCGCGTCTTCGTGGACGAGTTGCAGCGGCTCGCGGCAGCTCGTCAGGTCGAAGGAGGTGCGCAGGATTGGATGTCGCGCGGCCATCTGCTGCGCCGCGCCCTTGAGCGCCGCGGCGTCGAACGGGGCGCGCAGGTGGAAGGTGATGATGCTGTGATAGATGGCCGTCTCGGGGTGCAGCTCGCTCTGGAAGAGCATGCCCGCCTGCATCATGGTCAGCGGGTAGGCGTCGTCGAGCCCCGCGGGCAGCGCCCGCCGGTCTTCTTCCGAGAGCATGCCGAAGGGGCCGCTCTCGGGCGCTTCCGTCTCGGCGTCGTCGAGCATGACGACATGAGGGGCGAGCCCGCGGATGGTCGGGTGCTCGAAGACCTGCGGCAGCGTCAGGCCGAGGCCGCGCTCCTGCGCCTTAGCCATAATCTGGACGCTGCGGATCGAGTCGCCGCCCAGCTCGAAGAAGTTGTCGTCAACCCCGACGCGCTCGACGCCCAACACCTGCTCCCAAATCTCCGACAGCGCCTCTTCGATTGGCGTGCTCGGCGCGACGAAGCCCGCCGACACGCTATCGCGCGTGACCTCGGGCGCGGGCAGACGGCGGCGGTCGAGCTTGCCGTTGGCGTTGAGCGGCAACTCGTCGAGCACGACGAAGGCCGAGGGAATCATGTACTCGGGCAGCCGCCCGGCGAGGTGCGCGCGCAGTTGTGAAGTAGGCGGCGCGTCGCCGTCGGCCGCGACGAGGTAGGCCACCAGACGCTTATCGCCCGGCACGTCCTCGCGCGCCACGACGACACAGCCTTCGACCGAGGCGGCCTGCGCGAGCACGGTCTCGATCTCGCCCAACTCGATGCGATAGCCGCGCACCTTGACTTGATTGTCCGTCCGGCCGAGGTACTCGATTGTTCCGTCGCCGAGTTGGCGCGTGAGGTCGCCCGTCCGATACATGCGCGCGCCCGGCGCGGCCGAGAACGGGTCGGGCACGAAACGCTCGGCGGTCAACCCGGGGCGCGCGAGGTAGCAGCGGGCGACGCCTTCGCCCGCGACGTACAGCTCCCCGGCGATGCCCGTCGGCGCCAACTGCCCGCCGCGGTCGAGCACGTAGAGCCTTACGTTCGGCACGGGTCGGCCGATGGGAATCACCGCCCCCGGTGCCTCGAATTTGTGGACGCTGCTCCACACCGTCCCTTCGGTCGGGCCGTACTCGTTGTACAGGTCGCCGCGCACGGGGCGCGCGAAGTGGCGCTCGACGAGTTGTTTCGCGAACGCTTCGCCCGCCACGATCACGGTCTTCAGCGAATCGAGTTCGCCCGCGCGCGCCTGCCCGAGCAGCAGGTCGTAGACCGACGGCAGACAGAGGATGTGCGTCACACGCCGCCGCCCGATCAGTTCGGCGAGGTGGCTCGGGTCGCGCTGCCCGCCTTCGCGCGGCAGCGTCAGCGCCCCGCCGCTCGCCAGCGCCCAGAAGATGACGGCCACCGAACTGTCGAAGGCGAAGGACGGGACGAGCAGGAAGTTTTCCACCGGCTCGCCGTAGTAGAGAAGCCGCGCCCACGTCGAGTGCACCAGATTGCGGTGCGCGACGGCGACGCCTTTGGGACGACCCGTCGAGCCGGAGGTGTAGATGACGTAGGCCGCATTCTCGGGCGCGCAGGAAGGCGCGAGATTCTCCGCGCTCTCGGCGGCGACGGTCTCCCAGTCGGCGTCGAGAAAGAGCGTGTGCCCCCAGTGCGCGGGCAGTTCCGCTTCGAGCCGTTCCTGCGTGAGAAGCACCGAGACGGCCGCGTCCTCCATCATGAAGGAGAGGCGGTCGGTCGGGTACGCAGGGTCGAGCGGCACGTACGCGCCGCCGGCCTTGAGCACGCCGAGCAGTCCGACGACCATCTCGACCGAGCGTTCGACGCAGAGCCCGACGGCGACCTCCGGCCCGACGCCGAGCGCGCGGAGGTGGCGCGCGAGTTGGTTGGCGCGCGCGTTCAGCTCGGCGTAAGTCAGAGAGTCGTCGCCGGAGACGACCGCCGTCGCGTCCGGGGTGAGGGCGGCCTGACGCTCGAACAGCTCGTTGATGAGGATGTCGCGCGGGTAGTCGGCCGCGGTCTCGTTGAATTCACCTATCAGTTGGCGGCGCTCGGGCGCGGTCAGCGGACTCAACTCGTCGAGCCGCGCGTCGGGACGGGCGGCCATCTCTTCGAGCAGCGTGCCGAGGTGACCCATCATCCGGCCGATGGTCGCGGCGTCGTAGCGCCGCTCGTCGTAGGAGAGCCGCAGCGACAACTCCTCGGCGGGCATGACGGTCAGCGAGAGCGGATAGTTCATCTTCTCGACGGCGCGCACCGAGCCGACGACGAGGCTGCTGCCGCTCGCGTTCTTCACCGCGCTGTCGATGGGATAGTTCTCGAAGACGAGGACGTTATCGAACAGAGACTGGCCGCGCGGCACGTCGCTCCACGCCTGAATCTGCGCGAGGGGGCTGTGCTCGTAGTGCCGCGCCTCGACCTGCCGCGACGGTAGCTCGGGCAGCCACGGCACGAGCCGCGCGCGCGCCTCGACGATGACGCGCGCCGGAATCGTGTTGATGAAGATGCCGACAATCGACTCGACGCCCGGCAGCGCCGCGGGACGCCCGGCGACGGTCGCGCCGAAGACGACATCCTCCTCGCCGCTGTAGCGGCTGAGCAGCAGCGCCCACGCGCCCTGCACCACCGTGTTCAGCGTCAACTGGCGAGACTGCGCCAGCGCCTGCAACGCGGCGGTGGACTGCTTCGGCAGCCTGACGCGCAGCGTCCCGTAGTCGCCCTCGCCCTCGGGGCCTTCGGGCACGCGCTCGACGCCGAGCGAGACGGGCGCGGTGAAGCCGGTGAGCGTGCGCCGCCAGAACTCCTCTTCCGGCAGGTCTTGCTGTTTGAGCCACGCCACGTAGTCGCGGAAGGGCCGGCTCGGCTTGATGAGCAGGTCGTGCCCCTTGCAGATCGCGTCGTAGGCCGCGAAGACTTCGCCGACAACGATGCCCAGCCCCCACCCGTCGAGCAGCAGGTGGTGGAAGCTCCAGACGAACTGGTACGTGGCGTCTTCGGCGCGGAAGAGTGCGCAGCGCATCAGCGGCGCGGTCGCGAGGTCGAAGCCGCGGCGCTGGTTCTCCGTGATGTAGGCGGCCAGCCGCTCGTCGCGCTCGGCCGTGCCGAGGCCGCGCCAGTCCTCCTCCTCCCACGGCAGCCTCACGCGCCGGTGGACGATCTGCAAAGGCTCTTCCGCGCCGGCCCACGCGAAGGCGGTGCGCAACACCGGGTAGTGGTCGAGCGCGTGCTGCCACGCGTGTCTGAAAGCCACGGCGTCGAGGTCGGTGTGGAGCGTGCAGACGAGCTGCGTGAAGTAGACGCCGGAGTCGGGCGCGTAGAGCGTGTGGAAGAGGAGACCCTGTTGCAGCGGCGTCAGCGGGTACACGTCCTCGATCCCGCGCCCGCCTTCGAGCAGGCGGTCGAGTTCCTGCTGGTCGAGTCCCGCGAGCGGGAAGTCCGACGGCGTGTAGCCGCCCGCTTCCGGCGACGCGCAGTGTTCGGTGAGCGCCCGCAGCGCCGCCGAGTAACTTTCAGAGAGTCGTTCGACGGTCTCGCGCTCGTGCAGGTTCTCGCTGTAAGTCCACGTCATCAGCAGCCGCCCGCCGACGATGCTCCCGTTTATCTCAAGCACATGCTCGCGCTCGCCGCCGAGGCCGTAGGTGCGCCCGCCCGACTCTTTGGCGGGCGCGAAAGGCGAAGACTCCTGAAGCACCTGATCGAACTGGCCGAGGTAGTTGAAGCTGACCTCCGCCGCCGCGTCCAGCTCGCTCAGCTCGCCGCGCACGCGCGCGTCCTCGCCCATGTAACGCAGCACGCCGTAGCCGACGCCGCGCCCGGGCACCGCGCGCAGCATCTCCTTCACGCCCTTCAGCGTCTCGCCCGTCTCGCCCCGCCGCTCAAGCACGACGGGGTAACGCGACGTGAACCACCCGACGGTGCGCGTCACGTCCGCGTCGTCGAAGACCGCCTCGCGTCCGTGGCCTTCGAGCTGGATGAGTATTCGCCGCCCGCCCGACCAGTGCGTGAGCGAGTCGGCGAGCGCGGCCAGCAGCGCGTCGTTAATCTGCGTCCGGTACGCCTCCGGCACTCGCTGCAAGAGCGCACGCGTCTCATCGACCGACAGCGCCGCCGTCACCGTCCGCGCAGACTCAAGCGTGTTCGCGCCGCCGCCGCCGCCATCGCGCGGCACGCGGGCCGCGCCCGTCGCCTCGCGCGCGACGCCGAGCCAGTATTCCGCCTCGCGCGTCAACTCTTCGGAGTGCGCGTAATCGGCCAGCCGCTCGGCCCAACGCTTGAACGAGGTCGTCTTCGCCGGCAGCTCGACGACCTGTCCGCCGCTCAACTGAGCGTAGAGCGTCTGCAAGTCCTCCATCAGAACGCGCCACGAGACGCCGTCCACGACGAGGTGATGGACGACGAGCAGCAGGCGCGCGGGCGACGACGGGCCGCAGTCGAAGAAGGCCGCGCGCACCAGCGGCCCCGACGACAAATCAAACTCCTCTTGCAGACGCGCCGCCTCGCGCTCAATCTCGGCGGATTGGTCGGCGACGGGCAGCGCCTTGAAGTCGAAGAATCGGAAGGCGTCTTCGGAGCCGCCGAAGGGCGCGTTGTACTGTCGCCACGAGCCGTCTTCGCCGCGCGTGTAGCGCATCCGCAACGCGTCGTGATGACGCAGCAGATGCGCCACCGCGCCGCCGAGCGCCGTCGCGTCGAGCGGCTGCCGCGCTTCGAGCAGGACGGACTGGTTGAAGTGGTGCGGCGTGCTCAGCCGGCGTTCAAAAAACCAATGCTGAATCGGCGTCAGCGGGACGATGCCGGCCACCTCGCCCTGCTCGGTCTGGACGGGCGCGGACGTGCCGACGACGAGCGCCAACTGTGCAATCGTCTGGTGCTCGAAAAGCTGCTGCGGCTGAAGGCTCAGCCCGGCCTGATTGGCGCGGGCGACGATCTGAATGCCGAGAATCGAGTCGCCGCCGAGCTGGAAAAAGTTGTCGTGGACGCCGACTTCGGCGACGCCGAGAACCTGCGACCAAATCTCGGCCAGCGCCTCTTCGACCGGGTTCGCCGGGGCCGTAAAGGCTTCGGCCAACTCGGGGCGCGAGGCGTCGGGCGCGGGCAGCGCGCCGCGGTCGACCTTGCCGTTGGGCGACAGCGGCAGCTCGTCGAGCGTGACGAAGACCGACGGCAGCATGTAGTCCGGCAGACGCTCGGCCAGAAAGCCGCGCAGCTCCCCGACATCCGGCACCCCGCCTTCGCCGCCGACGAGGTACGCCACCAGACGGCTGCCCGCGCCCGGCTCGGCGCGCGCGACGACGACGCACTGCCGCACCGCCGGGTGCTGGTCGAGCGCCGACTCTATCTCGCCCAACTCGATGCGATAGCCGCGCACCTTCACCTGATGATCGACGCGCCCCACGTATTCGACCGTGCCGTCGTCGAGGTAGCGCGCGAGGTCGCCCGTGCGGTACATGCGGCGGCCCGGCTCGGCGGCGAACGGGTCGGGCGTAAAGCGCTCGGCGGTCAGGCCGGGGCGGTTCAGGTAGCCGCGCGCGACGCCGAGGCCGCCGGCCCACAACTCGCCGGCCACGCCGACGGGGACGGGGTTCATGTCGTGGTCGAGCAGGTAGACTTTGACGTTGCCGATGGGTCGCCCGATGGGCGGTCTCCCCTCGCCGTCGGCGTGCTCGTGAACCGTGACGCAGATGGTGGCCTCGGTCGGCCCGTAGGCGTTGAGGAAGCGCCGGCCCGCGCCCCAGCGCGCGGCCACGTCGGCCGGGCACGACTCGCCCGCGGCGATGACCGTGCGCAGCGCCGGCAGGTCTTCGGCGGGCAGCGAGGCCGACACCGAAGGCGGGAGCGTGACGATTGTCACGGACTGTTCGCGCAGGAGCCGGAGCAGGCCGGGGCCGGGCAGCAGCGAGTCGGCGTCGGCGTTGACGAGCGTCGCGCCGACGGCGAGCGTCGTGAAGACTTCGGAGACCGAGGCGTCGAAACTGAGGGAAGCGAATTGCAGCACGCGATCCTCGGCCGCGACGCCGAAGGCTTTAATCTGCGCCGCCGCGACGCTGCACAGACTGCGGTGCGCGACCATCACGCCCTTCGGCCGCCCCGTCGAGCCCGACGTGTAGATGACGTACGCCAGATTCTCCGGCGTGACGGTCTCGCCCTCGTCCGCATGCGCGCCCGTCGCCGCGATCTCGTCCCAATCCGCGTCCAGACAGATGACCTGCCCCCAGTAAGACGGCAGCTCGTCGGCCAGACTCTCCTGCGTCAGCAGCACGGCCGCGCCCGCGTCTTCGAGCATGAAGGAGAGTCGGTCGAGCGGGTACTCGGGGTCGAGCGGCAGATACGCGCCGCCCGCTTTCAGGATGCCGAGCAGGCCGACCAGCGCTTCGATTGAACGCTCGACGCAGAGGCCGACGACCACGTCCGGCCCGACGCCGAGCGAGCGAAGATAAGAGGCCAGCCGGTCGGCGCGCTCGTTCAAGTCGGCGTAGGTGAGTGTGGCGTCGCCGTGGGCGAGGGCTATCGCGGCGGGCGTCAGCGCGACCTGACGCTCGAAGAGGTGGTGCGCGCACGCGTCGCTCGCGTAGTCGAGCGCCGTCTCGTTCCACTCGTACAGCAGGCGGCTGCG
>JBEVKV010000389.1:0-9807 GCA_040509515.1 Pyrinomonadaceae bacterium | reverse complement strand
CGGGCTTGCCTGTCGCCATGTTCAGGCAGGTGTGTGGTCGGGGCGTGTTAAGGCAGCGCCTCGATGATGATGTAGAAGCGGAACTTGCCGGGCTGTTCGATGCCGAGCACGAACTGGAGGTTGACGGCCGTGTTGTTGGCCAGCGGCGTCGCGAGCGTCACCGTGCCGGCCGAGAGCGTCGAGTTATAGCCGCCGCCCTCGGTCTGCGCGGGCGGAGTCTCCAGCGTCGTCCCCTCAATCGTCAGCGTGCACGGCACCGCCGTCGGCGAGCAGGTGCCCGGGTCGTTAATCGACATCACGCTGACCGAGCCCGACGAGACGGCGCGCATGTCCGCGTCGCCCGCCACGCCGACGGGGAAGGTCGTCATCTCGATGATGCGGAACCGCAGACGCGTCACGGGCTGCCCCGTCACGTTCGTCACGCGCCTCCTGATGGAGAGCGTGCCGAAGCTGCCGTTGGCCACCGACGTAAAGTCTCGGTGGCGGTTCGGCTCCACGCTCGACGACTTCGTCGAGTCGAGGAGCGTGGCGAAGACGCCCGTCGTGTCGCGCCTGACGGGCGACGCCATGTTCTCCGGCCCCGGCGCGCCGAGCCGCTGCGGGACGCCCGAGACGGTCGAGCCCATCGTGTCGGCGAACAGGAAGTCGGCCGCGTTGTCGTTCGAGTCCTTCGGGTTGCCGCCCGACGTGCAGCCGACGGCCCCGACGAAGTCGCACTGCTTGCGGAAGAAGGTGTGCTCAAGCGCACTCCCCGAGACCGCCGGGAGGTTGTTGCCCTCGCGGAGCAGGTCGCAGACGCCGCCGCCCGTGTTGGTGCCGAAGCCGACGGCGTCGTACCGCGTGATGGACGAGATGTTGCCCACGTCGGCCGTCGAGAAGAGGGCGACGTTGCGGTCGGCCTCGATGTCTGACGAGAGCGTCAGGTCGCCGGCCGCCGCGCCCGTCCCGCCGTAGTTGGCGAGGCTGTACTGCGAGCCGACGAGCAGGTAGTGGCCGTGCCCCTGTATGACCGTCGTGTTGCTGCCCACGGTTCCCGGAATCGTGGCGAGGAGCACGGGCGTCGCGTTGCAGTCCGCGCCCATCTTGAAGACCCCGAAGCCACTGATGTCCTGATCGAAGTCCGAGTTGTTGTAAAGCTCGACGAAGTCGTCGCCCGCGCCTCCGGGGCCGGAAGTCCTCAGCTCCGAGATGAGGATGGCGCTGACCGCCGTGCCCTGAAGGATGGTGCCCGTGGCCTGACCCGTCTGGATGTTCGCGCCGTTCGCGCCCGACAGGTTCAGGAGCAGCGTCTCGACCGACTCGCCGCCCGAGGTGTCTGCGCAGACGTTGACCGAGACGGTCTTAATCCGCTCGCCGACCGCGAAGGTGAGCGTGCCGCCGGCGGACTGATAGTCCACCGCGCCGCCGCACGAGGCACCGCCCGCGGCGGTGCCGTCGGCCGTCGCGTAGTTGACCGAGACCGTGTTGGTGGCCGCGGACGAGAGCGTCACCGTGAACTGAAGCGGCGTCGTGCCCGCCGAGGGCTCTGTGACTCTGGCGTTGTTCGCGCCGGCGACGATGGGGTTGACCGTGTAGACCTCGCCCGAAGTGAAGTTGCCGTTGCCCGCGCCCGCGCCGCCCATCGGCTCGCCGCCCGCGTCAACAATCGTGTCGTCGTCCACGACATCGAGCCGCAGCGTGGCCCCGGCGGACGCCGGCACCCCCGTGTTGACCGTCACGTTGTAGGTCGCGCCCGAGCCCGTCACGCCCGTCACGCCCGCGCCGCTCAGCCCCGCGGTCGTCAACTGAAAGTCGGAGGCGTCGACGCCCGTCACGGGCGAGCTGAAGGTGACGGTGTAGCCGACCGAAGTGTTCTGCACCGTGGGGTTCGCGCTCGCGCGCGCGATTGTCAGGACGGAAGCCCCTGCGCCGGGCGCGAAGAAGCCTCCGTAGAGTGTGAAGGAGCCGCCGCTCGAAGAGCCCGCGCTCGACTGACCAATCACACCCTCGACGCGCGTCGGCCCTTGCGTGCTCACGCCGCCGCCGCCCGCGACGGACGACTGCGTGACCTGCGGGCCGGACTGCGCGCGCGCCGGCGTGACGAGGAGCGACAGAAGGAGTACAGCGATAAGACTGTGCCGCATGGCCCTCACTTGCCTTCCTTGCAAACGGCCGCGCCGGCGTTGTTTGAGCAGAGCAGCTTCTTCAGGCCGTCGAGCTGTTCCTGCTGCTGCCTGATCTGCTGCTGGAGCCCGTCGATTTTGGCGTCGCGGTCTTTCAGCTCTTCGTGCAGCCCTTGAATCGCGGCGAAGGCCACGCCGTCGGGGTCGATGGTCGCGATGGTCTTGTCGCCTTCGCCGAGCTTGAAGGTGGAGAAGAAGTCCTGCGCCATCGGGCCGATGTGGCGGACGGAGGCGTCCTGCGACTTGTAGTTCCACGTCGAGATGGGGAGGCCGAGGACGCCGCGCAGGATGGCGCGCGTGTCCACGGCGGCGAAGTTGGCCTTCATGTTCCGGTCGGAGAGGTTGTTCCACGAGCCGCCGCCCGCCGGGAGCGTGACGCCGGCAGTGCCGCCGGAGTTCGACGTGAGCGTCGTCGAGCCGTCGCTCGCCATCGTGAGCTTGCTGTTCGTAAGCGTCATCGTCGCGGTCGTGCTGTTGAAGATGAAGCCCGTCGAGAGCGCCGTGTTCGTGTAGAAGAAGGAGCCGTTGACGGCGCGCACGTTGAAGGAGTTGGTGACCGTCGGGTGGAACTGCGATCCGATGTCGGGGGTGGTGCTGTTGAACGAGTAGGTGAGCGGGACGGAGCGGTCGGAGAAGACGAACGTGCCGGTGCGCGGCGAGCCCGCGATGGTCGAGGTGGACGCGCCGTAGCCGAGCGCGACCGAGTTAGCGCCGGTCGCCGTGTGCCCCTCGCCGAGAGCCACCGTGCCGGTGTTGGCCGCGACCGAGTTCTTACCCACCACGATGGCGTTGTCGCCGAGCGCGCGCACGTTCTCGCCGAAGGCCGTCGAGTAGAGGCCGATGTTGGCGTCGTCCCACTGCGTGCCGTTAATCTGGCCGGCGCGCAGCGCCGCCTTCGCCGCGTACCACATGAAGCGCGTGCCCGAGCCCTCGATGGGGGCGGTGGTGTTTATGCCGCCCGTGTAATCGGCGACCGACAGAATTGAGCCGTCGTTATCGACGCGGAAGCGCTCCTTGTCGTGAGTGCTGTCGTCGGGGTACGTCCCGCTCGCGCTCAGCGAGATGAGCGCGTTCGCGCCCGGCGTGCCGAGCCTGTGGTTGACCGGGTCGGTGCTGACGAGCTTGAGGTTGATGAGGTGGTTGGTGGTGTCCGCCGTCTGCTGCGCGGACGGCGCGAACTCCACGTCGCCGGAGACGTGCGCGGTCGTGACCGACGAGCTGCCGGCGTTGACGGCCGTGACGACGCTGTCGCCAGCGGACGCGCTGACGGCGTTGGCGGTCGTCGCGGTCGTGGCGGTCGTCGCGGTGTCGGCCGTCGTCGCGGTCGCGGCGTTGCCGTTGAGCGCGGCCGTGATGATGCCGGCGGCGAAGTTGCCGGAGGCGTCGCGTTTGACGATGGCTCCCGCCGTGTTGGCGTCCGTCGCCGCGTTCGCCGCGGCCGCGCCGCCCGCCACGGTCGCCGCCGTCTGGCCGCCTACGGACGCGACCACGGTCGCGCCCTGCGTCCCGGTCACGTCGCCGCTCAGGCTGCCGCTGAAGTTCGTCGCGGTCGTCGCCGTTGTAGCTGTCGTTGCTGTGGTCGCCGTCGTCGCCGCGTCGGCCGACGCGGCGGAGAGGCTGCGTATGGCGTAAGGCGTCGAGGTGATTGGCTGGCGCGGGGTGAGCGTCGTGTAGGCCGGCGAGCCGGGGTCTGCGCTGTGCGCGCGCACGCTGATTTCAAGGAAGCGGGCGGAGCCGTCAAAGGCGGCCGCGCCGAAGTCGAGCTGTACGGTGAAGACCCCGTTCGTCACCTGCACGCCGGGGGCGTCGAACGTGACGGTGTCGGGCGAGCCCTGCGGGTTGCCGCCGGCGTCGTAGAGTCTGAACTTCATGTCGTAGACGCCGCTGGCCGGCGTGCTGCCGTCGGAGAGGCGTCCCTGATACGTAAAGCTCGTGGTCTGTCCCGACGCGGCGGTCGCGAAGCAGAACAGGCAGAGCAGTGTGGACAGGGCGAGGGCGAACGAGTTGGCAAACTTCTGGCGCACGGCAGACTCCTTCAAGGGTTGTTTGGGTTATCAGGTAACTTTACGGGTCGGATTGTCTAAGAACCTTACATCGCGTGAGTGAGGAAGGTCGCGTCACCCGGGACAACTCGCGCGGGCGACACAATTACATTACCCCGCGCGCGCGGACGGGGTCAACCGACTTTTCGACGCGCGGAGTTAAGCGGCCGAAACGGCGTCACGGCCGTGCGGCTCGTCACCCCGGACAGACGCTTCGCGACATTTTTATTTGCCGTGCGGGGTGCCTGCCTCTATTCTCGAAAGTGCGTTACCGAAATTATCGAAGGAGCCCCGCGGCAGGATGAAAAGAGTCCATATCGTTGGATTGTGTGTTCTGCAATTCCTAACCCTCGTCTCGGCGCATCGCGCACAGGAGAAGGGCGGCGCGACCCGGCGCACGCAGGCGCGAGCGGGGCAGGTGCTGGTCATCGCACACATGGGCGACTCACAGGTCGCCGTGGTCGATGGCGCTACTTTTCAAACTCTGGCGACGCTCGACACGGGCAAGAACCCGCACGAGGTGCGCGTTTCGCCGGACGGGCGGCGCGCCTACGTCGCCGCCGGAAAGACCGTGACCGCCGTCGACCTTGAGAGTCGAAAAGTCAAAGCAACTTTCGACCTCGGCTCATACTCCGCGCACGACATACGAGTCAGTCGCGACGGCCGCCGCATCTGGGCCGCGTGCGCGCCCTCGCAGACGATTCTCGAACTGGACGCGGACACGGGAAAGATTCTCAAGACATACAGGACAGACCAGCAGGGCTCCTGGTTCGTCGAAGTCACACCCGACGAGCGAAAACTCTACACGCCGAACCTCGAAGGCAAGAGCGTCAGCGTCATCGACCGCGCCACGGGCGAGGTGAAGATCATCCGGTTCGAGCACCCGGTCTACGGCATCGACATCACGCCCGACGGGCGACAGGTCTGGGTCAGCGGGCGCGACCTCGCCGTGATTGACACGACCACCGACGAGGTGACCGCTACGCTCAAGACCACAGAGTCCGAGACCGGCCGAATCAGGCTGACCTCCGACGGCAAAAAGGTTGTCGTCGCGCTCTCAAAAAAACTCGCGGTCTATGACGCGAAGACCCGACGCCTGATTAGCGAAACCGAACTCGGCGCAAGCCCGAAAGTCCTGACGCTCTCGGCCGACGACCGCCGCGCCTTTCTGACCAATCCAGAAGACCACTCGGTCAGCGTCGTGGACATCGAAGCCGGAAAGCCGCTCTCCACTTTTCGGACGGGGAAGACGCCCGACGGCATCGGGTGGGCGAAATGAGCGAATGAAATTTCGTTCGCACGGCGTGGTAAGCTTTGCGCACCGGAGGCGTTTACAGTGAAGGAGCGAAAGGTGCCCGCGTGGGTCAGCGCGCCGCTCGTCGTCGGGGCGTTCGGGCTGCTCGCGTGGCTTGAGCGGCGCAAGCCCTTGCGCCGCGCCGTCGAGCCCAAGCTCAGGCGCGAGGCGCGCAACCTCGCCGTGGCCGCCGTGAGCGCCGCCGCGCTCCGCGTGACGGAGAAGCCCGCGGCCGACGCGCTGACGGCGCTGGTCGAGCGCCGTCGCTGGGGGCTGCTCAAACTTTTAAGACTGCCCGCGTGGCTCGAAGTCCTGCTCGCCGTCGTCCTGCTCGACTACACGCTCTACCTCTGGCACGTACTCACGCACCGCGTCCCCGTCCTGTGGCGCTTCCACCTTGTACATCACGTAGACCTCGACCTCGACGCCTCGACCGCGTTGCGCTTTCACTTCGCCGAACTGATGCTCTCCGTCCCGTGGAGGGCGGGGCAGATTCTTCTCATCGGCGTCTCGCCGGCCGCGCTGTCGGCGTGGCAGAACTTCCTCTTCCTCTCGATTCTGTTTCACCACTCGAACGTGAGGCTGCCGCTCGCAGTCGAAAGGCGACTGAGCGCCGTCGTCGTCACGCCGCGGATGCACGGCATACATCACTCGGTCGTGAAGGAGGAGACGAACTCGAACTGGTCGAGCGGGCTGACCGTTTGGGACAGGCTGCACGGCACGCTCAGGCTGGACGTGCCGCAGGCGCAAGTGATCGTCGGCGTCCCGGCCTACCGCGACCCGGAAGAGGTCGGGCTGTCGGAAATCCTCAAGCTGCCGTTCGGCGAGGAGCGCCCGACGTGGCAGTTGCCGACGGGCGGCACGCCCGAGCGCGTCGGGGCGTGAGGGAAGATTTTTCAGGATGGACGAACGAGCCGCGAAGCTTTCGCACGCCGGAGAGCCGCCCGCGCTTTCAATCATCATCCCGACGCTCAACGAGGCGCTCTCGATAGGCGCGACGCTCGACGCCTTGCTGAGCGCGGCGGGCCGCGCCGAAGTGATCGTGGTTGACGGCGGGAGTCTCGACGCCACGGTCGAGGTCGTGAACGGGCGCGGCGTGAAGCTGCTCACCTCGGGGCGCGGGCGCGGGCGACAGATGCACGCGGGGGCCTGCGCGGCGCGCGGGCGCGTGCTGTGGTTCCTGCACGCCGACACGCTCCCTTCAAACGACTGCGCCGCGCGCATCACCGAGGCGCTCTCCGATTCGTCGGTGGTCGGCGGAAACTTTCACGTCATCTTCGACGGCAACGGCAGCGCGGCGCGCTTCCTCACATGGCTCTACCCGCAACTGCGCCGGCTCGGACTCTGCTACGGCGACTCGGGCATCTTCGTGCGGCGCGAAGCGTACGAGCGACTCGGCGGCTTTCGCGACTTCCCAATCTTTGAAGACCTCGACCTCGTGCGTCGTATGCGAAAGGCGGGGCGCGTGGCGCACCTGTCCGCCGTCGTCAAGACCTCTTCGCGCCGCTTCGAGGGGCGCAGCTTTGCGCTCACCTTCGCGCGCTGGTCTTTGCTTCAGGCGCTCTACTGGCTCGGCGTGCACCCGCGCACGCTCGGGCGGATGTACGCGCCGATTCGCGGCGGCGGCGCGGGGTGGCGACGACGCTGGTTTACGTCGCGCCGTGGTCGTGCTCAGGCCGACGCGGGCAGCGAAGAGGCGTGAAACAGAAGCCGGCGGTAGGTGTGTGGCGCGCGCGTGCGCGCCTCTTCGTCGCCGAGGAGTTCGTCGCGCAGGCGCAGCAGATCGGCGGGCGTGTCCACGTCGTACCAGCGCGGAAGCTCAAGCGTTCGGAGTCCCGCGCGTGCGGCGTTGTCGGCGGTCTGCCGGTAGGCGCGGGGCGTGCTCCACGCGACGTTGCGGAAGAGGCCGCCCGGCGTCTGACGCAGGCCAACGAGGTAGTAGCCGCCGTCGTCCGTCGGGCCGAGCACAACGTCCGTCTCCGACGCCGAGAGCGCGCCGACCGCGCGCGCGACGAACGAAGGCGGGAGCGTCGGGCTGTCCGCGCCGACGATGACGACGGGGCCGCCCCCGAGCCCGAGGCCGTGCGCGGCGGCCGACTCGATGCGCTCGCCTAGCCCGTCGCCGCGCTGTTCCAGCCAGTGTAAGCCGTCGGTCTGGAAGAGTTCTTCGAGTCGCGCACGACCGTCCGCCGGGGCGTACGCCACGACGACCTCGGGCACGACGCGCGAGACGCACGCCAGCGTGTCTCGCGCGAAGCAGGCCGCGAGCGCCGCCGCCTCGTCGGCCGCGAGCGGCGGCGTGAGTCGCGTCTTGACCGCGCCCGCGCGCGGCGCCTTGACCATCAGAATGCAGACGGGGCGCATGGAAGAATCTGACGAAGGACGAAGGATGAAGGGTGAGAGACTTCTGACAAAGGCCGCTTGACCGTCCGCGCCTTCATCCTTCATCCTTCACCCGACATCCCTGTTCAAGACGGAGTATCGCACAGTGGCTTATTACGAAGAAGACGACCTCGGACGCTTCTCGGAGGTCGGCAAGCATCGCCCCGACCTCTTCGAGAAGTTCATGGCATGGTATCAGGCGTGTCAGGAGGACGGCGCGCTCTCGCGGCGCGAGAAGGCGCTCATCGGACTCGCCGTCGCGCACGCTTTACAGTGCCCCTACTGCATCGACGCCTTCTCGCAGTCGTGCCTCGAATCCGGGTCGAACATGGAGCAGATGACCGAGGCGATTCACATGGCCTCGGCGCTGCGCGGCGGCGCGTCGCTCGTCCACGGCGTGCAGGCGCACAACTCGGTCAACAAGGTCTCGATGTGATGTCGAAAGCCCTGCCCGTCGCGCGCGCAGTGGCGGACGCCCCGCCAAACTCCGCCGTCGATTTTGACGCGAAGCTGGCCGCGCACGGGCTGTCGCTGAGCGCCGCGGGCGTCGAGGCTTTACAGCTCAACGTCGGCAAGCTGTGCAATCAGGCGTGCAAGCATTGCCATGTGGACGCGGGCCCACGGCGCACCGAAATCATGAGCGCTGAGACGGCCGGGCAGGTGCTTGACGCGCTGGCGCGGTTCCGCATCCCCACGCTCGACATCACGGGCGGCGCGCCGGAGTTGAATCCTTCGTTCCGCCGCCTCGTCATAGGGGCGCGGCGCGCGGGCGCGCACGTCATCGTGCGCCACAACCTGACGGTGATGTTCGAGCCGGGGCAGGAGGACTTGCCCGAGTTCTTCCGCGAGCACGGGGTCGAAGTGGTCTCCTCGCTCCCATACTTTCTCGAACAGCAGACCGACGCGCAGCGCGGCTCGGGCGTCTTTCATAAATCAATCGAGGCGCTCCGTCGCCTGAACGCGGTCGGCTACGGGCGCGCGGGGAGCGGCGTTGTGCTCAACCTCGTCTACAACCCGGTCGGGGCCTTCCTGCCGCCCGCGCAAGACGCAATCGAGCGCGACTTCAAGCGCGAACTGCTCGCGCGCCACGGCGTTACGTTCGACCGCCTCTACACCATCACAAACATGCCCATCAGACGCTTCCTCGACTACCTGCGCCGCTCGGGCAACGAGGAGCGTTACATGCGCAAGCTCGTCGAGGCGTTCAACCCGGCGACCGTCGAGGGGCTGATGTGCCGCACCCTCGTCAGCGTTGACTGGACGGGGCGGCTCTACGACTGCGACTTCAACCAGATGCTCGAACTCGGCGTCGCTTCGGGGCAGCCGCAGACGATTGCGGACTTCGACCCGGCGCGTCTCGCCGCGCGGCGCGTCGTGACCGGCGCACACTGCTTCGGCTGCACGGCGGGCGCGGGCTCGTCCTGCGGCGGCGCGGTGGCGGCGGCGAGCTGAAGCACACTCGGAGACGTTAACAAGCCGATGAAGCCGACAGAGGATGACACGTCTCGAAACGCGCGGCCCGCGCTCGTCTTCGTCTACAACGCCGACAGCGGCGTCTTCAACACCCTCGCCGACGCGGCGCATAAAATCTTTTCGCCGCAGACCTACCAATGCAATCTCTGCGTGCTCACACACACGGCGGTCGGCATGCGCGGGGAATGGAAACGGTTCATCGAAGGGCTCGACGCTCCGTCGGAGTTTCTGCACGCGGACGAGTTGAGGGCGCGTTACGGCGTCGAGGGCGTGCCGCTGCCGGCCGTCTTTAAGAGCGGCGGCGAGAAACTCGAAGTGTTGCTCGACGCGGATTCGATAAACGCCTGCCGGACGTTGGACGACCTGAAGCGATTGCTCAATCGAGAAGGCGTCGGAGCGCGTCCCGCCCCGAACATCCCTTGAACGCCGCGTCACAAAAATTACGGGCGGGTGC
>JBEVKV010000388.1:0-13137 GCA_040509515.1 Pyrinomonadaceae bacterium | reverse complement strand
TACCGACTTCCGACGCGTCTTCAGTCAGATGCTGGACCAAGTGCTGGTGTCCAAGAACCGCCGGCTGATAGTCGTGGTAGACAATCTCGACCGGGTCGACGCGCAGAAGGCGATCTCGCTCTGGTCCACCATGCGCATCTTTTTCGAGTTGGACTCACAACCCTGCGAGTGGAAGTCGAAGTTCTGGTTGATCGCTCCTTTCGACCCCGCCGCCCTGAGGCGCCTCTGGGCGGCTGACACCCCCGGAGATGAGGCGGGGACGCTCGTCGAATCTTTCGTCAACAAGACTTTTCAGGTCACGTTCAGGGTTTCGCCGCCGGTGGTCGCGCGCTGGCGGGACTTCTTCGAGCATAACTTTCGGGCGGCATTTCTGGAGGAGAAGACCAGGTCGGAGTGGCCTACCGTCTACCGCCTCTACGACAGATTTACGGCGCAGCCTTCATTCCGCGATATAAAACTCTTTATCAACAAACTGGCGATGCTCTACTTGCAGTGGGAAGACCAAATCCCTCTAGCCTTTCTTACGCTCTACCTGCTCATCGCTCCGAAGACAAAGGACAACGTGCTGGACATCATCACGGGCCGTCCGCCCGGCGGCGAGCCGGCCGGCGCACAGGAGCCGGCGCTCATCAACGCGGCCGTGCTTGAGATGCTTCCGCGCATCTCAGACGCCTCGGGCAAGACTGACCATGACAGCTGGAAAAAACAGATCGCCGCCGTCCACTTCAACGTTGCCCCTTCGGAGGTCGTGCACGCACTCATAGGTAATGAACTGCAGCAGGCGCTCGCCGCCGGCGACTCGGCCGCTTTTAAGCGGCTGGCGCAGGTCCCCGACTTCTGGACCGCCTGTGAAAAGGTGATCGAAGACCGCCTGCCTGACCTCATAGGTACGCCGACGCTCCTCACGACACTGCGGCTGTTATATGACGTCCGGCCGCAGAAGGAAGACGGCGAACTCGCCTCGCGCCGCGTCATCGGAGCCCTCGTCACCCGAGCGGTGGAACTCGAAAAGTGGGACTTCGAAGCGGTGTCGCTGGTGAACGATCTCCTCACCAAAGGTAACCGCAAAGATTACAGACTCTTTAAAAAGAACGTCCTCTCGGCGGCGCGTCACGTAGACGAAGACGCGGATGAGGTGCGGATGCACGCCATCACGGCCGCGCTGGACACGTTGCGAATCCGAAGGTTTCGATTCGAAACGGCGGAACCGACCGTATTCGTCAGAATCAACAACTTCCTCATCCAGACTGGGAGGCATCATGACTGGCAGGTGAGGAATAAGTCACAGAATAAGGCAGCCCTCCCCCTCGCCCTCGCCGACTTCGTCGTCGGGTTGAAGAGCGGGGACGTGCAGCCACTGATGGGGTGGCTGCTGCCCCAGTTCAATGACGATTACCGTGAAAGTCTCCGCCAAGAACTAATCACCCGGCTCAGCAACCAGGAGACAGGGCTCCCACAACTGATCGAGGCCGCGCTGGCAGTCCCCTTCGGCGACCTCAAACTAAAGCGTCAGGTCCTGGCCTCGTTAGCGCATCCAGCCGTCGCCCTGGCGTTTACCACATCAGTCTCGCAGCAAGACTGGCAGGGCGCCGCGTTCTGCGGCATTGCCCTTTTCCACGACGCACAGAAAGCGGGGGACGGATACGGTCAACTCTTGCAGCAAATGACAACCGGGGAGGCGACTGAGTTATACCAGGCGTTCTTGGATGCGATTCGTAGGGTCGAGGTGGCAGACATGTTACTGACGCCGGGTCTTGAGCAGCCCTCGACGAGAGGCGTGGCCGTCCGAGCCATCTCCGATCTCAATAGGACGGGCGACGGCGACGGCTTGATTCCGCCACACTACCACGCAGGCGAGTTCGTCTCCCGGTACGGGAAATTCAGACGTACTCTCGCCAGGTCTCGCCAGGCTGAAATAATATCTATCCTCGCCAGTTCGAGTGACATTTTAGACGTACTGTGCTGCCCCGGCCGCCTGCGCGTCAGCCGCTCTTGCCTTTACCGACTCCTGATGCGAACACCCGCGCGCCCGAGAATTACGGCCTACCTGCTCGAATCGATCCTCGCCTCAAAACCTTCCGACATCGCGCGCAGTCTACACGTCAACGACCCGTTCCGCGTTCTCTTCCTGAAACTGCTGAAGACCGCCGGCACGGGCTGGCTTTCGTCTAACCTGGCGAGTGTTCTGACCGGTTTGGACGCGCCGGATGACAAACGGGCGGATGCCGCCGACGCGTCAGCTCACCAGAGCATAATCATCACCGATCTGAACCACACCGACGGCGCAGTCGGGGAGATTTCAAAATGAGCATTACGGCACGGCCCGACCAAAGGCTAAAAAATGTCAGATTGGGCCGCATCGCCTCGGCCGCACGCCAAGCCGTTGACGACCAAAAGCTTCTCCAGCAGCACACCCTCGATGACGTAGTTGAGCAAGGCGACTGGCTGATCATTAACCAGCCTAGGGAACTGTTCGAGGCCGCCGAACGGCGCGCTCGCGCCGAGTTGGCGCTGGCGCCGGAGTCAGCCGCCGCCCACGCCCGTCTCGCGCGGTGCTTGCGCTGGATAGCACGCGAGAGGCCTTGGCGTGAACAAGAAGAGATGGCGCGGGAGGCGGAGCAACTCTGTGCGGAGGCCATCGCCCTTGATGAACAGAATGAACTGGCCCGCCTCGATGCCGCAGCGATACTTCTGTGGAGAGCACAGTGGGAAAGTGACACCCGCGCGAAACAGTTAGTTAAACAGGCCCTCGACTATTGCGACCCTGCGCTCCACACAGAGCAATGGTTGTACCTGGCGAAAGTTTTACGCGGCCGGGGGCTGTCACGACTCGCCTTACTCGCTGCCGTGCGCGCGGAAGCCATCGAGCTGTATGAGGAATCTCTTCTGGAGCTGCGGGAGTCTTTGGAAGCTCGGCTGGACTATTACCCGGCGCTCGCCGAGTGGGGCTACGTGTTGCTGAAACGCGCGAACCGCGAGACTGACGGTCCGGAGGCAGATGACATGCTGGCCGAAGCTACGACCCGCTTCGAGGAAGCGCTCGCCATCCACCCGCTCTATGAAAATGCCCTCTGCGGACTGGCGGCCGCGCTCGCCGACCGGGCGAAATTCTATCGTGGGCACGACGCCGACCGCCTTTACGCGGGCGCCCTCGGCGCTCTCGAACAGGCCGTCACGGCATACCCACACTCGTTCAGCCCTCTCAACATTTGGGGCAACATCATGGCCGCACAGGCGCGGAGCAGAGGCGGGTCGGAGGCCAGACGTTACTGCGCTCTGGCCGTGGACAAGTACAACTCGTCCCTGTCCCTCAAGTCCGACAACCCGTTCACGTTCGCACAACTGGGCTCGCTTCATCTCTTCGAGGCGTATGAGCAGTTCGGGGCCGAGACGCTGGGACTGGCCGAGAAGGCCCATGAGCACATCGGGAAGGCGCTGGAGTTCAACCCGGACTTCCGCTGGGGCCGCACCCTGATGTCATCGGCGTTGCGTTTGCAGGCCGAGTTCGTGCCCAACACGCAGGCCGCGGACAAGCTACAGATGGCGGTCGACAATTGTCAGGCGGCGCTTACAAGCCGGGCAGACGACCCCGTGGCTCTCGAAGAGTTGGCGAGAGCCCTCAGGGCGCAGGCGGAACGGTCCGGCCGTCTGGAGGCGGTCAGCCTGCTAAGAGCCGCGGTCGAAAGGGTCTCGGAGGGGATTAAAACGTGGCCCCATCGAGAAAGCCTGATGGTTGTCCGGGGCGAGTGCCTCTCGGCACTTGCCCAGAGGCAGACCTGGTCGGAGTCTGATACGCTCATGAACAAGTCGGTGCAGGCGTTCCAAGAGGCGCTGGAGGTCTGGCCGCACAGCCACAACGCCCTGCGGGGGCAAGGGAAGGCTTTCGTCTTTCTGGCCCGGCGGGCCGGCGCGAGCGAAGTGGATGCAGCGTTCGGGTATGCGTACGAAAAATTCTCCGCGGTGCTGTTGGAAAGGCCGGGAGCGCACACCGTTCTTTCCGACTGGGGCGAAGCCCTCAGGCTTCATGCGGAGATGAGACCCGGCCAGCGGGAGCGCCTCCTACGCGAGTCGGAACAAAAAATACAGTCTGCGTTGTTGACTATGCCGGGACACGTCTACAGTCAGGTGACGCTGGCGCTCACGCTGCGCGGCAAGGCCGTCATGACGATGGGGGCCGGCGCAGATGAAATCCTCGACACCGCGTCGCATCTTCTTTACGAGGCAACCGAGTCCCACCCGCAGAACCCCTTCGCGCTCTGCGCGCTCGGGAACGTCCTCACCCAGCAGGCTAAGCGGCGCAGTCCTTCCGAGTCGCTACGCCTTCAGACGGAGGCGCTATCCCTGTTCGACCGAGCGTTACAAATCCGGCCGGACTACGCTTGGGCGTTAGAGTCGAGCGGGCGGGCGCTGATCGAGCAGGCTCGCGTCACGCGCGACGAGTCGGAGGCGCAGCGGCTCTACTCGGCCGCGGACGAGCGCTTCCGTGACGCCCTGCAACTTGAGCCCGACTCGCCGGGGCGGTTGATGGCTCGCGCACTTGCGCTCCGGCAACGCGCACGCCGAAGCCCGAAGCCCGAAGCCTCCCGACTTTATGAGGAGGCGTATCGACTCCTCATCGACGCGAAAAACGCTTGGCCCGCGTCGGCGACGCCCTATTTTCACTGGGCGAATACGGTTGCTTCCGAGGCCCAACAGGCGCACGACGACCGCAGCCGGAAGGACTCTGAGGTTGAAGCGTTATTCGCCTTCGCCGATGCACTCTTCGAAGATGCGCAGGCGCTCGACGATTCCGACTGGGAAATCTACCGCGAGCGGGCGCTGGCGCTCGTGTCGCGCGCAAGGGTCGTCGCCAGCGCTGACGCCGACCACTGGTACTCCGAGGCGGCGGGACTACTGGACCAGGCGCTGAGCCTTAACGCAGTGCCCGAACTCATCCTTCGCGACCGCGCGGACCTGTTCCTTACGCGGGCACGCAAACAGCCGACGCGGGCCGAGAATGAGGAGTGGTACGGCCGTGCCCTGGCAGACTTGCGCGAGGCAGCGCGCATCAACCCTAACTATGACGACGCGCTCTATGACCTGGCCCGCGCGCTACACGACCACCCGGGCGCGCAGACCAAAGACGCCCCACTCCGAGAGGTGCATGTATGGTACTCACGTGCGCACTCCACTGCCATGTTCCGCGCAGAGATTTTACTGGACTGGGCGCGCCTTCTGAGGCAGCGACGTTATTGTGAGGCTGCGAAGGAGAAGGCGCGGGCCGCCCTCGCCCTGAACCCGGATAATGCCGACGCCCACCGGAACATCGCCGAGACTCTGAGGGTCGAGGCGGACAACGCCCCCGACATCGACCTATCGCTCCTGCGGTTGGGCGAGGCGGAGGCGCACTTGCGCGAGGCCATACAACTTCGGGTTAATGCGGCCTCGCTCCACGCGGCGCTGGCCGAGACATTGGCGCAGCACGCGGGCAAGACCGACGCAGAGATAAGCAAACGGCTGCTGGAAGAGGCCGTACGGGAATACGACCAGGCCCTGCGGCTTGAGCCGAGCGCATCGAAATGGCTTGCGGCGCGCGCCGCAGTTCTGAGCAGACTTGCTAAAGCCGACGAGGCTGCCGCCGCAAGAGTCAGCGAGGCGACAAGTGACAGGGCTGGGGAGGCTTTCACGCAATACGCAGACAACGCCTCGGAAGTCGGTCGCCATTTGAGACATTCCTCTCATTCAGCTCACGGAGAGGAGCAATCGGCAGGACGCACGGAACTAGTCCCCTTCTCAGGAGTTTTAATTAAAAGACTAGCACCAGAAGATGGGTCTTTAATAATAAGAACTTCTGTAACAACTTTTGGTGATTACCAATTTCCAAGAACGGATTTCCTGACTTCACCCGCGCCGCCGCGCGAGCAGGCCGACGAGGAGCTGCTACAGATCGCGCAGCGCATCGCGGAGAAGTGCAAGGAGTTCAACGTCACCGGCCAGATAAAACACATCCGCCCCGGCCCCGTCGTCACGACCTACGGGTTCAAGCCTGACCCCGGCGTCAAGTACTCGCGCATCATAGATCTCGCAGATGAGTTCTGCCATGCCTTGGAGGTAGAGTCGATACGTATCGACAGACCGCCCCGCTCACCCCACCTCGATATCGAGGTGCCGAACCCCGAGCGCGAGACCATCTTCATGCGCGAGGTCTTGGAGTCGCGCCAGTTCCGCGAGTCGGAGTCGAAGCTCACGCTCGCGCTCGGCAAGACCATCGACGGCATCAACTACACGGCCGACCTCACGCGCATGCCGCACCTGCTCATCGCCGGCGCGACCGGCACCGGCAAGTCCGTCTGCCTGAACTCGCTCGTCGTCTCGATTCTTTATAAGGCGAGGCCCGACGAGGTGAAGTTCATCATGATCGACCCGAAGCGTTTGGAGCTTGGCCTCTACGCGGACATCCCTCACCTCGCGACGCCAATCATCACCGAGCCGAAGAAGGCGGCCAGCGCCCTGAAGTGGGCCGTCGCCGAGATGGAACGGCGCTACAAGCAGCTCGCCTCCTGGGGCGTGCGCAACATCGACGGCTACAACACGGAGGTCGAACGCCGCAACAACATCCTCGACTTCGACGAGGAGGGCAAACCGCACAAGACGCTCCCCTACGTCGTCATCATCATCGACGAGTTGGCCGACCTGATGATGACCTGCGGCGCGGACGTGGAAGAGGCCATCACGCGGCTCGCGCAGATGGCGCGCGCCGTCGGCATTCACCTCGTCCTCGCCACGCAGCGCCCGTCGGTCGACGTCATCACCGGACTCATCAAGGCCAACTTCCCCTCGCGCATCGCCTTCCGCGTCTCGCAGAAGGTCGACTCGCGCACCATCATCGACGCCAACGGCGCCGAACAACTCCTCGGGCGCGGCGACATGCTCTTCCTCCCGCCGGGCACCTCGCGCCTGCTGCGCGTCCACGGCGCCTACCTCGACGAGAACGAGGTCGCCAAGATCGTCGCGCACATCAAGGCGCAGGGCGGCGCGCCCGTCTACGACGAGACCATCACGCAGTCCGAAGAAGAGTCGGGCTCGGGCGAGGGCGGCTCGGGCGAGCGCGACGAGTTGTTCGACCAGGCGCTCCGCATCTGCTGCGAGATGAAGCGCGCCTCGACCTCCGTGCTCCAACGCCGCCTGCGCATCGGCTACGGCCGCGCCGCCGCCATCCTCGACGGCATGGAGCGCGAGGGCTTCATCGGCACCGCAGACGATGCGCGGCCCCGCCCAGTCCTCGACAAGGCCTTCGAGACCGTCAATGAGTGGGATGATCTACAAGAGGATGGCGCTGACGAGTCGTAGGTCTCAAACCTGTGACGGGGGTTTACACCGATGGCCTCGAACGCAAAGGCTTCATTCGCCTCGCTAACGGTGCGAGTCAATTATAGTGGTTCTCACTTGCGTGCGATTGAGTAACCGCAGTGCTTGAACCACCCGCGGATGTCGGCTTTGGTTACAAGCCCGATGGCCTGCGCTAAAGCCCGATTAAGTTCTTCACCTATACGCGCCTTCGCGCCGCGCAGGTAAGTCTTGATCTTTGACCAGCACCGCTCGATGGGGCTGAAGTCGGGCGAGTACGGCGCCAGCCACAAGACCTGAGCGCGGCCACCTCCTCGATGCGGCTCGCCCGGTGCGCCGTGAGGTTGTCGAGCACCACCACGTCACCCGGTCGCAGCCGCGGGGCCAACACCTGCTCGGCGTAGGCGTCGAAGCAGAGCGTGTCTACGGCACCTTCGACGGTGAGCGTCGCCACCAGGCCCCGCAGCCCCATCGCGCCGATGACCGAGGTGTGCGTGCCGTAGTTGCGCGGCGCGCTGTCATGCACCCGCTCGCCCCGCGGCGCCCGGCCGTAGCGGCGCGTCATCGCAGTGTTGACGGCCGTCTCGTCGATGAAGACGAGGCGGCGGTGGTTTAAGCGGCGGGCGCGGCGGCAGAACCATCCGCGCTTGTAGTTATTCCGCTCGCCCGCCGCCAGGCTTTTTTTATGCCCGAGGTCGAGGCGTATAAGCGCCCGCGACACCATCGAGACGCTGACGGCGAGCCCGGCCTGCTCTTCAAGGTGGGTGCGCAACTCTTCGAGCGTAGCGTCTTGGCGTCGCCGGGCTCATGAGCGCAACAGCTTCTCGTGCCGCGGCAGGAGGCGGGCCGGGTAGCCGCCGCCGTGCGGCTTCGGCGCGATGCCTTGTCCGCGCCGGTGCAGGTCGAGCAGCTTGTTGACAAATGAGGTGCCGATGCCGAAGAGCTCTGCCACCTCACTGATGGTGCGGTCGCCGCGCAGTGCCGCCGCTAAGACCTTCTGCCGCAAGTCTAAGGAGTAGGCTTTCATGGCGCGGCAGGCTACTTTAAGTCGTTGTCCACACTAAAAGTGCGAACTGCTATAGATGAAGCTGTATACAGAAAGACCGTTTTGTATAACATAATCGCCCTTTGTGTTATGCAAACCTCATAGGCGATATTGCCAACTGCGCGAGCTATCTAACTATTGAGGAAGGTGTGTACGTGCCCTTCCAGCGCAGCCACCAACCTTCGGAAAGATACGTCCGGTGAAGGGTGAGAAATCTCAGTCTGCTGCCTCTCGGCAGTCGGCCTTGTGGCTAGCGTGAGACAGACCGCCGTGTAGAGACGCTCGAGCACCAGCCTCTTACATAGGATTTCGTATCTGTCCGTGTACGAAGCGCCTTTGAAGACCGGGTCCACCGGGAAGTACGGCTCCTTGTTGCCCACGGGACGTCGAACCTTGGGGAAATCCTCCAGCAGGAAAAAGTACCCGAGGAAGGGGGCACGACTGTCCTTAAATCTTCCCTCCCTGAACGCTACCCACAGATCGGTCGCCGTGCCAATTGCCTCCTCCGAACGGTTGTTGACGTTGTTGCCGATCGACTCGCCCGCCTGTGACTTGAACTCGATGGCTGCGACTAAATGCCCTTTGGAGACTACCAGCAGGTCCCACTTCTTCTCCGCACGGTAGTAGCCCGGCAGTTCGAGCTTACTCTTGATCTTGATGTCCAGCTCGGTGAGTCCAGCCGCAATCAAGATGTCCACGATGAGCGTTTCCAGCGCCCCCATGTGCTGGCCGCCAGTGACGGCACCCCTGATGCCGGCGTCAACTTTCCCCGCTTCCTTCTGCTTATCAGCTTGGGCGTCACGGCCGGTCCAGAAACTCTGCACGGCTTCCTGAAGGCGCTTATCAATATCCACCCCGTACCTCCGGAGGGATGCAGTCTACTCCGTAGATCTCCAGCGCGGCCGCCGTCGCCTCTGTCGCATTACGCGCGCGGAATGCTCGCCTCAGGCGTTCGGCCTGTTCGGACGTCACATCGCCCGGCAGGGGCGTGCGGATGCGGCGCAGGTACTGCGCCTGGAAGCGGAGGTAACCGCCCCTCATCCTTACCCCATAGCACTCGACGAAGAACTGCGCCACATCTGAGAGCAGCAGCCCGCCGAGTACTTCAAGGTCCCAGCCGTCGGACTGGACGAAGTAGAGGTTGTGGTGCGGGTAGGTCTCGCCGCGGTCAAGGACGGGGTTGAGCCTGTCTTTGATGTCCGCGACGTAGAGCTTCGGCCTGCCTGTCAGCGCGGAGTTCACCCGGTCTATCGTGCGCGCCCACGACCGCCCGTTCTTTTGCGCGATGTGGCGCCGCGCAAGCACCTCCCTGTGCCTTTCGAGGTAAGCCTTCAACTGTGGGTATTGCCCTAAGTCGACCAGCCTGTCCTCGTCCCAAGGGTTTACCAGATAATTCCCCGCCCACTTCAATTGGCCCGAACAGATGTCAGACGCCATGGCGAGCGGCAGGAGCCGAGACTGCTCGACGAGTGTCTCATCCTTCGTGATGAAGACCTTGTCGGCTCCGGTCGCGACACCGATGCCGACTCTCGTGCCCGTCTCCTTCGACTCAAGTGGCAGAAAGCTCTCTTCGAGTTTTTTGAGCAGCGCCAGCCTTTCGGGCGATGTGCAGGGCCACGGTTCATCTCCCACGAACCACGAACTCACGCGCGCGGCTGACGCACCTTCGGGCAGACGCGCCACTTTCCCGCCCCTCCGCAGCTGCAGCCCTTTCGCTAGCGCGCGCCCATCCTCGACCGCGTCACGGCCGACGCTGGCGACCACGGCCGCCCGCTGGGGGTCTCTGCGAATGATTGTCACGGCCGGGTAGGCGCTCACCTCAGAGGCGAAGGCGTCGGCCTCGTGCATCTCGACGACGGCCTCGACGGCGAACTTCGAGGTGACGAGTCGCCGCAACTCCCCGCCGTAGTGGTTAAGCATCCAACGGTCAGCGCAGATGAAAGCGCACACCCCGCCCTCGACGAGTTGGTGCAGGGCGGCCTCGAAGAAGGCGACGTACAGATCAGCCCGCCCCTTCATCGTCCGGTAGGCCGAGCGGTAGTAGCCCGCGAGGTCGGCCGGCACATCTTCCAGACGGATGTAGGGCGGGTTTCCGACGACGAAGTCCGCGCGCGGTAGCCCGGCCGCCTCCGCCAGGTAATCGCCTGCCCTCACCCACCCGGCGGCCAGCGTATCCGCCTCAGCCTCTGGTATTCCCTCTTCGATCAGGGCACGCGAAACCCTGATGCGCGCAACGTCGGCACTCTCTTGGTCGAGCTCGTAAGCGAGGAGAGAGCCCTGACACTCCAGAGGCTCACGTCCTTTCGACAGCACCGACCGGATGAGCCTTACGGCCATCGGTGCTAGGAAGGCGCCTTCGCCGGCGGCGGGCTCGACGGCAAACTTCGTTGCCAAGTCGCCACTCGCGTCGTAACCGGCCATGTCTAAGATGAGTTCGGTCACCCATGGCTTCGTGTAGACGGCACCCCTCTTCTCCGGTGCCCTGGCTGGCGCGGAGGTTTCGTTGTGTCTGAACAGAAGGTGCGTCTGCATTGCGAAGATTCTTCCGGTGATGTCGATGCGTCTAGCCCGATGGCGACTCTACCTTTACCCGGCACCTTTCAGCTTCTCGTGTTTGCAGATCTTAACGCCCTTATCCACGCCCTCCGGGTAGAAATAGCCTGAGCCACCACAGTCGGGGCAGTCGTCAACTTTGAAAGGGGCGGAAGTGGGGAGCGCTCTCAGGAAGGCTTCGATCTGCGCGTCTGCCTCCCCGGACCGGAAGATGGCGGTGGCGTAGCCGCCGGGGTTATTAATTCCCTGCCCGGTCTTTTGAAGGTGCTCTGCGAAGTGCTTACATTCCTCAAGCGAGAACTTAGAACCCGCACACACACTTGGCTGTGTGTGTGTATTTAAAGATTCCTTATAATTGTTTTTATTGGTATCCCCGGAGAATATATCCTGTCCGACTACCATATTCTCTGGCAATACATCATCTCCCTCACGGAATATATTCTCTCTGAATATATTCTTATGGGGTATAATCGGGACGCCCGGCAGCACCCTGAAACGATTCCTCTCCGGTCCACTCTTCGACCTGCCGAGATTGACTATGAGACCCCTTGCAGAGAGTCTCGCCAATGTGCGTTGCGACTGACTCTTACTAATGTTGCACGAACGAACGATCTCGGCGTGGCTTATCTCGCACTCGTCCGACTTCCAGCCCCGACTCTCTCGATACATCTTCAGCAGAACCGATTGCTCATAGACGTCGAGTTTCAGATCCCGAATCAGTCTGTCAGTAACATCATTATAGACAGGGAAGTAGCCACGTCCTGTGTCTATCAACTCTGGTGTCCATATAGCCGGTATGGATATATCCTGCCGGGATATATTTTGATTGGATGTATTCTGACTGGTTATATTCTGTGAAGAATCAACGATTCGCTTTTCTTCTTCAATATCTGACAGTTGAATAGAGGTATTTTCTGAAGTTTCTGATGTGTTCTGTTGGGGTATATCCTCTTGGGATACGTTAGGTGAGATCGCCTTATTAGATATGACCTGTTCTGTTATAACCTCATGGGGTATATTCTGTTGGGTTATATCTTCTGCGAGCGTAGGCTGTCGCCTCTGACGTTCGTCCTCTATGTTATAGAGGTCGGCGATCCCCTTTAGCTTACGTTTCTGACGCTCCATCCTCTAATGCCTCCGGGGGGATCGTATCCAGTTGATTCATGGCGGCAACGATCAGGGCGGTCCGGCAGCGCTTCACGATTTCGCGCGGCACTCCTTTGGTTAAACGATGTACCTCGGCGATTGTCTCAGGCTCGAAGAGAAGTGTGGTGCGGCCGGCGATGCGCAGGCGGAATTCGATCATCTCACGTGTTTCGTCAGGCGTTAGCGGGTCGAGCGTGCTCACGGCGGCGGCCCGAGAAAGGAGCGCCTTTTTAAGCCGAAGTTTATTCCGCAGGTTATTCTGTCCGACCAAGATGATCTGGATGAGTTTTGAGCGGGCACTCTCGAAGTTAGTTAGCTGACGGATCAGCTCGAACTGCGGGCCGTGGAGGAGTTGCGCCTCGTCGACCAGCAGTACCACATTTCTCCCGTCCTTAAACTGTTCTACTAAATGATCTTCTAGTTCCCGCATCTGGTCCAGCTTGGTGGCGCGCCGGTCGAGGCCGCAGAGGTCGGTGACGCGCTTGAGGAGCTGGAGCGCGGTGGACTGATCAGGATTCGTGAGCAATACGGCGCTGTAGCCAGGTGCATCGCGATAAAGGTCATAAAGGCGGCGGACTATCGTGGATTTGCCGTGTCCCACGTCGCCGTAAAGCACCGCCAAGCCAGCGCGGTCATCAATTGTGAATCGGAGATGCGCCAGCGCCCGCGTGTGCTGAGGCGTCATGTACAGGTAACGCGGATCAGGCGAGAGAGAGAAGGGAGCCTCGGTCAGGCCGTAGCGTTCGATGAGCCGCATGGTGGCCGAAAGTCCGACTTCGGTACTCATGGAGCTTCGATATACCATGCTTAGGCTCATTTGGCAATGAAAATAACACTATAGTCCTCATTTGAGGTCAAATGTAGTAGGCTCCTGACTCAAATATGCATCAACTAACTTGTCCCACTAACAATAACAAGTAGTAGTTTCAAAATGTGTTTCACATAACGTTTCATGCCCATTAAGTCAATCACATTTCCAAGTTAACAAACATTTTTCGTATTCCTTCACGGTAATTCCGATAATGGATATTTTACGAACAACATTCTTGAGGTGTATATTCAGGAGG
>JBEVKV010000387.1:0-10716 GCA_040509515.1 Pyrinomonadaceae bacterium | reverse complement strand
GAACCGTAAGCCGTTTCGCCTCACGGTTCGGCGTCCGCCGTCCGACGCTCAGTGTTTCGCGGTCATTGTCCGAACCTGTTCCGGTACTCGCTTGAGTCGAGGAACGCCTTGATCATCTCGGCGCGGACGGCGTCGCCGCCGAACTCGTCGAGCTTGCCGAGCCAGAAATTCCAGCCCGCGTAGTTCAGGTCGCGCTCGGGCGCGTCGCTCGGGTTTCTGCGCAGGTAGCCGAAGTACTGCATCAGGACGTAGGCGCGGTTCTTCTCGCGCGCGTCCAGCTCGGCGCTCTCCGCCACCTTGCGGAGCACCGCGGCGCGGCCCGCGGCGGTGTTGTTCGCCGTCAGCTCGGCGGCCAGCGCGGCGACCTGCGCCTGCGAAAGCACGCCGCCGGTGTTCGCGTTGAGCCCCACCACGAACGCCTCCGGACTCAACGTGGCCGGGAAGGCCGTCGTGAACCGCTCGCGCTGGACGAAGGCGAGGGCGTAGGCCGCCTTGTTCGCTTCGAGCTGCGCCTGCCAGTTGCCCTCGTTGACGACGACGTTCTGGCTGATGAGCGGCGTGTCCTGCATGAACTCCTGCCGCGTGACGATGGGCACGACCAGCCCCGTCGAGACTTCAGTCCGGTCGCCGTAGGCCGCCTTGTACATCCGCTCGACGAGGTAGCCCGTGTTCTGGAACTCAATCGAGAGGAAGAACGCCGCCGAGACGTTGATGCGCTTGACCTGACGGCAGTCCAGGTCGAGGGCGCACTGCTCGATCTCGTGAGTCCAGAAGGCAAGCCCCGAGGCGTCGGGCTCGCGCCCGAGGAAGTCGAGGTAGTGCTGGCGGACGAAGAACTGCGACTCGTCTATCGGGTTCCCCTTCACGGCGAGCACGTCGCCCGTGTTGACCGGCGACAGCCCCACGGGGAAGGCGAGCCCCGGCGGGTTGAACGCGTAGCCCGACCTGACGAACCGCGTGCTGTAGCTCTGGTTCACCCCGACCGCGAGGAACGACCAGCGGCCGTCCGCCCCGGTCGAGGTCTGCTGGATGAGCGCGCCGCCGCTGTTGTAGAGCCCGACGAAGACGTTCTGGAGCCCCGCCGTGCCCTCAAGGATGCGACCCGTGACCGAGACTATCGCGCCGGTCGCCACAATCGTCAGCCCCGTGTGGTTCGCGCTGATGTTGTTGAAGGTGGTGGTCGGGGGGTTGAACGTGTAGCGCGGGTCGTCGGGGCGGACGATGTAGTTGCCGCCCGGCGTCAGCAACGAGAACTGGAAGTTGCCGCCCGCGTCGGTCGTCACCGGCAGGTGCGGGAACGAGTTGACGAGGTTCGGGCCGTCGATGGCGACGACCGCGCCCGCGACGCCGTTGCCGGCCATGTCCTGCACGCGCCCGGAAATGCTGTAGCTGGTCGCCGGCGTCGTGCCCGACGCGCTCCAGTTGAGCTGGTAGTTGCCGTACTCGCCGTTCCAGCCGTCGACGTTGATGCGGTAGACGGTGCCGGTGGTGACGTTGAAGGTGACGCGGCTCGCGCCGCCCGAAAGCCCCGACGCGTCGTCGCTCTGCCCGTCGGACACGAGGGCGCCGACCGCGCCGCCGCGGTAGACGCCGAGCGTGGTGTCGTAGGCGCTGCCCGAGGTGTCGAAGCTGGCGGTGCCCGTCACGGGCGAAGTCCAGTTGAACCAGACCGACTTGTCGCTGGTGTAGCCGGCCTGCGTGCCGGGCTCGCCCGCCTCGCGCGTGGCGTAGAGGCTCGTGCCCGAGACGTTGCCGGTCTGGCCCGCAAGCTCGGTCGCCGAGGCGAAGTTGTCGTTGGCCGGGCGCACGGGGTTGAACACGGTCGAGTAGCCGATGAGTTCGAGCGCGCGCACGTCGTTCTCGCTGATGGTGCGGCGCAGGCCGCGCGAGAGCGTCGGATCCATGATGCCGATGTAGGGGCGGCTGGCGAAGAGCTGGTCGTCTTTCCAGTGGCTCGACTGCCGGCCGTCGTCGGTGTCGCCCTGTGGCGGGTTCGGGCCGCCGGTCGAGACCGCAAGCTCCTGCGTGGCGAAGGTGTTGGTGAAGTTGCCGAACATGGCCTGCTCGCCGCCCTTCGTCATGATTCGCGGCGCGGAGCCGAAGTTGCCGGCGTTGGCTGTGCCGGGGCGGAAGCGGAAGAGATCCCAGATGGAGATCGAAGTGGGGGCGCTGCCGCCGCCGTTCGACGAGCTGAAGCCGAGCGCGTGGCCGATCTCGTGGACGACGACCGCGTCGAAGTCCGTGAAGCCCGGCGTGATGCCGTCCGACGGGTCGAAGTCGAACTGGCCGGCGCTGCTGCCGCTGCCGAAGTTGGAGTTGAAGCCGATGTTGGCGTCATGGGTCGGGGCGAAGTTAAACCCGCCGATGGCGCGCGCCTGCGAGGTGTTGACCCTTATGTTGGAGACCGACGTGACCGCGCCGTTATATTCAATCGGGAGCGAGGTCGAAGGCAGCGCGTTGTAGAGCGCCGACTCCACCGCGCCCGAGGCGGTCGTGATGAGCCGCGAGCGGACGGTCGAGTAGGACGGGCTGATGCTGAACGAAGAGGTCTGGCCGAGGATGGTCGATGTAGGGTACACGCCCTGGTCGAAGAAGTTCGGGCCGTAATCGACGTTGAGCGTCACGGTGACGGGCGTCGAGATGAGCGACTCCCAGTGGTTGGCGGCGCGGATGAAGGCGGCCTTGGCGGCCGGGTACGCGTCGAGCTGCGCCGTGCCGTTGAGCACGATGACGAGGCCGGCCGAGGCTTCGAGCGCGACGCCCGTCGATTCCTCGTACGACTGCATCATGAACTCGCCGCCGCCGTCGTCGATGACCTTGCGGCGGGGCGCGCCGCGGTAGATGACGCGCGTGCCGCCGGCGTTCTGGATGCGCTCGCGCTCGGCGGAGGTGGCCGGGCGGCAGACCGTCTCGCCCCGCTCGTTCTGGTAGATGATGAAGGACTCGTCGGCAACGGCGACGTACTCGGTCGCGTCGCCGGGGCCGGCGGACTGCGCGCTGGCGGGCGCGACGAACGCGCCCGCGAATGAGAAGAGGAGCGCCACGAGGGCGGCGGCGAGGGTCAGTTCTTTACGCAAATTCATACTCCAAAGCGGCGAGGGGCGCGCTCGCGTTGCGCGCTGCTGTTTTCTCGGGTTGGCCTGCCGCGCCGGGCGGAGGCCAGAAGTTTGTGCTGTCGTCAGGTGGCGCGGGCGCTCGAAAAGGCTTCGGGGTGGCCCCGGCGGCGGCGCGCGCCGAAAGGTAGTCGCCCCGCAAAAACGCCCGCATTTAGACGCCCGGCGGGGGCTCGCAGTTGCTTCGAGGGGAGGCTCGGGGCGTGTGCAAAATGGTTAAAAAAAGGCCGCGCCCGGCAACCTCAACGGTCGCCGGGCGCGGTTTTTGCGGAGTCTTCGGGCGAGCGCGTGTGCGCCCGGCCGCCTACTGCCGGTTGCCGAAGCGGTCGATGTACTCGAACGAGGTGATGAACGCCTTGACCATCTCGGCGGAGACGTAGTTGCCGTTGAACTCGTTGAGCTTGCCGAGCCAGAAGTTCCACCCGCCGAAGTTGAGCCCGGGCTCGGGCGCGTCGTCCGGGTTGCGCCTCAGATAGCCGTAGTACTGCATCAGCACGAACGCGCGATTCAACTCCGCCTGCCGCAGCGTCGCGTTGTCGGCCACCTGCCTGAGCACGGAGGCGCGAGCGGCCGTGGCGTCCCCAGAGGTGTTGAGCTGCGCGACGAGCGCGTCGCGCTGCTCCTGCGTCAGCACGAAGCCGGCGTTCTGGTTGAGCTTGTCCACGAACTGCGCGGGCGTCATCGACAGCGGGTAGGCCGTGATGAAGCGCGGGCGCAGGACGAACTCCAGCGCGTACGCCCGCTTGTTCGCTTCAAGGAGCTGCTCCCAGTTGGGCGCGCCGACGACGACGCCGCGCCCGATGCGCTGCGAGTCGGGCAGGAACTCGTTGAGCCGTATGACGGGCACCGTGCCGGGGACGCCCGGCGAGGTCGCGTCGCCGTAGGCGGCCTTGTAGGCGCGGTAGGCGAGGAAGCCCGTCTCCTGAAATTCAATCGACAGGAAGAAGGCCGCCGAGACGTTAATCCTCTTCACCTCGCGGCACGCGGCGTCGGGGCCGCATGACTGAATCTCGTTCCTCCAGAAGTCGAAGCCCGGGGCGTCGGGATCGCGCGAGAAGAAGTCGAGGTACTGCTGGCGGACGAAGAAGTTCAAGCCGAAGGTCTCGCCGCGGACGAGGCTCGGCCCCGAGGCCACGTCTTCGCTGTTGATGACGAGCGAGGCCGTCTGCGTCGCGCCGAGCGTCGTGCCGACCGGGTTCGAGAGCGTGATTTGCGCGCTCTCAGTCCCCTCCTGGAAATTGTCGTCCACGACGAAGACGGTGAAGGTCTTGCTCGTCTCGCCCGGCCCGAAGACGAGCGTGCCGAGCGCCTGCGTGTAGTCGGACTGCTTGCTGGCCGTGCTGTCCGACGTGGCGTAGTCCACGGTGGCCGTCCCCGTCGTGTCGCCCGAGCGCGTGACGGTGACGACGCGGAAGCCCGTGCCGTCGGAGCCGATCCCGCCGCCGCCCATGCCCTCGTTGACGCTGTAGGTGGCGCTGGAGAGCGTGACGAAGTTGGCCGCCGAGTTGTCGGCGAAGACCAGCGTGTACGCGCCGTCGTCGTTGTTCTCGAACGAGGTGGCGGCGACGGTGTAGACGCCGGTCGAGGGCAGCGCGATGAAGCCCGTGTTGGGGATGGCCGCGTCGGTGCTGTGCGGGTTGGAGGTGCGGTCGTCGTTTTCGGCGATGACCGCGCCGTCGGGGCCGAAGAGGTAGAGGTAGCAGTCGAGCGCCTCGGCCGGCGGCTCGGCGGTGCTCGGCGTGTCCGAAGCCTTGACGGCCGCGAGCATCTCGATGCGGACGCGCTGGCCGGCGCGCGCGGTGAAGGTGTAGAGGTCGACCGGCGCGAGCGGGTGGCCGACCCGACCCGTGCGGCAGTCGGTCGGGGCGAGCGCGGCCGGTATGCTCTGCCCCGGCGTGATCTGCGGGCCGAGGCAGTTGGGCGCGGCCGCCTGCCTGACGATGACCTCGCGCCCCGCCACGTCCATCGTCGTCTCGCGCGGGCCGGAGTTGGTGTTGGCCGCGACGGGGAAGCTGCCGGAGCCGCTGCCCACGGCGTTGAACGGTGCGTCGATCCAGTCGACCCCCTCGGCAATGCCCCACTCGCAGTTGGTCTGCGAGGTCGCGACGCCGACGGGGATCAAGCCGCCGCCCGCGCCGACGAAGACCGGGTTGCCGGTCGTCAGCGTGTAGGTGCAGCCGGGCTGGATGAGCCGGGTCAGGCAGAGGCTGCCGAAGTCAAGGACGTGGTTGGTGATCTGGTCGCGCGAGTACTGGCAAAAGCTCTGCGTGTCCTGCACGAACGAATTCATGATGGACGGGTCACAGCCCGGCGGCACAGGGATGTCCTGATTGGGGTGGCTCGCGCCGAAGTTGTGACCCAGCTCGTGCGCGGTGACGGCGACGCGGCGCGCGGTGCTGGTGCTGAACTTGCTCTGCGAGATGCCGTAGGAGTTGGCGGGCGAGATGCAGGCCACCGAGATGTATGCGATCCCGATGGTGCCGCTGGGGTTGCCCTGAGCGTTTAAGAACGTCTTACCCGTGAACATGTGCGTCAGGTCGCGCGCGGGCGCCGCCTGCCCGGCGTTCGTGAAGCTCTGGTTGTAGGCGAGGCGGAACTCGTTGAGCGCCGGGGTGGCGGTGGTCAGCGTGTAAGGGTCGGTGTTGCTCGTCCACACGCGCTGGAAGACGATGTGGATGTGGATGCCGAGCTGCGCCTCGTAGATGGCGTCGACCTGCGTGAAGATGTCTAGGATGTCTGCGTTGACCTGCGCGACGCTCGCGCCCGGGCCGAAGCTGCTGAAGTACTCGAAGTCGGCCTCGGTCGCGATCTGTGTCTCGGGCTTGGGGCCGAACGCCTCACCGGCCACGGGGTCGGAGGACTTGACGCGCGACTGGTTGAGCCCGTGTCTCGCGGCCTCGACGCCGACCTGCTCGGCCAGCGTCGTGCCGCACTCGCCGCCCGGCGCCTTGACGCTCGACTCGGAGTAGAAGACGAACTCCCCCGCGCCGGCGGCCGACGACAGGCTGCGCGCCGGCTCGACGAAGAAGGTGTCGGACGGGGTGACGATGATGCCGGCGAACTTCGCGCCGTCGAGGACGAGGCGCACCTGCGTGCCCTCGGCGCCGCTCACCTTGCCCCGCCACGAACGCGAGGGCGTGCGCGGCAGCTCGGTCATCACGCCGCCCTCGCCGGCGGCCACCGAGCGGTAGTCGTCGGAGCGGATGTCGAACGGCTCGACTTCGAGGTCGAAGGTGCCGCGCGAGGTTTGGAGCGTGACGCGACCCGACGAGCGCGCGCCCTTGAGCAGCTCGGCCGGGTCGAGGTTCAGGCGGTCGAAGCTCTCCAGGAGTTGTGAGATGTCCTGAACGGCGCGCCGCTCGTTCTGGCCCGAGGCGGCGGGCGAGACGAGCATCGCGGCGGCGAGCAGACAGAGGGCGAGCGCAGGAATGACGGCGCGAGGGAACAGACGACGTTTCATCATAGACCTCTTGGGGCGCGGGGAGTCGCGGAACCTTTATTTAACTGTTGGACTTCAGAGGCGGGTTAACGCTCTGGTGAAGCGGACGCCGGATTTTATCACAGGGAAAAAGAGAACCGCGAGCGGGGACGGACGCCTCAGCGGTAGCGCTGGCCGATCTGCTCGGTGCCGAAGGTGCCGATGCCGTTGAGGCGGAAACTGAAGACGACGCGGTTCTCGTTCCTGAGCCCGACGTTGAAGGTGAAGTACTGCGCGACGACCGCGCAGCAGTCCCACGCGTGGCCGAGCGTGGCGGTCGAGCTGATGAGCGACGAGCTGCCCTGCCCCGGCCGGTTCTGAAAGTCGAAGAAGAAGCTGGCGCCGCCGAAGAGTCCCCGGTTGCGGTCGCCGACGAAGACCGAGGGGCTCCACTGCGAGCCTTGCAGCGTCCCCGGCTCGTTACCGCGCAGGTCGCTGAACTGTCTCAAGGAAGGCGCGAGCGTGATGGCGCGCGTGTAGTAAAAAGTCTGGAAGGCTTCGACGGCGCGGAGCACGGCCGTGCGGCGGCGGATGCCGAACGAGACGGCGAGGTCGCGCACGCCGCCGCCCTCGCCGAGCGTGTCGATGTCCGTGCGCACGTCCGCGAAGAGTTCCGAGTCGGCGCGCGTCGGCGTCCTCAGACGCGCCTCGACGTTCAGCGGCGAGAAGCGGCGGGAGACGCCGCCGTAGGTGAAACCCGAGAACGAGTTGAGCGGGTAGAACTGGTTGCGCCGGCCCGGGATGAGCGCGCCGCCGAAGGTCGGGTCGAAGAAATATTTCTGCCTGACCGTGACCGAGAGGAACTCGAAGGGCTGTCGCGTGAGCGGCGACTGGCTGTTCTTCAGCGCCGTCAACTGGCCGCTCGCGCGCGTGTTCTTCGGCAGCGACGACTCCGCGCCCGCTTCCTTCACCTCGCCTTCGTCCTTCTGCGCTTCGCCGCCCGCGCGCTCGGGCTTGTCGCCGGCGAGTCGGGGCCCCGCGTCCTCGGGTCTGACGCGCCCGGCGGCGGCGGCCCTCGCGTTCGAGCGGCCGACGCTCTCGGCCGAGCGGCGGAGGAAGAAGCGGTTGGTGACGCCGTACTCGACCTCGTTGGTGTCGGCGACGGCCTCGACCTCGTCGAAGCGGATGAACTTGTGGAAGTCAGAGATGCCGCCGATGCGGCGGTAGGTCATGTATGGCTCGACGACGTGCCGGAACCAGAAGGAGCCGTCGCCGCGGTGGAAGTTGCGCGCGAGTGCGGGCGGCCGCAGGTCGAGGCTGAACTCGCCGTAGCCGCGCAGCGCGTCCTTCGGGAGCACGATGCGCGTCAGCGGGTCGATGGAGTTCGAGTAGTAAGTCCCGCGCACGCCCGCCGTCGCCGTCAAGCCCCAGCCGCCGAAGGAGAGCGGCAGCGTCACCTCCGGGTGGAAGTCGAGCCGCTGGACGATGGACGGCGTGATGATGGGGTTCTGGTTCCCCTCGGCCAGAAACGTCGCGAGGTCTTCGACCGTCTCCTTGCGGCTCACGCCTTCGAGGCCGCTCTCGAACGAGAAGTAGACGGGCAGCCGCTCCTTGAGCCACGAGACGAGCCCCGGGCGCTTCTCGAAGTTGATGCCGGGCAGGCTCCGCGTGCGGACGCGCACCGAGGGGATGGAGGTGACCTGCGTGCGCGCGATGAAGTTGAAGGAGTAGGAGTCGAAGTTCTTGTTGACGAAGACCTGCGAGCGCTCCTCGGGCGAGATGGCGAGCTGTATCGAGTCGGAGAAGATTTGCCGGAACGCGAGGTTCGACGTGATGTTCACGTCGGCGGCGGCGAGGAAGCCGTTCGGGAAGTAGTGCACGCCGTCGGCGTAGAAGCTCGACCCGCCCTGATCGGGGTGCTCGGCGTCCTCCTTCGGCCCGAGCGCGCGATCCTTGACCGTGTAGAAGCCCATGTTGAGGAACGAGCGCGAGTTGGCGCGCGTCCGCAAATCGGCGCCGAAGCCGAGCCCGCGCTTGGTGTAGATGTCGTTGCGGAAGGTGATGTCGGCCGAGCGACCCAGAGTCTGGAAGTACGCGTTCGAGAAGCGCATGCCCTTCTCGCCCGAGCCGGAGAAGGTCGGGGTGAGAAAGCCGGAGGCGCGGTCACGCGGCTTGATGGAGACGGTCGCGTACGGGAGCCAGACGACGGGCACGCCCTTAATCAACAGGCGCGGGCGCTTGAGCTTGACGCGGTCGGCGAGCTTGATGGTGGCGCGCGCCGTCCTGAAACTCCACTTGGGCACCTCGTCGTCGCCGCACGCCGTGACCTCGCCGTTGATGATGACGATCTTGTCGCCCGAAACTTTTTCGACGCGGTCGGCCGTGAAGTACATGACGGTGCCGTCCTGCGTCTGGTTCGTGAAGCCGGTCGAGTTCTCGAAAAAGCCCGTCTTGGTGTTGTAGTCCCACTCGGCGCGCGAGCCCGTGATGCGCTGGAACTCGCCCTGATCGAAGACGACGTTGCCCTCGGCGACGATGCGGCTGCGCGCCTCGTAGTCGGTCACCTTGTCGGCCTGCAGGCGGTAGATGCCGACGCGTATGTCGACGTTCCCCTCGTAGACGACTACGCGCGCGCCCTCGGGGCCGGAGCCCTCCTGTCGGTTGGCGCGGATGTCGAGCACGTCGGTCGGCTGCACGCCCTGCGCGCCCTCGGGTCGCCGGCGCGGGCGCGGGCGGACGGGCTGATCCTGCGTGAGCGGGTTGACGTTGGGCGTGTCGGTGATGGGGTTCTCGACCTTGCGGTCGACGGGATTGGTCTGCTGCTGCGCGCGTGCCGACGCCGCCGGGAGCAGCGAGACGGCGGCGCAGACGAGCAGAAGCATCGTCGGTACGCGGCGCTTTGTCTGTTGAGGAAATCGAGCGCGCAAGAGTTTGAGTCGAAAGCCTCCCGGAGACGAAACGCGCCGATGCTAACACGCGCCTCGCGCGCAGGGCAAAGGGGGAGTGTTAAAGGGTTCGCGGCTTCAGGCGCGGCGCCAGCCGAGGCGGTAGCGCGCGGTCAGCGCGAGGCCGAGGCTTAAGACGACGAGGCCGAGGACGAGGAAGGGCCAGACGTACGGGAGCGCGAGCACGAGCGCCCAGAAGGCCGCGCCGAGCAGCAGCGCGACCGACTCGCTGCGTCGGCTCTCGCAGAGCAGCATACGTTGGAGCCAGCGCCCCGTCGCGGCGTGGATGACGACGCGGCCGAAGAGGTAGGAGAGCAGGACGAGCAGCAGCGCCGTCACGCCGACGAGCGCGCCGAGGGCCGGCGGCAGGTACCGGAGCGCCGCCGTCACGCCCGGCCCCATCACGAGCGCGCCGACCAATCCGATGGCCAGCACATGCCGGAACGTCAACTGCAAACGCGCCGCCGCGCGCGCCACCGCGCCCGGGCTCACGGCCGTCAGCGCCACCGAGGCCACGAACCAGAAGAGCACCGCCAGCAGACGCAGCCCCAGAAACTTCAGCGACAGCTCGGGCGCGAGCAGGCTGGCCGGGTTGCGCGCGAGCCCGCGAAGCTCCTGCTCGTAGCCGGCCATCATCACGGTCTTGCCCGTCTGGCTGCGCCCCGAAGAGGTCGCCGGCCGGTACGTGCCGCCGAAGACCATCACGTCGCCGCCGACGTATGAGCCGTCGAGCTGTATAACCGAGCCGCCGATGGCCGCCGCGTCGCCCTCGACCCGCCCCTCGACGATAACGTCGCCGCCGAAGGCGATGACGCCGCGCACGTCGCCGCGCACGCGCACGCTCCGCCCCATCCCGAACACGTCGCCCGCCTGCCGCCCCTCGACGACCAGCTCGTCGCCCGGCTTCAAGTCCTGAGCGTGACAGGCGAAGGCGGCGGCAAGCAGGAGTATGAGCGCCAGAACGGCTTTCTTCAGCGGGAGCGAGTCGATTTTTTAAAGCGCGGCTGTAGGGTGGTGGGAGTCGGATTGAAAACGGAGGCTCGGGGTGCGCGGCATGCGCACGGAGAGGTGCGCGCCGGCAAATTTGAAATTTGAAATTTGAAATTTCAAATTCTCACCCCCTCCCCCTGATGCAACAAGCGGCCAGCGCACGTCCCTCCGGCGAGTGACGAGGGCTGGCCGCGATAAGACCACGGCTTCGGCCTCCCGAAAACATCTTTCAGTCGCGCGATGACGCGCT
>JBEVKV010000386.1:0-5013 GCA_040509515.1 Pyrinomonadaceae bacterium | reverse complement strand
CCTCCGGCGTGTCGAGGCGGCGGATGGCCTCCTCGATGACGGCGATGTTCTCGGGGAAGTCGCGCACGGTGATGGTGCGGAACTCGGGGTTGGGCATGACGACCGCGCCGCGAAAGCCGCTGGTCAGCGGCGCGAGCACGCGCGAGAGGCTGACGGGGTCGCGGTTCTTGATGTCGAACACGCGGTTTGCGAACATCTTCTGTGTGACGAAGTTGTCCTGCGGCTTCGGCTGCTCCGACTGTCCCATCGCGGCGCCGGCGGCGCACAGCGTGAGGGCGAGCGCGAGAAATAATCTGCGTCTGACTGAAAGCATAGTCTCTCCTTCTTCTGTCGTGGTGCTTCGACCGACCGACGCACGCCAGCCTTTCACGCGCGCCCGCCCGAAAGGTTGCAGAAGAATTTCTGCGCGGGTTAAAAGTGGTGGACGCGGTGCGGTGCCGCACGTACAATGCCCGCGCCGGGGCCGCTCCTCCAACCAACTACGAAAGGACTTTTGAGTCTGAATGTCGAAAGAGCGTTTGATGCGCGGAGTCGTGTGCGCGGGGCTGGCCCTCGCCGCCTCGTTCGCGGTGTGCGAGCGCGCCGCCGGGACGCGCGGCGCGGCGCAGGGGCAGCAACAGGGCGACAGACCCGTCGAGCAGACGCGCAAGAACATACAGGTCTTGAAGGGGCTGCCCGAGTCGCAACTCTTCTCCGAGATGAACTTCATCGCGGCCTCGCTCGGCGTGCAGTGCGGCTTCTGCCACGTCAACAAGGGGCGCGACCCGCAGACGGGTCAGACCAACTGGGTCTGGGAGAGCGACGAGCTTGAGCACAAGAAGGTCGCCCGCGAGATGATGAAGATGGTGCTCACGGTCAACGGCGGCGAGTTCGGGCTGAGCCGGGGGCAGGTGACGTGCTACACATGCCACCGCGGACAGGAGCACCCGCAGAACATGCCCGCGCTCCCGCTCGCCGTCTCGGGGCACGAGCCCGCGCCCGGCGCGAGCCACACGCCGCCCGCCGGCGCAGCCGCCGCGCCGCGCCCCGAGCAGCCGACCGTCCAACAGGTCTTGGACAAGTACGTCGCGGCCGTCGGCGGGCGGGACGCTCTGGCGAAGGCCGAGACGCTCACGCTCAAGGGCACGCGCGAGGCTTCGCAGGGGCGCGTGTGGCCCTTCGAGGCCACCGTGAAGGGGCCCGACAGGTTTCTGATGGTCGTCGAAATCCCGCAGCAGGGGACGTTCTCGCAGGCGGTCAACGGCGCGGCCGGCTGGGTCAGCAACCCGCGCACGCGGCGCGCCGTGACGCCGAGGGAACTGGGCGACCTGAAGGGCACGGCCGAGCTGTTCCGCGCCGTCAAGTTCACGCCGTCGGCGACGATGCGCGTGGCGGGGCGGCGCAGGGTCGGCGAACGCGACGCCGTCGTCGTCGTTGACCGCCCGTCGGAAGGCGTCCAGCGCCGCTACTTCTTCGACGCGCAGACGTGGCTGCTCCTGCGCATCGTGACGCTCACCGACGCCGTCCTCAACCAGCTCCCCGAGCAGATAGACTTCGAGGACTACCGCGAGGTTGAAGGAATCAAGCTGCCGTTCGTGGTGCGCACGTCGGCCATCGACACCTTCAACAGCTTCACGCGCAAGCTCACGGAGGTCAGGGCCGGCATCGCCGTGGATGACAAGCTCTTCGACATGCCCGCGCCGAAGCCGTGATGCGACGAATCGATCTCACAAAGGCGCAGGCCGCGCGGTCTTCGACGATCCGGGACATCAACCGGCAGTTCGTCCTCAACTACATACGCGACCGCGAGCCCATCTCGCGCGCGGAGATTGCGCGCTCGACCGAGTTGCAGCGCTCGACCGTCTCGACCATCGTCGAGGAGCTGAAGGACGAAGGGCTCATCGAGGAGATAGGCGCGGGCGCCTCCACCGGCGGCCGACGCCCGACCCTGCTCCGTCTGCGCGCCGCCGGGGCCACCGCCATCGGCATCGACGTGACTCCCTCGTCCACCACCATCGCCACCAGCGACCTCGTCGGGCGCATCCTCTCGCGCGAGAGCTTCGAGAACAGCCCGCGCCCCGAGGAGCTTGCCGCGCAGGTCATCGAGCGGCTGCGCGAGATAGCCGCGCGCGAGCATCAGGGCACCATCGCCGGCGTCGGCGTCAGCCTGCCCGGGCTCGTGGACACGGGCCACGGCCGCGCCATCTACATCCCATACTTCCGCTGGCGCGACTGGCCCATCGCAGAGGAGATTGAGCGCGCGACGGGACTCAAGGCGCGCGTGGACAACGACGCCAACGCCGCCGCGCTCGCCGAACTCTGGTTCGGGCGGCCCGAGGTGAGCGAGTCGCGCGACTTCATCATCGCGCTCGTCGCCGAGGGCATCGGCACCGGCATCGTCTTCGACGGGCAGATTTACCGCGGCGAGCGCGGCGCGGCCGGCGAGTTCGGCCACATGATCGTCGCGCAGAACGCGCCCGTGGCCTGCTCGTGCGGCAACCGCGACTGCTGGGAGGCTTTCGCCTCGGAGCGCGCCGCCGCCGCGCGCTACCTGAGCAACTCGGGCGGCACCACGCCCGTCGCGTTCGCCGAAGTGGTCGAGCGCGCTCTCGGCGGCGAGCAGGCCGCCATCGACGCGCTCACCGAAACGGCGCACTACCTCGGCATCGGCATCTCGAATCTGATAGTCGGGCTCTCGCCCGAGGCGGTCGTCGTCGGCGGACAGATCACGCGCGCGTGGCCCATCATCGCGCCCTCGCTCGAAGAGACCATCCAGCGTAGCATCCGGCGCGGCCTGCCCTCGGCGCGCATCGTCGCCTCGACCCTCAGCGAGCCGACGATGATGGGCGCCATCAGCCTCGTCCTCGCCAGCAAGTTCGGCCTCGCCGAAGCCTGAGACAATGCGGACAGCCGAAACGGTCATCGTCGGAGGGGGCGTCGTCGGCGCGAGCGTGGCGTATCACCTCGCGGCGCGCGGCGTGCGCGACGTGCTGGTGCTTGAGCGCGGAGCGCGGCCGGGCGAGGGGAGCACGGGGCGCGCGACCGGCGGATTCCGAGCGCAGTTCGGCACGGAGGTCAACGTCCGCCTCTCGCTCCTCTCGCGCGAAAAGCTTTTGCGCTTCGAGGATGAGACGGGCGTTGACCCGGGCTTTCGACAGCGCGGCTACCTCTTCATCGCCACGAACGAAGACGAGCTACAGGCCCTCGTCTCGGCTCAGTCCGTACAGCACGCGTGCGGGCTTCCGGAAGCGCGCGCCGTGACGGCCGAAGAGGTGGCGCGGCTCAACCCGGCGCTGAGCAGCGAAGGCATCGCGGGCGGCGTCTACTGCCCGGCGGACGGCTTCGTCCGCCCGCTCGAAATCATGCGCGGCTACGCGGAGGCCGCCGCGCGGCTCGGCGCGAGGTTCGAGTACGGCGTGGCGGTCGAAGGCTTTGAAGCGGAGGCGCGTGGAAGAGTCGGGACGCTTCGGACGAGCGACGGCGAAGTCTCGGCGGGCGTCGTCGTCAACGCCGCGGGGGCGTGGGCGGCCGAGGTCGGGCGTCTGGCGGGCGTCGAGATTCCGGTGACGCCGCTCCGCCGGCAGGTGGCCGTCACGCGCCCCACGACGCTGCTGCCGGAAGAGATGCCGATGAGCATCTACGCGGGCGACGGCTTTCACCTGCGCGTGCGTGACGGGCGCGTGCTGCTGCTCTGGCCGGACGAGCCGCGCGGGGGCTCCGACCCGTTCGGGGCGTCTGTCGATGAAGAGTGGCTGGCGGCCGTCGTCTCGAAGGCGCACGCGCGCGTGCCGTGTCTCGGCGCGGCCGAGATAGACCGCGCCGCCTGCTGGGCCGGGCTCTACGAGATGTCGCCGGACAGGCACGCGCTCCTGGGTCGCGCGCCCGGGCTTGAGAATTTTTATCTCGCCAACGGTTCCTCGGGCCACGGCGTCATGCACGCGCCCGCGCTCGGCCAACTCCTCGCCGAACAAATCCTCGACGGCGACGCACACACCTTAGACGTTCACGCCCTCCGCCCCGCGCGCTTCGCCGAAGGCGAGCCGAACGCCGGGCCCTCGTTGCTCTAACCCGAATAGCGTTAGACGAAAATCCCGCGCCGGCATTGCCGCACGCCTCCGGCCGCACGCCTGAAACGTTTCCGCCTTAAATTTCATTAATCGTAAAGACGGGGTCGGGCGCACTTCGATGTCGCCCGCCGCGCTCTCGAATATTCTGACCCCAAGGAGAGATTCAAGCAGCCATGCCCCTACGCATACACGCCGCCGTCGCCAACCTTCGCCCCGTGCCCAACACCACGCTGGCGCCGCTCGCGCAACTGCCCGCCGGCCACCCCGTCGAACCCACGGGCGACGCGGAGGGGGGCTGGCGTCCCTGCCGCGCCACCGTGGACGGCTTCGCCCTCGAAGGCTTCATCAGCGTCGGGCTGCTCCGCGAGGAGATTAACCCGATGGTTGACCGTCTGATCGAACTCGTCGGCCGCGAGTTTAAGTTCTTCAAGTTCGGCGAGCAGTTCGAGAATCACCCGCTGTCGAGGGAGCGGATTAAAACTTACTGGCTCTCCTTTCAGGATCACGCCGAGCCGGTGAGCGTGGCGTGGTCGGCCGCCTTCATCAGCTCCTGCATGAAGAAAGCCGACCTCAGCCTCTCGTTCAAGTTCTCGGGCAGGCACACGACCTACCTCAGCGACAGCAAAAGGGCCAAGCTGAGCAACGACTCCTCGCGCGCGTACTGGGCCGTCAAACTCGGCGAGAGGGTCGTCAAGGTCGGCGACCTCGTGGGCGCTTTCCGCACGGGCGGGGCCTGCGGCACCGCGACCAAGACCTACGACAGTCTGCCCGGCGACTTCTGCTCGCACGTCGACGTGGTGGTGGCCGTCCGGGCCGACAAGGCGTTGGCCATCGGCGGCAACGTCGGCAACACCGTCACGTTCAAGGAGATCCCGCTGACTCCGGCCGGACGCGTCAAGGCCGGCAATAAACGCATCACCACCATGGCGCGTAACTTCTAAAGACTTCGACTGACGGAAGAGGCGAG
>JBEVKV010000385.1:0-9128 GCA_040509515.1 Pyrinomonadaceae bacterium | reverse complement strand
GGCTACTGGCTACTGTCTACTGACTACTTCCCGGGTGGATATTGGCCGTTTTCTCATTTATAATGCGCCACTTTGCGGGGGTTGTGCGGCTGGCAACTGTAGGGCGTGTGGCCCGAATCCAAGTTTCGCCTGTTCTAACACCAGACGCCTAAAGCCGGGGCCCCGGCGCGGTCGAGTCCGCGCCGCCCCGGCGGAAAATCTCGAAAATTTTCTCTATTAAAGTCTCCCGAATTCATTCGACCGCAATTCAAGAGGCGAAAAACTAACTTTATGCGAATTCGCGCGCCCCGGATTTACCTCGCGGCGGCCCTCGTCGGCTGCCTCACGCTCGTCTCGACGGCGCCGGCCTTCCTCGCGCCCGCGAGCGCGCAGGAGCCCGCGCCCGCCCCCGCCGGCCAGCAGCGTGTGCTCGTCGAGGACGTACAAGTCGAGGGCAACCGCCGCCTCCGCGACGAAGACGTGCTCTACCACACGCAGACGCGCAAGGGGGACACATACAACCCCGCGCAGGTCGAGCGCGACCTGCAGGCGCTCCTCAACCTCCCGTTCTTCGACAAGACCGCGACGCGCGTCTCCGTCACCGACGGGCCCCTCGGCGGCAAGGTCGTCATCTTCGAGGTCAAAGAACTGCCCGTCATCCGCGAGCTGACCTTCAAGGGGCTGTCGAGCGTCGGCGAGGCCGACGTGCTCAAGGAGTTCCGCGAGCAGCGCGTCGGCATCGCGCGCGAGCAGACCTTCGACCCGGTCAAGGTCAACAATGCGCGCCGCGTCATCAAGGAACTGCTCTCGCAGCACGGCCACCCGAACGCCACCATCGAGCCGCAGGTCGAGGAGATTTCGCAGACCTCGGTCTCGCTCACCTTCGACGTTGACGAGGGCGACCGCGTCCGCGTCGTCGACATCCAGTTCGAGGGCAACCAGCACTTCTCCGACGGCGAGTTGCGCGGCGCGATGCAGCTCGTCAAGGAGGCGGGGCTCCTCTCGCGCTTCAAGGGTCAGGACATCCTCCACCTTGAGAAGCTCGATTACGACCTCCGCAAGAACGTCATCGACCACATGCGCTCGAAGGGGTACCTTGAGGCGCGCACCGGCGAGCCGCGCGTCGAGGGGCTCGGGCCGAAGCGCACGGGCTTCCCCATCCTGCCGCTCCCGATCATCTCGTCCGTGGACGAGGGTCTGCGCGTCACCGTCCCCGTCACCGAGGGCAAGCTCTACCGCCTCGGCCAGATCAAGATCGAGGGCAACTCCATCTACTCCGAGGAGCTGATCCGGCAGGTCATCGGGCTCCGCGCGGGCGAGGTCGCCAACGGCGCGCGTATCGCGAAGGCCGTCTACGAAGACCTGAAGAACCTCTACGGCCGCTCGGGCTTCATCCAGTACGAGCCCGAGATCACGCCCGAGTTCAAGCCCAACCCGCAGAAGCCCGAAGAGGGCATCGCCGACTTCACCATCACCATCAACGAGGGCAAGCAGTTCCAGCTCCGCCGGCTCGAATTCCTCGGCAACACCTTCACGCGCGACAACGTGCTGCGCCGCGAGGTGGCAGTCAACGAGGGCGACATCTTCGACCGGCAGCTCTGGGAGTTCTCGGTGCTCAAGCTGAACCAGCTCGGCTTCTTCGACCCCATCGACAAGGACAAGGACGCCGAGTTCCGCACCGTCGAGGAGACGGGCGAGGTGGACATCAACCTCCGCGTCAGCGAGCGCGGCCGCAACCAGATCGCCTTTAACGGCGGCGTCTCCGGCATCGGCGGCTCGTTCTTCGGGCTCGACTACTCGACGAACAACCTGCTCGGGCGCGGCGAGTCGCTCTCGTTCCAGTTCGCCTTCGGCAACCGGCAGAAGTCGATCCTCTTCTCGTTCACCGAGCCCTACGTCAAGGATCGCCCCATCTCGGTCGGCTTCTCGCTCTACACCGAGTCGCGGAAGTTCTTCGGCGAGGGGACGCTGCTCTCGCAGAACGTCGACGCCATCACGGGGGCCTTCGGCGACATCCAGAGCTTCCTGACCACCGAGGAGGAGAACCTCTTCACGCAGAACACGCTGGGCGGGAGCATCTACGCGACCTCGCCGCTCTCCGAGTTCTGGCGGCCGCGCAGCCGCCGCTTCGTGCAGGTCGCGCGCGCCTCGCGCATCGGCCTCTCGTACGCCTTCTCGCGCTCCTCCATCGAGGAGCCGCCGGTCAACGAGCAGAACAACCCGAACACCTTCATCCCGCAGGTCTTCGCGCAGCCCAACATCACGACGAGCCGCGTCACGCCCTCGTTCGTCTACGACACGCGCAACGGCACCATCGACCCGACGCAGGGGTCGCAGGTGGCGCTCTCGATGGCCTTCGCCGGCCTCGGCGGCGACGTGCGCACCATCCAGCCGACGCTCTCTTTCACGAACTTCCGCGCCGTCCGGCGCAAGCGCTCGGAGCACCCGGAGGTCTTCGGCTTCCGCATCATCGCCGGCCACGTCCGCAGCTTCGGCCTCAGTGAGCAGGTCGCCCGGGCGCAGGAGAGCTCGCTCTCGTTCGTCAACGGCGTCCCCATCTACGAGCGGTTCTTCCTCGGCGACGAGTTCACCATCCGCGGCTACAACGTCCGCTCCATCGCGCCCATCACGCCGCTCGACGTCTTCGTCACCTCGCAGAACGTGCAGGTCGCGGCGAACGGGACGGGCGACGTGCAGAACGTCGGCGACCAGCTCCCGACGAACCTGCGCGACCAGCTCATCAGGCTCGGCACCTTCACCGGCCCTTCGGGCGCGAACTCGGTGCTCATCTCGCGCGACTTCCGCTACACCGGCGGCGACACGCAGCTCCTGGGGAACTTCGAGTACCGCATCCCGATCTTCGGCCCCATCCAGCTCGCGGCCTTCGCCGACATCGGCACGGCCTTCAACCTGACGACGGGCAACGACCAGATCTTCTCGTCCAGCTTCCTGGCCGACCAGCCCTTCCTCGGCGGCGTCGGCGGCCTGACCGAGCTGGTCGTGCGCCGCAACCCGCAGTTGGCGATTTCGCCCGCCAGCACCTTCTTCGACCCGGCGACGGGGACGCCCCAGCGCGCGCTGCTCGTCCAGAGCGACCGGCTGCTGACGAAGGAGGAGTTCGCCTCGCTCCTCAGGGTCGGGCCGACCGACCCGCTGACGAACCTGCCGCTCGGCGTCCAGCCCCTCTACCTGCGCGGCGAGGCGCAGACCAACGCGCTGGCGCGCATCTCGCAGAGTCTTTTTTCAAAAATCGGCGACTACCGATCCAGCCTGGGGCTTGAGTTACGCATCCAAATGCCTGTGATCAACGTTCCGTTCCGCTTCATCTACGCCGTCAACCCGAACGCACAGGACACGCTAGTTCAGGAGAAGAAGAGGGTCTTCCGGTTCAGCATCGGGCGCACCTTCTAGACATAGGACGACAACGACCGGGGGAAGCGCTCGGCCCGCCCGCGCGAAAAAGTTCGCCCGCAACTCGATAAGGAGCAGTATAGGAAAGTCATGAACTCGATTCGCAAAACCTTCTTCGCCGCCGCCCTCGCGGCCTTCGCCGCCGTGACGGCCGCCGCCCAGACCGCCGCCCCCGCCAGCCGCCCGGCCGCCCCGCAGGGCGGAGCCGCCGCCGCCATCGCCGAGGGCAAGTTCGCCATCATCGACACCGACGCTTTCAACGACCAGACCAACGGCATCAAGCGCCTCGTCGCCGCCTTCCAGACGGTCGAGCGCGAGTTCAAGCCGCGCCGCGACGAGATTCAGACGCTGCGCACCCGCCTCGAAGCCCTCGTCAAGGAGATCGAGAGCACGAAGGCGGTCGCCGCCCCGGCCGCGTTGCAGACCAAGGCCGAGCAGGCGCAGCAGCTTGAGACCGAGATCAAGCGCAAGCAGGAGGACGGCCAGAAGGCGCTCGACAAGCGCGTCCAGGATCTCACCGGCCCGGTCTACCAGGACATCGGCACCGCCCTGCAGGCGTTCGCCCGCGCCCGCGGCCTGACCGTCATCTTCGACGTGAGCAAGATGCAGGGCGTCGTGATGGTCGTCAACGACCAGATAGACATCACCGGCGCGTTCATCGCCGACTACAACCAGCGTAACCCCTCGACGGCCGCGGCCGCGCCGGCCGCCCGCCCGTAAGACCCGAAAGCCGTAAACCGTGAACCGTAAACCGTGACGAGAGAAGACGGGCTCTTCCTCTCGTCACGGTTCACGGTTTACGGCTTTAATCTTGTCACGGCCCGCGGTTTACGGTTAACGTCTCCCCATCATGGAAACCCTTCTCGACACCCGCGCCATTCAGGACATCCTGCCGCACCGCTACCCGTTCCTGCTCGTAGACCGCATCGTCGAGCTGACCCGAGGGGTGCGCATCGTCGGGGTCAAGCAGGTTTCCATCAACGAGCACTTCTTTCAGGGGCACTTCCCCGGCGCGCCCGTCATGCCCGGCGTCCTCATCGTCGAGGCGATGGCGCAGGTCGGCGCGGTCTACGCGCTTCAGCAGATAGAGGGGCGCGAGTCGAAGCTCGTCCTCTTCAGCGGCATCGACAACGCGCGCTTCCGCCGCCCCGTGGTGCCGGGCGACACGCTCACCATCACCGTCACGCCGCTGCGCGTCGGCGGCCGCGTCCAGAAGATGCACGGCGAGGCGCACGTCGAAGGCCAGCTCGCCGCCGAGGCCGACATCTTGAGCGTCGTCGCCGACCGGGGTCAGTTTAAGTGAAAAGGCGATGGGGGAAGGGGTAATGGGGAAGGGGCGTGAAAACCTTGACCCCTTCCCCTTTCCCCCTTCCCCCTCTGTCTTTCTGATGTCTGTATTCGTCCACCCATCCGCCGTCGTCAGCTCGCGCGCCGAACTGGGCGAGGGCGTCCACGTCGGCCCGTTCTGCACCGTCGGCGACGAGGCGCGACTCGGCGCGCGCGTCCGGCTCGAATCGCACGTCGTCGTCGACGGCCGCACCGAGGTCGGCGAAGAGACGCACGTCTTCCCGTTCGCCTCGCTCGGGCTCGCGCCGCAGGATTTGAAGTACAGGGGCGAGCCGGCCGAGACGCGCATCGGGCGTCGCAACCGCATACGCGAGTTCGTCACCGTCCACCGCGGCACAGAGGGCGGCGGGATGCTGACCTCAATCGGCGACGACTGTCTCGTCATGGCGCAGGCGCACGTCGCGCACGACTGCCGCGTCGGCGACGCCGTGATCATGGCCAACGCCGCCACGCTCGCCGGCCACGTCACCGTCGAGGACGGCGCGAACGTCGGCGCTTACTCGGGCGTCCACCAGTTCTGCCGCGTCGGCCGCGAGGCTTACGTCGGCGGCTACTCGGTCGTGGTCAAGGACGCGCTCCCGTTCGCGCTCACCGTCGGCAACCACGCGCGCTGCTACGGCCTGAACACCGTCGGCATGAAGCGGCGCGGCTACCCGCAGGAGACGGTCGAGGCGCTGCACCACGCCTTCCGCCTCCTGCTCTCCTCCAAGCTCAACACCACGCAGGCGCTCGCGCGCATCCGCGAGGAACTCGGCGTCTCGCCCGAGGTCGTCGAACTCGTCCGCTTCATCGAGTCGTCGCAACGCGGCGTCGTCAAATAAGGCCGTGAACCGTAAACCGTAAATCGTGACAAGGAGAAGAACCCGCTTTCTCTCGTCACGGTTTACGGTTTACGGTTTACGATTCATGAGCATATGCGCTACGGATTAATCGCGGGCAACGGCAAGTTCCCCTTTCTGGTCGTCGAGGGCGCGCGGCGCGCGGGCGTCGAGATGGCGGTCGCGGCCATCAGGGAGGAGACCGACCCCGCGATTGAGAAGATCGCCGACCGCGTGACGTGGGTCGGCATCGGGCAGCTCGGCCGGATGATACGCTTCTTCAAGCGCGAGGGCGTCGAGCGGGCCATCATGGCGGGGCAGGTCAAGCACGTCCAAATCTTCAGCGGCGCGCTGCCCGACGTGCGCATGCTCAGGATGCTCATCTCGCTCCCGCGCCGCAACACCGACGCGCTCATCGGCGGCGTCGCCGCCGAACTCGCGCGCGAAGGCATCGAACTCATCGACTCGACCCACTTCCTCAAAGACCAACTCCCGGCCGAGGGCGTGCTCTCGCGCCGCTCGCCTTCGGCGGCCGAGCGCGGCGACATCGAGTACGGGCTCGAAGTCGCGCGCGAGATAGCGCGGCTCGACTTGGGTCAGACCATCGTCGTGCGCGCGCGCGCCTGCGTCGCCGTCGAGGCGATGGAGGGCACGGACGAGACCGTCCGCCGCGCCGGCCGGCTCGCGCGCGGCCGCCTGACCGTCGTCAAGGTCGCCAAGCCGAATCAGGACATGCGCTTCGACGTGCCCGTCGTCGGCGTCCCCACCGTCGAGACGATGTTGGAGGCCGGCGCGACCTGCCTCTGCCTCACCGCCGGCAAGACCCTCATGTTCGACCGCGAAGAGATGCTCCGCCTCGCAGACCGCCACCGCATCGCCCTCGTCGCCGCCCCGCCCGTCTAGCGACCCGCCGCACGGCCGGGCGAAAAAAAGCGAAACGGATTCGGCCCGGAAGGCATTCCAATATAGAGCGCCCTTCCTTTTCTCGCCGGAAGGCGGAAACGCGCGGCGGCCGGAAATGTGGCGGTCGCGCTTCGGCCGCGACCCGCTCAGGTCTTTACCCACCAGCCCGGAGAAGAGCCATGACCATCGTTGACGAAAACGACCTGATCTTCGAGGTCGAAGACGGCGAGGCCGTTACGATCACCGCCGAGTCGGAGAACACCGTCCACCGAGTGACCTTCGATCTGGACGGGTCTTCCGGCCAATTCACCCCCGCTGGGGCCGACTCCAGCCGGTTCCGTTTCGTAGCCGACCAGTCGCAGCACGAGGTGAGAGAGTTGACGCTCGTCTTCCACTTCACGGGTCAGGCCGACGGAGTCTACCGCGTCGCCGTCAGCGGAAGCCGGGGCGGAGGCCCGTTCGAGAGGGAGTTCAAACAGCGCAGGTCGAAGGTGAGGTCGCGTGTGTTCACCTTCGACGTGGTCTAGCGCTCGCGGCGAGTGGGAGGTTGAAATGAGACGAAGGGCTGTTTGTTCGCTGTTGCTAATCGCCGGCCTCTGCTGCGCCGCGCCGGGGGCGGCCGCCCGGCAGGAGTCCGGCAGCCGGCAGACCGAGGCCGAGGTCAGGCAACTCAGAGACGAGATCGCACGGCTTGAGCAGATCGCCTCGCCGGCCGGACAGGAGGCGCGCCACCGCGGCATCATCGACGACAAGCGCATCAGGCTGCACGCGCTCCTCCAGAAGCAGCGGGACGAGTTGACCGCCTACCGCGCGCAGGTGCAATCCCTCGCGCCGGCCTCCGACCTGCGCGGCATCGAACAGGACATCGAGGTCAAACGCGCGGAGATGGAGGCGATAAAGTCGCTCCTGCGCGCCGCGCCCGCCGTCCCCGTCGATTCGTCGGCGCGAACCGCCGACCCCGCGCCGCAGCCCGACGAACCGAGCGTCCGTGCGGACGGGGAGCGTCCACGGAGCGTGCGCCCCGACACCCCGGGACGCTCCGCCGACGCTACGCCCCGCCGGGGCGTGAGTTCGGGCGGGGGGCGCAGCCCGCAGACGGACGCCGGGGACGAGGGCGACGGCGAGCCGGCCGGCGGCGGGGCCATCACGATGCCCGAAGGCATCGGAACGGCGCGGGCCGTATCCGACGCGGCCTCGAACGACGAGACGGCCCGGCGCTGCTCGGCCACGAGTCTCTCGCCTTACGAATCGGCAATCTGTGACCTGGCCGACGAGGTCGCGGAGCAGAAGGCGACGAGGCCGGGGGCGACGGTCTCGTTGACGGCCGGTTTGGACGAGTTCCTCTCGCTCCTGACGGCGAAGCTCATCGGGCGGGAGGAGCGCGCGAAGTTCCTCCTCGAAGCCGAGGAGACCCGGACGGACAAGCAGGTCGGGGCCGGCCCGTCCGCCTCGGGCAGCACTTCACTCGTCGTGAAGGGCAGCGCCCCGGCCGCGCTTGGTTTCGCCGTCGAGAACGGGGCGCTGCTCCGCGGCGTCAGCGGGACGACGGTCACGTTCCGCGGCAACCCACTCGGCCTCGCCGGGCTGCTGTCGGGGAAGGGTTATGACGACCTCACACGAGATGACGACCCCTTCACGCGGCTCCTCGGCAAGACCTCGTTCTCCTTCTCCTTCGACACCAGCCGCGGCCGCGAGCCGGGCGTCTTCACCGCCGACGCCCAGCAACTCTCCGCCTACTCGGCCCGCATCGAGTTCGTCAACGAGAGAGACCCGCGCCACCCTAAGCATCAGGAGGCTTGGGAGCGCTTCTTCGCCAAAGAGGGAATTGACTTCACGCGCACCATCGCCTCCACCTACAGGACGCTCCGGGAGTTGCGCGGCTTCACCGGCGAGGAGCGCGCCGCCGGCATCCCGCGCGAAGTGCGTTTCAAGGACGCGGCGCTCCAGGCGTGGTACGAGGAGACGCGGCAGCGCGTCGCAGAGGCCGAGGCCGGGTCGGTCGAGGCGGTCATCAGGAGCCAACTGGAGAAAATCCCCGCCGCCAATCTGCTCAGCGCCGAGACGCGCGCGGCGCTGGGAAATTTCGCCGGCGGCTTCAGCGCCTACCTCAACGCACGGGAGTCCGTCCTCGACGAGATTGCGAAGGCGCCCATCATCGCCTTCGAGTACACGAACAACCGCGAGGTCAACGCGCCCGACACGTCGAACTTCCGGTTCATCGCCGAGAAGGGCGTCTTCGGCGGCAAGGGCGACCTGACGGCCAACGCCTCGCTCACGATTTTCAACTCGCGCCCGGCGGCCGGCACGGAACGCGTCCGCGACTTCCAGTTCGCGGGGCAGTTCGACGTTCCTTTCCGACTGCGCGACCTCCCGGGCTTCGTCTTCTCCTTCGCGGGCAAGTACGAGCGCGTGATGGCCGACGCGACGGCGCTCGACGGAACCGTGCTGCCCGGCACGCGGGGCGACATCGCCGTCGGGCAGTTAAAGCTCGAAATCCCGTTCCTGCCCGGGATGCGCCTCCCGCTCTCGCTGACCTTCGCCAACCGCACCGAACTGGTGCGCGAGAGCGAGGTGCGCGGCAACTTCGGCTTCACCTTCGACATGGACAAGATACTCGCGCGATTCAAGCCGTTCTAAAGTCCGCCGCCTGACCCGCGACGCGCGAAGGCC
>JBEVKV010000384.1:0-22087 GCA_040509515.1 Pyrinomonadaceae bacterium | reverse complement strand
CGGCAAAGAGTTGCATGCTGAGGCGCCCACGGGTGGCGCCGAGTGCGGCGCGAACCAGGAACTCCCGCTCTCGACTGACGGCGCGGGCAAACAACAACATTCCGACGTTACTGCACAAAAGCGCGGCCAACAGCACGAGGAACACGTTGATCGACGCCAGCACCAGCGCCGCCGCTTCTGGCAAATCACTGACGGCGTCGGGCAGAGAGAGGACCTGCGGGCGCACATTCTTGTGCGTCTCCGGAAACGTCGTCGCTGCTCGTGCGCCGATCACCGCCAGCTCCGCGCTCGCTTCCTCGTGCGTACGGCCCGGCGCCAGCCGCCCGAAGACATACCCGAGGCTCGGCGATGCCTCGGGAAGCCGCTCGAGATGCAACGGTCGCCAGACGCCGTTCCGCCGTGGAAATCCGTAGCCGCGCGGCATCACGCCGACGATCGTGACGGGCGTGCCGCTGATGCGAATGACGCGGCCGACGGCGTCTGCCGCGCCGGCCAGCTTGTTCTTCCAGAAGTCGTATCCGACCACCACGACCTCTTCTGCGTCGCCCCGTTCATCGGCTTCCAGCAGCGTGCGTCCCATCAACGCCGGGACGCGCGTCAGCGCAAAGGTCGACGCGGTCACGTTGGCGACGGTCTCCGGCTGACCGGGGCCGGCGCCGACGGCGATGCTGCGTTCTTCCACCTCGACGGCGCTAAGATCGGTTATCGTGCTGAGACCGTCGCGCCACAACTCGTAATCACGGCGCGATGCGTCGACCCGCACGCTTTCGGCGGCATTCCAGTTTTGTAACGCAACGATGGCGTCGCCGTTCGGAAGCGGAATCGTCGGCCAGAGCGCTTGTCGCGCGATCTCGAACCCGACAGTGCCGACGGCGACCGCGAACCCTACGGCAATCGTTGCGATCACGGTGAGCGCAGGATGCTTGACCAGCATGCGTCCGCCAAGCTTGAGGTCGAGCACCGAGAACCGCAGACTGTCGAAGGCGCGCAGGCCGCGTGCGCCACGGCCGCGAAGAAGGGAACGGCTCCGTGCGAGAAGCGAAAGCATAGTTGCCGGCTCCTAATCCAATTAAGTTTTCAGACTAATTTGGTTTGAACTACCCTTGATCGAAACCTTTGAATTTGAAACGCCGGACATCCCAAAATGGTTCAATCTAATCTTGTGCGAGCACTTAGGATAAGTATGGATTGCCGGGTCGGGTGGTCAATGACGAAGTGCATCCCTCACGCTGTTCGATACAGCGCCGGTCGACGAATGAAGCCGATTTTGCGAGCTGCGCCGCGGTCGCCGTGCAACGAACCTGCAACTGGCAAGGGGGCTGCGAAGTTGCACGCGGCTTCGTCACATGCTTATAGAACCTTCTTGCAGCAGGGCATCGTTTATCGCCGCACAAGGACGCCCCCCCTCCATCCGGCGCCGCATCTAACAGGTCGAGATACAAGCAGAGCGCTCGGTGTAGCATGCTCGCCACACGAGGAGGTGGCGAGCGAGAGACGGGGCGAGGGTCGGATGCCGTTGTGGGCCAACGCGAGAGCAGAGCCCGGCTAACCGTGTGGTCTTCCGATGAGCCCCCGCCCGCACCACGGAGTGGGACTTCGATCCCGAATAGAGGAAGAGGTCACGAGACGAGGCAGGTCGTTGCGTGGAGTGAAGAGACTCTTGCAGGTGCACGGGCTCAACCTGCTCTCGGCCATCTCGCTGCTGGCGGAGGTCGGCGACATCGCGCTCTTCGAGACGTCGAAGCAGTTAGTCTCCTACGCGGGGCTGGCGACTTCGACGCGGCAGTCGAGCGAGACGACCCGGCACGGCGGGATCACGAAGCGCGGGCGGAAGCGGTTGCGCACGGTCTGCAGTCAGGCGGTGCCGGCGATGGTGAATCGGACGGAGACGCCGCTGATGAGTTTTTATCAGAAGAAGAAGCGGGAGAAGGGTGCGGGCAAGGCGATCTGCGCGACGGCGCGCAAGCTGCTCACTATTATCTTCGTGCTACTGAAGAAGGAACTCGACTACTGGTACCTGGAGGACAGACTCTACAATCGCAAGCTGCGGGCGCTCAATGCCGCGGCTTGAGTGTTGACTTTGCATAGGAACGCCATGCACCAGACCGCCGACACGAACCTTGTCATGCTGGTAGTGTTGCAGAAATTGCTTTTCTGATTATACTCCTCCTGCTCTCGCACCTCGTGACTACCTGAGGCCCTCCCCGTGAAGCACAACTCATCTCCCTTCAAGTGGCGACACTTCGAGCCGTCGCTCATCCTTTTATGTGTCAGATGGTATTGTCGCTACCAGCTATCTTATCGCGACGTCGAAGAGATGATGCGAGAGCGTGGATTCGACATGGATCACTCAACCGTGTTTCGTTGGGTTCAGCGTTATGCTCCTGAAATCAACAAGCGCATCCGACCTCATCTGAAGACGAGTGGCACGTCCTTCCGTGTTGACGAGACCTACAATCTTAACGATGTGATCGAGCAAGACCACCGCTTCGTTAAGAAGAAGGTGCAAGCGTCACAATGCTTCAAGAGTTTTCACACTGCTGAGCGAACTCTCGAAGGCATTGAAGCGGTGAACATGATGAGGAATGGTCAGGTCAAAAGATTAGCGGGAAGCGATGCTCAAGGGCAGGCGAAGTTTGTCGCCTCGCTGTTCGGAGTAGCCGCTTAGCGAAAGGCTCTCGAAGTACTTTCGCGCTTGAAAATAATCTTTGCAACGCATCCCATCCGACCTCCCGCCACGACTGCACACGTCTTAAAGTTATTACGTCGCCCTTCGCGTCTGCGCCAGATGCAGAGCCGCCCCAAGCCCCGCGCCTAAGGCGAGGCCGTAGACGCACCCCCAGAGCAGCATCCCCGCGCGCCCTCCGGCCGCGTCGTTGAGCGCCGAGCCGAGGAAGTACCCCGTCGTGTGCGTTGCGAAAAGCACGGCCGAGAGTTTCGGTGCCGAGCGCGGCGCGCCGAACCCGAGCGCGAAGACGCAGCCCATTAGGACGCACCCGGCGAGCGAACCGATCCACTCGCCCGCCGCGCCGCGGAGTGTGAAGTAAGCGCCGACCCAACCGGCGGCATACGCGAAGAAGGCCAGCCCGAAGAGCACGTAGAACCTCGGCAGACGCCAGCGCCCGGTGGCCAGCGAGCCGAGCGCCCCGCCTCCCAACAGAATGAACAGGGCCGTCCAGGCGATGTACGCGCCGTAGAGCCCGAGCCGCACGTACATCCAACGCTCGGCGAACGCGACCGTGGCAAACACGCACAGGCTCGCAACGCAGAAGCCAAGCGCGCCCGTCAATAGCGAACGCCGGAGCGTCGGGGGCGCGTCAACGACACCGAGTTTCCTCACCTCTCGGCTGTCAGACGATTCGCGATGATTCATAAACGGCAACGACCTTCACGCCACTTCGCAGAGGTTATGGCGTTGGCAGTTTGAGGCCGACGGTGTTACGGGGTCAAAGGCGCGGGGACTCTCTGGAACTTTTCGGCGATGCGGTCGCGCATGGCGCGTAGCTCCGCCTCGGGGAGCCAGCGGCCGCGCACCATGACGCCAGCACGCCGCTCGGTGTTGGTGATGTCGTCGAGCGGGTTGGCTTCGAGGAGAAGTAGGTCTGCGCGTCGGCCTCGCGCGACCGTGCCGGCGTGGTCGAGCGCGCGCAGGTACTCGGCCGGGTTGCGCGTCGCGGCGGCGAGCGCGGCGTAGGGACTTAAGCCCGCCTCGACCAGATTGCGCAGCTCGCGGTGCAGCGAGAAGCCGTAGAGGAGGAACATCTCCGGCGTGTCTGAACCGGCCATGATCCTCCCTCCCGCGTCGTGGATGGCCTTGACCAGACGGTCTCGCACGCCCTGATAACGGCGGCGGCGTTCGGCCGTCGGCGGCTCCGTCCAGAAACGCTTGAGCGCGGCGTGGCGCGACTCGCGCAAGCGTTGCGGGAAGTAACGGTAGTCGGGCCGCGCGCGCACCTCCTCTTCAGTCGGCTCGACGGCGAAGGTCTGCTTGAAGAAGGTCAGGGTCGGGCAGGTGTAGACGCCCGCCGCGGCCGTCGCGCGCGCCACCTCCTCGACCTTTCGGTCGTCCACGTAGTCGAGACTCTCCCAGTTGCGCTTGCGCCAGACGCCCACGTCCGAGACCGACGCCTTCGTCGGCGCGTCGTCACGGAGCACGGCCTCCATGTACGAGTCCAGGTGCTCTATCTGCTGCCCGGCCGCGAGCGCGCGCCGGAGCCCCACGCGCGTGTCCACATGGCCGACGACGCGTATGCCCGACGCTTTGGCCTCCGCGGTCGCGGCGTCGTAGACCTCGGGCGTGATGTCGGTCGTGAGCTTGATGAAGTCGTAGCCGGCGGCCTTGAAGTCGCGTACGGCGGCGCGCGCCTCCTGAGCCGTCTTCACCTCGCGGCCGTTGAAGACGCCGCCGCCGTAGGCGCGCCCGGCCAGTTGCGGGCTGGCGACATAGAGCGTCGGGCCGAGCAAGCGCCCCGCTTCCACCTCGCGGCGCAGACTTAGTTGTTCGGGCGTGCCTATCATCAGGCGAATCGTCGTCACGCCGTTGGCGAGCATCAGTGCCAGTTCGTCGGGGATGTAGTCGTCGTCCGTGAAGAGGTGCGTGTGCATGTCCACGAGGCCGGGCAGGAGGTACTTGCCGCGCCCGTCGATGCGCAACGCGCCCTTCGGCACGCGGGCCCTGCGCGCGTCGCCGACCTCGCTGATGAGTCCGTCGCGCACCACGACGGTCTGGTCGCGCAGCACGCGCTCGCGATCCATCGGGATGACATTGACGTGCTCGAAGGCCGTGACGCGCGACGCCGAGCCCTGCGCGCGGGCCGCGCCGGCTGGCGGGAGTGATAAGAGCAACAGTAAGAGTGTGAGCGTCTTCTTCTTCATCAGTAAAGGCTCCGTGGCGGTGTGGCGTTCGGGACGTGCGTCGCATGGGCCGACGCATCATACACACGACACGGCACGCGCGGAACGGTATTGTGACCAACTGCGCCAGTGGAGGGACGGGCCGCACGCGTGGCGTGGCGGGAGCGTGCGACCCCGCCACGCCGCACTTCCTCTCAGGAATGTATTCGATGAAGATTCGCGCTTGAAAATAATCTTTGCGACGCAACCCTTCGGATTGCCCTGACGAGATAGGCGGACGACGAAAGCGGACACGATTTTCGGCTCTCTAGTTCAGCCTGGAGAATTGCTTGCCTGCCTCTCAGCCCGTTCTCATGCGCCCGGCGAGGTTCGCCACGACGGTCACTAACTCCGCGGGCTCGATGGGCTTCGGCACGTGTAACTGGAAACCGGCGCGGAGCACCTTAACGCGGTCTTCCGCCCTGACATAGGCAGTCAGGGCCGCGGCCGGTACCAGCCCGCCGCTCTCCGCCGGAAGCTCTCTCACTTTGGAGATGAGGGCGTAGCCGTCCTCACCGGGCATCCCGAGGTCGCTGATTAGAACGTCGGGGCGCGAGCGAACGAGAGCCTCCAGCGCCTCGGACGCAGACCCCGCCGTGATTACTTCGGCCTGGCACTGTTCGAGCACGGCGCGCAGCATCTCGCGCGTGTCGGCCTCGTCGTCTACGACGAGCACCCGCAAGCCCCGAAGAGAGGGCGGGCAGTCGAGTTCCAGATGAGCCGCCGCTGCGGCCGTGCGATTTGTCCTTCGCGCCTCATCGCGGAAGGTGACGAAGGGCAGGCTGACGGCGAAGGTCGTGCCCTTGCCCTTGCCCTCGCTCTCGGCCCTCACCGTGCCGCCGTGCAACTCGACCAGTTGGCGGACGATGGACAGCCCCAGCCCCATGCCCCCGTGGAACCTGTTGGTGCCGGGGTCGGCCTGACGGAAGCGGTCGAAGACGTGCGGCAGGAACTCGGGCGCGATACCGATACCGGAGTCCCGCACCGTAATCTCCACGCGGGAGTCGACGCCCTCCAACTTGACAAGTATCTGCCCGCCCTCGGGCGTGAACTTGATAGCGTTGGTCATCAAGTTCCAGACCACCTGCTGTAAGCGGTCGGCATCCCCATTGATTGGCCCGGCGCGCCGGTCGAGCGCCGTCAACAGGCTGATGCCTTTCGCCTCGACCGCCGGACGAGTCGTCTCGACGGCCCCTTCGATGACCGAAGCGAGATCGACCGTGCGCAGGTCGAGACGGAGCTTTCCGCTGATGATGCGTGAGACATCGAGCAGGTCGCTGATCAATTGGTTCTGCGACTGTGCGTTCCGGTGAATCGTCTCGACCGCGCGGTCGTGCGTCTCCCCTTTGAGCTTGCCGGCGAGCAGCATGTTCGACCAGCCGAGGATGGCCGTCATCGGCGTGCGCAGCTCGTGCGAGACGGTGGCGAGGAAGTCGTCCTTCAAACGGTTCGCCTCCTCCGCCTCCTCACGCGCAGCCTTCTCGCTGGCGAGCGCCCGCGTGCGCGCGTCCACCTGCGCCTGCAACTCGGCCTCGCGCGCCACACGTTCGGTCACGTCCTCGATGACGGTCATAGTCCCGATGACGTGGCCGTCCTCGGCGAGGAGCGGCGAGATGCGGGCCGTTTGCTGCATCTCTGAAAAGCCGTTTGCGTCTGTCGGCAACGGCAGAAGGTGGCCGTGCAGGCGTTGCGAGAGTATCCTCGTCTGCCCTTCCAGCACCCACTTGTAGTGCCGGTCAAGCCGCCTCTTTTCCAACTCGGTGTAGACTTCCAGAAGGTGCCGCCCGAGAACGTCCGCCGCGCTCAGTTCGCTCCGCTCTTCCAGCCAGCGGTTCCAGCCGCGTAAGTTCAGTTCGGCGTCGGTGATGAGGATGCCGTGCCCCGCGAGGTCGTTCATCCAACGCAGCAACGCCGCGTCGAACAGTCTGTCGTCCTTCGGGCCGGGTTTCTTCTTCATTGCTTTGCGTCGGGCATCTCTGTCTCGTAGCTACTTTTAAGAGTGCTCCTGCCGCTTCTCCCAAACCTCGACCTCCTGAATCAGACGGTCGAGGGAGGTAACGCTCAAGACCATAACCAGGAACCCTTTGACGGAGCTGTCGCGGATGTGAAAAGCCGTGTAGATCACCAGCGCGTACTGCGGCTCGTCGTCGCCCCCGGTGAGGGAGCCGAGCAATTCGTCAAGCGTCTCAAGATGCAGGCGCGGCACCGAGAACGAGACGCGAACGTCGAGCAGGTTGCCGAACATGCCCAAACAGGCGTTCAGCAGAATGTTCCCCACCTCGGTCAGCACCTCGCGCGCCGACTCGTCCAGCCGCCCCGAAGGCGGGGCGCTCCCGTCCGTCAGCAAGTCCGTCAGATGCACCGCGCCCTCGTGGTTGAGCAGCAGGAGCGCGTCACCCGCGACCGGCCCGCCGAAGACCTGATGGATGGAGGCGATGTCGCCGGGGATGAACTTGGCGAGCGCCGCAGGCAACTCCTCCGTCGGGTGGACGGAGACCTCCGGCGCGTTGAGCAGAACGCGGTGCCCGGTCAACTCGGAGAGGGCGGAGCCGGTGCGCGCGAACGCGATGTTGATTAACTCTGAGATGGAGTCGCGCTGGCGGTCGTTTAGTTCCATCGCTCTACTCTCCCCCTAACGCCGTCTCGACCGCGCCGAGCACGTTCTCCGTCGTGAACGGCTTGTTGATGAACACCTGCGCGCCCGCCTCTTCGACCATTGCCCGCGTCGAGGTCTGGATGTCGGCGCTGGCGACGACGACGCGCACGCTCGCGTCCATCTCGCGCAGCTTCGACAACACATCGAGCCCGTACATTCCCTTCATCACGAGGTCGAGAAGTACGAGGTCGGGCTTCTCGATGAAATAGAGTTCGAGCGCGGCCATGCCCTCGTCGGCCTCTACGACGCTGTAGCCTGCCGTCTCCAGAATGCGCCGCAGAGTTCTGCGCGACAGCGCGGAGTCGTCCACGACCATGATTTTTTTACTCATACGGCCTCCCGAATCGCCTGCGCCATCCTGTCGAGCGGCACGCTCAGGTCGCTCAAGCCTGCCTCCACCACCGAGGACGGCATGCCGTAGACCACACACGTCTCTTCGCTCTCGGTATAGATGAGGCCGCCCTGTGCTTTGATCCACGCCGCGCCCTGCTTACCGTCCGACCCCATCCCCGTCATCACCACGCCCAGCACACGCCGCCCGTAAGTTTCCGCCGCCGACTGGAAGAGCACGTCTACCGACGGGCGATGCTGCATCTCGAAGGGTCTCGAATCCAGATGTGTGACGACTTCGCCGTCCGGGCGGCGGATAAAGCTCAGGTGCCGCCCGGCCTGCGCCAGCAGCACCACTCCGGCGCGCACAGAGTCGCCCTCGTGTGCCTCCCGAACTTCGAGCGGCGCGCGTTCGTTTAGTTTGCGCGCATACATCTCAGTGTATCCGACCGGCATGTGCATGACCATCACCACGGGCACGGGGAAGTCCGCGGGCAGTTGAGGAACTAACTGTTTGAGGGCCTGCGGGCCGCCGGTGGAAATCCCTATGACCACCACGTCCGCCAGCGCCTTGCCGGCGATGGGAGACGTAGACGGCGCCGCCTTCGGGGCCGGCACGTCAACACGGACGCGCGCCATAGGAATGCGCGCGGCGGCTTTGACCTTCTCGATCAGCTCGTCGCTTACCTCGAAGATTTTCTCGGTCGCCAGCGCCGTCGGCTTCTGCACGAAGTCCACCGCGCCCGCGTCGAGCGCGGTCAGCGCGGCCTCGCCGGTCTCGCTCGCGATACTCATGATGATGATCGGCACGGGGTGCCGCCGCATCTGTTCGCGCACGAACGCGACCCCGTCCAGCTCGGGCATGATGAGGTCGCAGGTGATGACATCGGGGTCAAGCTGCTCGGCCAGTTCCAGCGCCTCGCGACCGTCGCGCGCCGTCGCCACGACTTCGAGGAACGGGCTGCGCGAGAGCATCTGCTTCACGACCTTGCGCACGTATGCCGAGTCGTCCACTACCAGAACTTTGAGCACTCGATCCATTATTATCCCCGGAGCGGGAGGCGTGCGGTCAACCCCGGCCGCTTGACGTACACGAACGCCCCCCCGATCTCCTGTAACTCGAAATCCGCCGAAATTCTCAAGAGTGATTCCGAGGCGGCCACGAACAGATAACCCGGCGGCCGGATGTGCGTTGCGAAAGAGCGCACCGTCCTGCCGATGGTCTGTTCGGAGAAGTAGATGAACACGTTGCGACAGAAGATGACGTTCGCCACCGCCCACGGCGCGGCCTCCGCCTCGTTCATCAAATTAACGACGCCCCACCTGACGACGGAGTGCAGCTTAGCGTCAACGCGCCACGTTTTTGTCGCGGCTTCCTGCGTAAAGTATCTGGCGCGCAAGTGCGCAGGCAGGTTACGGAACGAGCGCTCGCGGTAGACGCTGCGCCGCGCCTTCTCAACGGCCGCGGTGCTGGCGTCGCTGGCGTGAATCTCAATCGGCGCGCGCCCGAGCCACCCCGCCTCGTCGAGCGCCATTGCGATGGTCAAAGGCTCCTCGCCCGTCGCGCACGCCGCGCTCCAAATCTTCAAAGGCCTCGCGCCGGGCGCGGCGAACCACTGCGGCACGACCTGCTCGACGAGCGCGCGCACCTGATCCATCTCGCGCCAGAAGTAGGTCTCGGGCACGGAGAGCGCGTTCATCACGTTCAGCCACTCGTCCTGCGCCGCGTCGTCGTACTTCAGCAGGTAATAATAATCCAACAGCGATGTGAACCCGCGCTCGATGACCAGCGGCGATAGCTTGTCCGCTAAGATGTCGCCCTTCCCGTTATCAAAAAACAGCCCCGTGCGCTCGTGTATCAGGTCGCGCAGCAACCTGTCCGCCCCGCCGGTAACGCCTAGACTGCCCGAGTTGACACCCATTGTTCTTTAACCCGCGACGAACGGCCCGCGCCTCTTCTACTCTCAGTTAGACTCTTCCGGCCGCTTACCCTTCAACTTGCCTAGGGCTTCGACGGCCACACGCACGAGGTCGGGCTCGTCCGACTTGAGAAGTGGAGCGACAGCCTTGACCGCCGTCTCCCCGCCGATGAGGGCCAGCGCTTCGACGGCCGCGATGCGGACGTGATTCGCCTTGTCGTCCCGCGCCAGCGCGGCGAGTGCGTCTGCGCTTTCGGCGACCTTCAAACGGCCGAGCGAACGTGTGGCGAAGTAACGCACCCACGAATCCTCATCCCCGAGTGCTTCGAGCAAAGACGCGGAGACCTCCGGGCCTTCGGCCAGCGCCATCGCGCCCGCCGCCGCGGCGCGCACCTTCGGCGTCCCGTCTCGCAACGCGCGCACGAGCGCCGGTGTAGCGCGTTCGTCTTCGAGAAATGGGAGGTGCTCGACCGCCGCGCGGCGCACGCGCTCGTCCTCGTCACGGCACCGCTCTAACAGAAGCCCCACACATTCGGGGTAGCCGAAGTATCCGGCAATCTTAACTGCCGATTCGCGCACGTTCGGGTCTGCGTCTTCGAGGAGCGGCAGCACTCGCTCCGGCATCGACGGCGAGCCGAGCGAATTCAGCGCGCCGACGACGGCCTGCCTGACTCCCGCGTGCGGGTCTCCGATGAGGCCGAGCAGCGCGTCGAACGCGCGCGGGTCGCCGATCTTAGCCAGCGCGTCCGCCGCAGGTATTACCAGCTCCGGGTCTTCTCCGAGGACTTCGACCAGCGCGGGCGTGGCGCGCGCGTCGCCGATGCGCCCGAGTGCGACGACCGCCGACTTTCTGATTTCGAGGTCTTCCGACGCCAACTGTTCGACCAATAAATCCGTCACGCCCGAGCCGTGCCGCACCAACGCTTCGATAACCTCGGCGCGCGCGTCCGCGTGCCCGAGCAGACGCGTCAGGGCGCGCTCGACCGCCACGCCTTCCAGCCACCCGACGACCATCGCGAGCGGGCGCAGTCCGCCGGAGTCTGACTCGTTCAGCGCGTCGAGAAGGTTCCGTGCGCCCGTCGGGTTGATGACAGCGCGGCTCAGGTCGGCGATGTACGCGCCCTCGCCGTACAGCTTCTCGTAACGGTCGTGCAGCGCGGCGAGAGACTGTGCGACGACCCGCGCGGGTGCGTTCGGTTTGTTTAGCAGCGCGGCGAGAGGCGCGACCGCCGCTTCGTCGCCGAGTCGGCCGAGCACGTCGGCGGCCGCCTCGCATAAAAGCTCGTCTTCCAGCAGCGGCACGATGCGCGGGGCGACGCGCGCGTCTCCGATGAGCTTCAGTGCGTCGAGCGCCGGGAAGGCCAGAAAGAAATCGCGCGTCTCGGCGACGGCCGCGAGCGCGTCCGCAGCCTCGGCCGCACGCAGCTTCCCCAGCGCCTCAATCGCATGGTAACGCACGTTGGTGTCGTCGTCTTCGAGCGCGCCGAGGAGCGCGGGTGTGGCTCTCGCGTCGCGCTGTTCTCCGAGGGCGAGCGCCGCCTGCATGCGTAGGTCAGCGTCTTCGCCGTGTAGGAATTCGACGAGCGGCGAGAGCGTGTCCACGTCACTCATCGCGAGCACTTGCAGCGCGCTGTTGAGCAGTCCGAGGTGGTGATGATTCTCGCGCACGGAGGCCAGGAGCGCGGCGATGGCGTCCGGCGCGGCGCGGCGCGCCAGCCCCTCGACGGCGACACGCCGGACGCGCCAGCTTTCGTCTCCGAGCGCTGCGAGGAGGGGACGCGCAGGTTCGAGCGCTTCGTCCCCCGCGAGCGCCTGCGCGGCGCTGAGTCGTTCGCCCTCGTCGGCGTGGGCGAGTTGTTCGGCGAGGCTGCGCTCGTACTCAATCCGCGCGGTCACGTCTTCGACCGTGACGAGCGTGCCGACCGTCCGGTTGTCCTCGCGCAGTGGCGCGATGGTCACGCGCTGTTGCATCTTGTCGAAATGCTTCGAGGGGCGCGACGGGGCGCAGGGGATGAGGTAGTGATGGAACGCCGGTGCGAGGGCTTCCACGACCCCTTCGTCCAGCACACGTCGGAAGCGTGCGAGCAGCCGACGCTCTTCGAGATTAGGGAGCAGTTCGGCGAGCGACTTACCGCGGGCCGCGTCCGCGGGGATGCCCGTCATACGCGCGAGCGCCTCGTCCCAGATGTGGACGACGAGCCCCACGTCGGTGGTGAAGACGCCGATTGAATTTTCTGAAGTCGTCAGATTACCCATGCTCGGTCAAGCTACCAACATCTACCTTTCAGGACGTGAACATCTATCTCATTACCCCTCGTCAGTCCGCACAGCACTGTCGGGAGCGGCGGCCTCAGCCGCGGTGACTCCTTTTTTAGAACGGCGCGGTTTTCCGTTAGAGCGTGATTTGGCGCCCGCGCCCGGTGCGCCGTTTTCGCCTGATTGCTCCGCGTCGAGGCCGTCCACGATTGTGTTGAGTTGCCGTGCCCGCTCGACCACATTGATGGTGCTGCTCAGAGTGGCCTTGACTCCCTGCGCGTTGCGCTCGGTAATCTGCCGGATGTCGTTCAGCGTGCCTAAGACCTGCTCGGAGGAGGTCAAGTGCTGGCGGTTCGAGCGCGTGATGAGCCCGACCTCTTTGGAGATGCTGGTGGTGGCGGTGGTCATGTCGCGGGCGGCGCGGGACTGCTCGTCCATGGCTTTAGCGACCTGCTCGGACTGCTGGCGCATGCTCTGCGCGGCGGCGCTGATTTGAGTCGCGGCCGCCGCCTGCTCCCCCATCGCGCGGCTCACCCCAGCGATAGTCCGCGCCAGACGTTCCGCCTCTTTCGAGACCTGTTCGCCAGCCGTGGCCTGCTCTTCGAGCGCGCGTGAGGTGGTGGCCGCGCCGCGTCGCATTGACTCGATTGCCTGCGCGACCTGTTTGGCCGCCGCCGCCTGCTCGCCCGAGGCTTTGCGCACCTGTGTCGCCACGCCTGACGTGCTCTGCGCGGCCTTGATGATCTCGCGGGCGGCGCGCCCCTGCTCTCCCATCGCCTGGCTGACCTCCTTAGCGGTCTTGCGCATCTGCGCCGACGCCTTGACGATCTCTTGCGCAGCCTTGGCCTGCTCGGCCGTGGCGATGGTCGTCTGCTTGGCCTGCGTCACCGTCGTCTCGATGGCGGCCACGACGTGCGCGCCCGCGCCCAACTGCTCCTCGGTGGCGCGCGCTATCTGGCCGACGATCTGCGTGGTCTCGCCCACGCCGGACAGGATTTTTTTCAACCCTTCCGACCCTTCTTCAGCGAGACGCCCGCTCTCCTCGGCGACGCGCACTCCCTCGCTCGACGCCGCGACGGCCTCCTGAACTACGTCCTGCAACGCCTTGATGATGGTGGCGATGTCGGCGGTGGCCTGCGCCGAGCGGTCGGCGAGGTTGCGAATCTCTTCGGCGACGACGGCGAAGCCTCGCCCCGCCTCGCCCGCGCGCGCCGCCTCGATGGAAGCGTTTAGCGAGAGCATGTTCGTGCGCTCGGCGATGACATTGATGGTGTTGACGATGCCGCCTATCTCGTTCGAGCGTTTGCCCATCTCGCGGATGACGGCCGCCGACTGCTCCATCGAGGCGCGGACGCGCCCCAGCCCTTGAATGGATTTCTGCGCCGCCGCGCCGCCCTGTTCCGCCTCGCGCGAGACGCGGTCGGCGATCTCTTCCGCACGCTTGGTCATCGCGGCGACCGAGCGCAGCGAGCGCTCCATCTCGGTGGCGCTCGTGGCCGCGCCGGTCGCAGCCTCGGTTATCCGCTCTGTGTTCTGCGCCACACCCTGAACGGAGCGCGCCATCTCCTCCATCGAAGTCGAGACCTCTTCGACGGTCGAGGCGAGGTTCTCCGACATCGCCGAGACCTCTTCGACGGAGGCGGCCATCTCGTTGATGGACGAGGCCGTCTCTTCGGCCGAGACGGTCAGGTCGTCGGCGTTCCCGGCGAGGCTGTCGATGGAGCGCGCCACCTGCTCCATGCTGACGGCAGTCTGGTTGACCGAGGCGGCGAGGGCTTCGGTGTCATCGCTGACGCTCTTGATGGAGGCCGCGATCTCGTTCATCGCGCCCGTCACCTCTTCGGCCGAGGTCGCCATCTCCTGCGTGCTGGCGGTGACGCTCTCGGTGGAACGGGCCGACTCCTCGATGGCGGCCGCCGTCTCGTTGACCGAGGCGGCGAGGCTCGCCGCGTTGGCGCCTACCTGCTCGATTGATGCCGCCGTCTCGTTGACCGAGGAGACGAGCTCTTCCGTCGCGGTGGCTATCGACTCGGCCTGTGTGGTCGTCTCGCCGAGCGAGGCCACCATCTCGTTCGTGAGGCTGACGGCCGAGTCGAGCGAGGTAAGCTGCACCTCCGCGCCCTCGTTCATTTCGTTCGCGAGCCGCGCGATCTCGTGGGCCGCGTCTGCTACCTGCATAGCCTGTTCGCGTAAGAGTCCGGCGCTCGCGCCGAGGCCGCCCGCCAGCGCATCGCTCATCTGTGTCGCCATGTCCGTCTCCTGTTAACCAACAACTCCGGGCTGCTGTTCGCCGATGTCTATAACTTCGTCCAGATTGAGAACCAGAATCATCCTGTCCTTGATGGTCGCGATGCCTTCCAGATACTTCCCGCTGAGGCCCGTGATTGCTTCGGGCGGCGGCTCGACGGCCGCGTCGGGGATGCGTAGAAACTCCCTCGCCGTGTCCACGATGAGCCCGAGCGTGCGCCCACCTTTGCTGACGACCATCAGGCGCGAGCGCAGGTCGAAAGGGACTCTTTCAAAGCCGAAGCGCACGCGTAGGTTGAGCGCCGGGATGACCTGCCCGCGCGCGAGCACGACGCCCTCGACCGCAGGGGCCGCGTTCGGCACCGGCGTGATGTGCTCGATCATCTCCATCTGCTGCACGAAGCGGCTGCGGACGCCGTAAGTCGTCCCTGCCAGCTCGAAGAGGACGAAGGGCTCTGCGTCGTTCTGTGTAGTCGTCATGGTTGTTTAGACGGTCGGCCGGTCGGCGCCGAATTCTTGAGCGCGGCCACGTCGAGGATGAGCACGACGCGCCCATCCCCGAGGTCGGTGGCACCCGCCACACCCCTGACCTTCACCAGAGGGTCGTTCAGGCCGCGCACCACGATCTCCCTCTGCCCGATGGCGCGGTCAACCGCGAGCCCCACGGCGCTCGCGCCGCTGCCGATCACGAAGACGTGAAAGGTGCGCGGCGACGTTTCGTCGAGACCGAACAGGCGCGACAGGCGCAGCAGCGGGAGTACGCCGCCGCGGTACGAGACAATCTCGTTGTTCTCCAAAACTTTGACCGCCGACGCCTCGACTTCGATGACCTCTCGCACCACCGCCTGCGGGAAGGCGAACCGCTGTTCGCCCACGCTGGCGATAAGTGCGTCGGCGATGGCAAGCGTCAGCGGCAGCTCAATCGTGAACCGCGTCCCGCGTCCCTTTTCGGTTGCCAGCGTCAGCGTGCCGCCGAGCTCTTCGACGGTATTACAGACCACGTCCATCCCGACGCCGCGCCCGCTGACGCGGTCGGCCTCGTCGCGCGTCGAGAAGCCCGGCGCGCAGATCAACTTCAGCAACAGCGCCTCGTCCAAACGCACGTCCCCGGCAATCATGCCGCGCGCGCGGGCGCGTTCGGCGATGCGTTCCTCGTCGATGCCGCGACCGTCGTCCGCTATCTCGATTAGCACGTTCTCGCCGGAGGCCGCGGCCCGCAGAGTGATTGTGCCCTCGGGCGGCTTCCCCAGCGCGACGCGCTCCGCCACCGTCTCCAGCCCGTGACTGACGGCGTTGCGTACGAGATGAAGGAGCGGGTCGGTCATGCGCTCGACGAGAAATTTATCTATCTCCGTCTCCTGCCCCCGAAGTTCGAGCTTAATCTCCTTGCGGCTCTCGCGTGAAAGGTCGCGGACGACGAATTTCATGCGCTCGAAGATTTCCCCGACCTGCACCATCCGCACACGCATGACGCCTTCGCGCAGGTCGCGCAGTTGGCGAGCCATCGCCTGACTCGTCTCTTGCAGGCCGCGCCACTCGGCGGGGGCGACGCTCCGCTTCAAATGTTTCAAACTCTCGTCCAGCCGCGCACGGGTCGTGACCAGTTCGCCGATGAGCCGCATCAACTCGTCCAGCCGCGCGAGGTCTACACGCACGACGTTGGAGGGCGCGAGCAGCGACGCGGCCGGTGTCGCCGTGTCGTCGTTCGCCCCAGAAGCGTAAGCAGGCTCCGCCCGTGACGGCAACGACTGACGGGCGGTATCCGTAGTCGCTTCTTCGACCAGACTGTAGGTCAGGTTGTCCTCTTGCCAGCCCGCGAATGCCGACTCCTCGGCTCCGGTGGCGATGACGAATTCGAAAACAATCCGGCCCTGTTCTCTGACATGCGGGGTGGCCTTGAGTACTTCCCCGATCTCAAGCAGGCGGGCGCGGACGCTGTTGACGTTGACGCCGCGTTCGGAGAGTTCGGCCGTCGGCGCGAACTCGAACCGCCACCTGCGTGTGTCTTCGGGGCGGCGCGCGGGGTCGGGTTCGTGGCTCGGCTTCCGTTCCGCATCCGTGTTTGCTGCGTCGCCGTCTTCGGCGGCCCCCGCAGTCTCGGGCCGTTCGTACGCCGACGAGTTTTCGGGGACTATGGCTTGAAGTCGTGCGACGGTCTTGTCGATACTCGGGGCCGACTCCTTTTTGCGGAAGGCGGCGATGACCTGCTCAAGCACCGTCGTGCCTTCTATGAGTGCCTCGGCACCTTCCTGACTGAGTGTCGCACCCTGCTGGCGCAAGACCCGCAGGTAGCTCTCCATGTGGTGGGCAAGTTGTTCAGCCGCGCCCAGCCCGACCATGCCCGAAATGCCCTTGAGCGTGTGGAAGCTGCGGAACAGCTCGTCGAGCAGAGACGCATCGACGCCCGGTCGCCCGACCTCATGTTCCAGCGCGAGCAGGTGACGGCGTACGAGCGTCAGGTGCTCGTCGCACTCGGCGAAATAATCGTCGAGGAATTGCGCGAAGAACTCGCTGCCGTCGTCGGGGTTGGCGTCGGACACTATGCTCTTTCCGTATGAGAACTCAAAAGGGCGTGTGCTTGCGCGGCCAGAGACTGCGGCGCGAACGGCTTAGTCAGATACAGGGAGGCGCCCGCGGCGAGCGCGTCCGCGCGGCTCGCCTCATCGCCTCTGGTCGTCAGCACGATGACGGGGATGTGTTGATACGCCTGATGGCGGCGCAGGAAGTCCAACACTTCAAGGCCGTGCATGTCCGGCATGTTCAAGTCGAGAATCATCAAGCCCACGGGGGCGAGCGCCAGACGCTCGATAGCTTCGAGGCCGCTGCTCGCCTCCACGAAACTGACGCCCGGCAGAGCGCGTAGCGAGGCCGTCACCATCCTTCTCATAGTCGGCGAATCGTCAACAATCAAGATGTTGCTCATACGGCGGCCGGGCGCACAGTACCTGTAGGAGATTCCTTATTAGGGATTGAACTTAATGTTAACAGACGTTCCTTTAGCAAGCTATGAGTTTTGAGCGCCTTTGAGACTGACAACCCGACAACCCATCTACCAACCTTGTCTTAGGGATTTTCATTCGCCGTTCACTCACGCGAGTCTAAGATTAAAATCTTGCTTACCGTATTGGGCATCTACTTGTGTCACCCAGCAGCACGGTTGACGAGTTGAGTCATTCTACCTTCGCTGCGGCGACATTCAAGTTCAGCTTCTCCCGAAGCATCTCGTACGGCGTCTTACCGGCCAGCGCGCTGTGCGGCCGGTGGTAGTGGTAGAGGTTCTGCCACTCCTCCAGCTTCACGTTGAGATCGACATCGCCCGGATAGGTTACAACTGGTAGAACTCCTCCTTGTCCGTGCGATGCGACCGCTCCACCTTCCCGTTGAGCCGCGGCGTCCGCACCCGGATGTAGGTGTGCTTCATCCCGAGCTCTTCGACATGCCAGTGGAACAGTGATTGGAACTCGTGGCCGGTGTCGGTGCGGATCGTCGAGATGCGGAAGGGGAACTTCTCGACGACATAGTTGATGAACGAGATGGCGTTCTCCTGCGTGTGGCGGGTGTAGACCTTCAGCGCGCGGACGCGGGTCGCGTCGTCGGTGGCGGTGTAGTGGGATCGCCGCAGAGCTTTGCCCAACAGAACAAATTGAGCACGTTATATTGGGCTCGGCATAGCATGCACCAACAGCATCTTGGGCTAACTGCCGTTCTGTTGGGCAAAGCTCTGAAGACACCTCGAATTAGAGGGGTCCGCGAGTCAGCTCGGATGCCGGGTGAGTCAAGTATGTTGTTGCTCTCAATAGCAGTATGTCACGGGCTTGGACAGAGTCCCGGTGTAGATCCAGGTGCTTTGAGTTTGCAGGAGAGACGTGAAAGTGTCATGGCAAGAGAAAATGTCACTCTGGCCGCCATAGGCGATGTTATTGACATCCCCCTCCTGGTAGGCGCCGAACCTCACGACCTTGAGGGATGGATTGTTGACGTTGGCCGGATAGACGTTGTTGACACTGTTTAGGTAGACCCTTCCCTGAAAGTAAACTCCCGCAGTCAGGTCGCTGTTACGCAACGTAAAGGGGAACTGGGTCCAGCCGTTTTCCCATTGGGCCACCAGGGCGTTCGTGACGTTAGTGGCGCTCAGTCCTTCGATTATCAAGCCGTTCTGCCTCTGGACTGCCACACAAAAAGAACCGATACCGGAACTGGTGCACGACAGGCCCCGGATGCTCATGATGCCCGCGCCGTCGATCCGGACACCTTCTTCGCCGTGGGGAATGTTCACGCTGATATTTTCCAGGTTCCAGTTCGAGGCGTTTGCGCTTCTGATGAGGATGGCGGTCTTGTTGTTGCTGAAGTCGGCATCCTTAACCGAGATGGAATCAAACATGGGATGTTTGTTTGTCCAGATTCCGCCCACCGGATGCACCGAAATCCCTGCCTCAAAACCATTGAAATCCACACCCTGAATCTGGAAATCGGTGGCCCCACCGTCTACGGTGGCCGAGTAACTTTCCATGTCAATTCCCACGGTGCCCGTCGAGGAGCTGGCGGTCAGAACCAGATTTCTCCAAGTGATACCCTTCACGACACCGACGGTGGCCACCACCTTGAACAGGGAACCGTTGCTACCAGTGTAGCGAATAATGCTTCCCGGCTCGCCCACGAAGGTCTCACCACCATAGAGCTGTAGCGTAGAGCTAACGTCATACGAACCGGCGGGGACGAAGACGCGCAACTTTGGAACGTAGCCCGAGGTTTGAGGCCCGGTGGCGTGCGCGGCTGCCAGCGCGGCAACGAAAGCCTGCGTGTCGTCGTTGCCGGCAGCGGGGTCAGCGTTGTGGTTGGTCACCACGTTCACTGCACCGCTCAACTGTTCGTTGTCGGCCGTGTAACCCTGTGCAAAAGTAGGAACCGACGAAAGGTAGCTGTCCACGCAGCCATTGACCCCTGTGGCCAGCCCCGGAAAGGCACCTGAGGGCGCGGTCACAGTGGTCTGGGTCAGATGATAAGGAATGCTCACCCAGACATCGCTACAAGACATGACGGAGGAATTAGCCCCGGCGCCGATGAACTCGAAACGCGGATTTCCAACCCAGTCGAGCCAAAAACGGTTGTTGATGGAGACGAGGTTGGTAGCCCGGTGGAATTGGCCCGCGGTCGCGCTGTTCTCAACTGTTATCCGCGAATTGTTCGACCCCGTGGTTCCGGACGTGCTGTCGCAATTGGTGGAGCCCACACAGAAGCCGAGTCGTGGCCCTTCGACGTGCATGTTGCGGAAATAAGTGTTGCCGTTGTCCCACAGCTTGGCGCAGATGCCGGAGTCGCCGCCCGCGCACGAGAGCTGGAGGAACGACATCTGGCCGCTGCGTTCGAGGAAAATCCCGTTCTGGTCTTTATGCATCGGGAAGACGTTCATGTTCTGCACGTCCCAATAGTTAGCGCCCCGGCTCTTGGTGTAGAGGGAATATTCATTCCCATCGGACGCATAGTTGCGAATCTTGACGTTTGTGATGGGCGCCTCGTAACGGCTAAGCGAAGATGTCGCCGAAACCCCGCGAGTGAACTGACTGATCCGCACGTTCTCGATCACGATGTCACTAATCCCCAACCCCCCCGACTTGAGGGAGATGCCTGTGGTTCCTTCCTGGCGGATGAGCGCCACTTCATCAGGAGAACTCCGCGGCCATCCCGCCCCGTTAAACGAGAATAAGGTCAAATCCTTAAAGGTCACGTTGTACGCGCCGTCTTCTACTTCAAAGAGGGGAACGCCCGTGACAGTCAGGCGAAGCTGGCAGTTGCTAAGCGAGCCCATCCCTTGCAACCGGATGTTCGCCGGTACGGAGAGGGTGCCGGTGACCTTATACAGTCCCGCGGGGAAATAGACCGTCCCTCCCCCTGCGGCCGCCACAGAATCGATGGCCGCCTGAATGCCGGCGCGACTGTCGGCGACACCGTCTCCCGCCGCCCCAAAAGTAGTTACGTCTACGGGTGTGGCCCGGGCCACGGAGACAGAGGCGCAAAACACCAACATGAACAAGATCGCCTTATTGAGCTTCATAACAACTCCCCGGTTAAAGGACGAGGCGCGGGCTTGAGTCGCCGCCCGCTCGCGGTACATCGGATGTGCGCGTGACGGTTGCGCGGTCTGATGTCTTCATTAGAGAACAATGCGGAACACGCGCCCATGTAGGCACGGCGACGATTTTATTTTTTTACAGCGCGTGAATTGGTCGAATGGAAGAAGGCAAGTGGCGCGCAACAGAAAGCCCCGCCGCGGGTGGCGGGGCTTTCGCGAAGTTCGCTCGAATACGACCGGCGGCGGCCGGCGGCCTACTCGTTCGGTGCAGTCAACCTCTTCAAAAACATCGGGACGGGGATGTCGCTGCTGAGTCCCCAGTATTGTGTGCTGGACTCGTTCGAGCTGCTGTAGAGAATTTCCCAGATGCCTTCGCCGGGACGCCAGACCGCCGGGTCGGTCTTCCCGTCGCCGTCGTAGTCGGCGGGAACCACCAAATCACCCGGCTCCCCCCAGATTATTTCGCTCACCGGATACCCCGTGGGGTTCTCATTCAGATTTTCGATGATCGACCACAGGCGTTCATCCGGATGCCACACGGCAATGTCAGTCTTCCCGTCACTGTTGTAGTCGCCGGGAACGGGAACGTCGTCGCCCCCACCAAACGGAACTGAGAAGACCACCCCGTCGCTGCTACGACGGATGACCCACACGCGCGGGCCGCCGTGGCTGGTCGGCCCCTCAGGACGCTCGTCATAGATGGCGGGGTCGGCCATGCCGTCGCCGTCGTAGTCGGCGGGGACGACGATGTCGTTGTGGTTGCTTACCGGAGCGTCGTCCCGATTGACTATGGGCAAATGGAAGGAGGCGATGGAATTGTCCGAGCTGTGAAGGATTTCGTAAGAGCCGAGCAGCGCGACGGCTAAGTCGGCTCTACCGTCACCGTCGTAGTCGGCCGGCGCGGGGCTGGCATCACGGCTGCCAAATATCTCAGAGCGCCACTGACCGTTGGTGCTGTTGCGGATGTACCAGGTCGGCTTGGACGCGTTCGTCGCGGGCTTGCGGTAGACCGCGAAGTCGTCTTTCCCGTCGCCATCATAGTCGGCGGGCACCAGCTTGTCGTCGCTCAGACCCCAATGTATCGCGTATGGCTCATTGTTAGAGCTGCGCTTCACGTGCCAGACGCCCTCGGCGGGGCGGAACATGGCGAGATCGGCCTTCCGGTCGCCGTCGTAGTCGCCGGGCGTGTAGCAGCGGTTGAGGGGCAGCCCTGGGTCGCATTGCGGCGGCCACGGCCGCCCGTCGTCCCCCCGCGCCGAGACGCCTCCTGAGACGCTCGCGGCTAAAGCTATCACGATGACCAACAGAAGAATTTTGCATTCGCCTGAGAGCTTCGGCGTGTGTGTGGGAGACTCCTTCTGTCTGGATGGGTTCCTTTCCGACATCTCTTTTCCTTTCTCTGTCCGGGTTGGACTTCGCCAATCGGGTACGTCGTTGACTGCGTGGGGAGAAAAATTTTCAGAGGGTCGTTGTGCGTGATATATTCACGCGCCCGCGCGTGATGCAATCGGCCCCTTCAGCCGACCGGGGCTTTTGCAAAACTCTCCCCTCTACAAAGGTGCAACGTGGAACGCTCGCCGATATAGGCATCAGCCCAACTTTTTTTAGTCAGAGTTCAGAGCCGAGCGCGCCCGTGCAGTCAGGGAGGTTGTCTCAATGTCATCAACGGCTCGGCGCGCTTTAGCCGCGCTAGGGATTTGCTGGCTGGGCCTTATC
>JBEVKV010000383.1:0-13460 GCA_040509515.1 Pyrinomonadaceae bacterium | reverse complement strand
TAAAACCCGGACGCCCGCCGAAGTCGTTTTCATCTACCGTCTTCTGTCTACTGACTACTGTCTACTTCCCCCGTCACTGCGTGAAGCAGTTCTTCTCCTCCACGAAGCGCGCGTCTTCCAGACTGAGGTTGTGTTTGACCTCGGAGAACGTGATGGTGGCGAACTCGTCGCGGACGCGGAACGGGAGCCTGACGCCGTCCACCTCGCGGAAGTCCTCGTAGAAGGTCTTGTCGCGGCGCACGAGCAGCCCCGTCCGCGCGTCGAAGTAGAGCATGACGGTCACGCCCTCGCGCATCGTCGCCTCGACGACGAACGCCTCCGAGCCTCCGACCTCTTCCCTGCCCCGGAGCGACATCGTGCGGAAGAGCCGCCGCATGTCCTGACCCCAGCCCGCGTGCGCCTCAAGCCTCAGCCCGGCCAGCTCGCCGCCCTCGACCTTGCGAAAGCCGAACATGGGCACCTGCACGTAGCCGTAGCGCCCCGTGTAGCCGCGCCGTATGACGCCGAGGCCGCCCACGTCCACGAGCGCGACGTACCTCTCGGGCGTCTTCTCCAGCACCTCGACCGTCCCGCTCACACGCACGCCCGCGTACGCGCCCTCGATGCGACCCTTCGAGACGCGCGTCGAGAGCTTGTCGAACGCGGCGCGTCCGCCGACCGCCTCCTCGTACTTCTTAAGAACGGCCTCGACCTCGGGCGCGACCGTCGCCGGCGCGTTCACGTCGTCCTCTTCAGACTCGTCGCCGTCGCCGGCCGACTTCCCGCCCTCGCCGCTCGTGCGCGCGACGACCGTGATGGGCGCGGCGCTGTGCGCCTCGACCATTTCGAGCGCGGATTCGAGCTGCCGGTCGCGCCCCGCGAGAAGCTGCCGGCGGCTGAGCGCCACGTCGATGTTGGGCGTGACGCCCTGACCTTCGATGAGCGTCCCGTTGGCCGTGACGAAGTCCGCGAAGGCGTACTGGAGGATGGCTCCGGTCGGCAGTTCCTTCGCCGCCGAGGGGAGCGTCGCGCCGGCGCTGCGCAGTCCGACGACGACCGCGCGCCCCGAAGCCTGCAACCCGCCCGCGAAGACTTCGCCCGCCGACTGTGTCTCGGCGTCGATGACGACGACGACGGGGCCGCGGTAGCCGCTCGGCTGCGGCGTCACCAGCAGTTCGTGCCAGCCGGCGCGCGTGCGCATCACGCCGAACGAGACCGTCCGCGTCTCAAGCAGCCCGCCCATCCCGTAGACGAGCCCGAGCAGCCCGCCGCGGTTGCCGCGCAGGTCGACGACGACGCCGGGCGCGTCCTTCATCGTGCGCAGCGCCGCGCAGAACTTCTCAAGCACCGGCGCGACGAACAGGTTGAAGCGTATGTAGCCGACGCCGCCGCGCAGGCGCTTCGACTCGAACTCGACGAACTGCGCGGGCATCGACTGGAAGGTCGCCGTCAGCTCGCCCTTCAGGCGCTCGCGCGGGACGGAGGCGCGGCGCAGGCGGTTGCGGCCGTCGAGGAACGTGAGCCGCACGCTCGTCCCCGGCGAGCCGTTGACGTAGCCGACCAGAATCTCCGCCGGAATCTGGTGGCGCGCCGCCGGCTCGTAGACGGACGCGAGCCGCAGCGTCCGCATGATTAAAGAGACGGGGGTGCCGTCGATGCTCCGCAGCGCGTGGCCCGTGCGCAGCCCCGACCGCTCGGCCGAAGAGCCCGGCTCGACGCGCGTGACGAGCAGCGCGCCGCCCACGACGCGCAGGTCGATGCCGATGCCGTAGGTCATGTGCTCGGCCGCGTAGACGCTCCCCTTCGGGCGCGGCCTCTCCGCTCCGTCCATGCCTTCGCCGCCTTCGCCTTCGTCTTCGTCGTCCGTCGGGTCGTCCGCGTCGGTCGAGGGGATGGCCTCGGGCGGGATGATGTTGAAGTGCGACTGCCCGAGGCGGTTGAGCATCTGCTGTAGGAGCGCGTGCAGCTCGCGATCCGTGCGCGCGGCCGCGGCGCGCGGTGCGAACTCCGCGCGCACCGCGTCCCAATCGACGCCGCCGAAGTTCGGGTCGAAGTGGTTGTCCTTGACCGTCTGCCAGACGATCTCGAAAGCCTCTCGGCGGCGCTCGGCCTCCGTGCGCGGGGCGGCGGCCGTCGGCGCGGCGGCGACCGCCGTCGTCGTCTCGCCGCGCGGCGGCGGCGGTTGCTGCTGCCGGCCGTGTGCGACGGGTTGCAGTGCGAAGAGTATGAGGAAGAGAGACCTGAGCGGCCTGAACCTTGACATTAGGCTCCTCGCGGGCGCGCTCGGAACGTGCCCGCGTCTCGAACTCGAAGGGCGCGGCCCGGGGAAGACGCGTGGGACGGCCGCACGGAGGCTATTAAAGCACCCGCCGGCCGGTGCCTGTCAAACTTTCAGCGCGCGTCAAACCTTAAACTTTTGAGTATGCGCGCGGCTCGCGCCGGTTCGCGCGGAGGCGCCGGGCGTCCGACTTCGCAACCGTCCCGCAATCAAACTGAAGGCAGCGTCTTCTTTTAGGCCGGTCTGTAGGCCGGAGAGAGATATTTTGATTCGCTTTCCGGCCGGCTCTGCATGCCGCGCTGCGCCGCGCCGCGCGGGTTAAACGGCCGAAGTGTTGAAATCCAACGGCTTACACGAAAAGTGTGGGGCAGCGCGGGCTTGCGGCATGAGGGTTGTTATTAGACCTGACAGGTGCTTGGGAGTTCAAAAAAATTGTGAGCGCGTAACTACAGGAGGAGAGTAAACATGCTTTGGACAATTCTGGTGATTCTGTTGGTTCTGTGGCTTCTGGGTCTTATCGGCGGCGTGGGCGGTGGCCTGATTCACCTGCTGCTCGTCGTGGCTCTGGTCATCTTCGTCATCAACCTTCTGACCGGACGCCGCCCCGTCGTCTAAGGACGGCGGCAACCACGGGATAGAACGCCTGGCCGCACGCCGGCCGGCTTCTTGAGACGCCCTGGCGCCTCGGCGTCAGAGCATCGTCCACAGCAGCAGCGCCCTCTTCCCTTGCGGGGGAGGGCGTTGTTCTGTCTGCACACGTCCCGACCCTTTACTCGCGTGCGACGAACTGACGTACTATCGCCTTTACCTCTTCGATGTCCACCGGCTTCCCGATCAAGCGGCTACACCCCGCCTGAATAGCCCTGCGCCGAGCCGTATGGTAAGCGGAGACGGCGATGATGGGCACGTCTCTCAACGTTTCCTGCGCCTTAATTTGGCGCGTGGCCGAGAGCCCGTCCAGAAGCGGCAGGGAGATGTCCATGAGGATGAGTTGCGGAACTATCTCTAAGGCGATGCTTACAGCATCCTTCCCCGTCGCGGCTTCGGCGACTCGGTAGCCCTCGTACTCCAGCACCGCCCTCAGCAGCGATCTGATGTCTTCCTCGTCCTCGACGACGAGAACCGTCTTCTCACTCACCCACGTACTCCCCCATAGTTCGATGGCTCGGACGATAGTAATCCGAAAGTGAAAGAGGCGGCATTAAAGGTGCCGCCTCTTCGGTATTACCGTCCCGAGATTACCCGCCCGCCGTGTCGAGTGGGGCTAAGCCTTGCCCCAGAACCATACTTTCTTCGGCTTCGGGCGGCTGCACCTGACGCCCGCCCGGCTGGTGTCGCAGTCCGCGCCTTCCTTAACCTTCTGTTTCGCCGCTTTCTCACTAGCCTGCACGTCGGCTTTCTGTGCCTTAGACGAGCCGACATCCTGTGCGAGAGTCGCGGGAACAACCAGAGCCAAAGTCAGCAAGGCCGCACAAACGAAATTCTTCATAAACGCCGCTCCCTTCACGGACTTTTAGTTTAACGCATTCTACCAGAGTCCGCCCCGAAGCTTAACATTCACGCTAACGCTCATTGGTTGAGTTCGCGCGGTGCCTGTTTTTGACGTGAATTTGACTGAGAGGCTTGCTTGACACTCTGCAAAACAGCCCCTAATATTTACCCTCGCGTGGGGCAGTAGCTCAGTTTGGCAGAGCGCCGCGTTCGCAATGCGGAGGTCAGGGGTTCGATCCCCCTCTGCTCCACCAAAAGATTAAAAAGGAAACGGCTACTCGAAAGGGTAGCCGTTCCTGTTTGGACACATCTTTGGTGTAGTTATACTTCTACTGAATAAACCTACTTTCGACCCTTTCCGCTTTTAATCGAACTTGTAGTTCCCTCTTCCGAGTCAGGCGTGTAATCAAACAGAATAGCCGGATGAGTCCTGAGCTTATTGCAAAGAGTGTTGAGCGTCTTCAAAGAAATGCTCTGAGCGGTTCCCTTCCATAGTTGATAACTGGAAGGCAATCCGATTCCAGTTAGCTTGTATTCACAACGATGGAAATTTTTATCAACGTAGAGTTGGGCAATTATAGTAGGAAACTATATTCATCTCTCTATTTGAAAGCTGCGAAATCTTTCCAAGCTTGGAAACATGACTAAAATCAACATGTTAGCGGTGCTATAGTTGTCGAAGTATGGCGCTGAAACTACGGGTTCAGGGGATTGCGAGAAGGCAAGGATATTGAGAACGCCGCGCAGTTGTCTTTGATTCCCTTAGAACTACCAAAGGGATAAAGTCGAGCAATAGCTTTGAAAAAATCTACTGCAACAATCCACGAAAAGGCCGAGCCACTTCCAGATAATCAAACGTGGCTGGCTATTCTTGAGCCTGGATTGTGTAATGACCCCGCTGCCGTCGAATGTCTGGCGCGTTTGCTGTTTGTGATTAAGAGAGAAATCAATAGCGGAGATGAGGGAATAAAGCGAGCGAGTGAGATTTTATCAGAAGGTATTGAGGTTAGTTATCTTTACACGAATGCTCACAAGGCCGCCCTCGAATTGTATGTATTGTCGTTAGGTGGTGAGCTAAAGCCGGAAGATGAGCCGCTGAATCTTGTTAATACTGCGATTGAAAGAGGCAGAAGAAATAGACGAATGTGAAAGTCTTTCTTATCAAGCGGTCGTCGTCCTTATCAACCGACGGGTCGAAGCCTGTGCGTGAGCCCCGCAAGTGGGCGGCGGGTACACGCACAGGCTTCGGCTGATTTGCCGGGTTGGGGGTCGGTCAGGCGAAGTCGCCGCGGGCGCGGGCGATCTTCTGCCAAGTGTTCGGGACGATGCGGTGCGCGCCCCAGTGGTAGACGGTGTCGGGGCCGGCGTGCGCGTCGAAGATTCTGATGGCGAGCACGCCGTGGTAGCCGCCGAACTGTTTGGTGTTGACCCACCAGGCGGCGGTCGAGTCCCAGACTTTAAGCTCCTGCCCGGCCGTGATCACGGCGCAGCCTTCGTGATAGATCAAGTCCTCCCTGATCCAGTCTGCGGGGGTCTGCTTGTCCGCCCAGCGGCTGTGCCAGTCCTGCGTGGCGTCTTCGGTGAACTGCTCGACGAACTGCGCCGGGAAACTTTTGACGCCGCGCGCCACGAAGACTTCGTGCGAGAGGGCGGCCAGCGCGCCGCAGTCGAGCGACTTCTGTCGGACGGCCTCGCACCAGTGGATGGGCCAGCGCGAAGGCCCCCACGGGTACCTCTGTCGGAGCCAGCGCGGCCCGGAGAGCGTGCTCCCGCCGCCGAGCTGCGCGAAGTCGGTCGAGAGCACCCACTCGCGCGCGATACGGCAGCACGCCTCGCCGTGATGCGAGACGGTCGAAGCGGGCCAGTCCCGCCACTTTTCCAAAGCCCCGTCGGCGTCCACGAAGTCGCGCTCGTCGATCTCGACCAGCCCTTTACCCACGGCCAAAGACATAAGACATACTCCTGTCGTAAGCTCCCGCGTCACAGAAAATGAGAACGTCGCCGGCGCCCGCGCCTTCGGGCAACTCCACGTCCCAGGCGACCACGTCGTGCTCCATGCAGAGCCGCCCCATGAGCCGGGTCTTCCCGCGCCCCAGCGGCCGCCACTCGCCGGTCTCGGCGTCGCGCCCGAGAATCCGGTGGGGCTGGAAGGCGTACATCGGCAGCTCCGCGATTGAGCCGTCGACGACCGCCTCGCGCGCGCCCCCGTCCGAGTCCGCCTCCTCGACCTCAAGCAGACGCATCGCGAGCGCCATCGAGGGCTGCGCCATCGCCTTGCCCGGCTCGGAGATAATCTGCGTGACGTTCGGCAGGTGCTGGCGCGCGCGCGCGACCGCGCCCGAGAAGCGCTCGCCCGAGTCTTCGTGCCAGTCGTCTGGGAACCACCCGCCGCCCACGTCGAGCGTCTCGACGCGGCGGCCGGTCAGCGTCTCGACCGCGCGGCACCAGCGCAGCATCGACTCGTAGAGGTGCCACCACTGACGCACGCCGACGTTGCTGCTCGCCATGTGGAAATGTATGCCGAAGGCGCACTCCGAGGGCAGCAGCGCGACGGCCTCGACCAGCTTCTTGAAAGAGTCGGGCGCGTCCACGGGGATGCCGAAGCGCGAAGGGATGTGCGGCGTGCGCAGTCGTACGCCGACGGTCTTCGCGCTCAGCTCGCCCTTCTCGACGGCGGCGACCACGCGCCTCAAGTCGGCGACCGAGTCGCAGAAGACCGCGTGCAGACGCTCCTTCGGCATGAGACCTTCGGGCCACCATTTGCCCGGGCCGTTGAGGACGACCTGCTCGGGCTTGAACCCGACTTCGAGCGCCTTTTGGACTTCGAGCAGGCTGATGGCCTCGGCGAGAAATCCGCTGTCGAGCGCGAGCTTGACGAGACGCTCGTCCGGGTTGGTCTTGATGCTGTAGGCGTTGACGACGGCCACGTCGGGCGTCGTGAGAGTTTGCGCCACGGACGAAGCGCGGCCGAAGACCTCGGAGGCCGTGCTGTCGAAGAAGAGCCAGGAGGGCGTGGCGACCTCCGGGAAGTGATAGCCGGAGAGGTCGCGCACGAACGACTCGGGCACGTAGGGCACGCAGGAGACTTCCGCCTTGCCGTGGCCGTTGCCGTTAGCGTCGCCGTTGACGTTAACGTTAACGGCGGCGTCGCCGCGCCCCTCGAACATCTCGGGCTTGAGCTTGTGCAGGCGCTCGGCCAGCGCGGGCAGACCCGAGGGGTGTTTGAGCGAGTGGCCGACCGCGCCGGCGAAGGGCTCGGGCAGCGGCGGCAGCGGAAGTTGCGAGCGCACCGGCACCTCAAGCACGACGCGCGTGAACTCTTCGCTGACCTGCGGCTCGTGGCGCGCTGGCTTGCCCGTCGCGGCCTCGACCAGCAGCGCGGGCATGTTGCGCCCCGCGATGGTCGCGCCGTGAATCCACGCCGGGAAGCGCGGGTTCCATTCGAGCAGCCACAACTGCCCTTCGGCGTCGCGCACCATCTCAAGCTCGGCGCCGCCCGTCCAGTTCAGACGCCGCACGATCTCGCCGAGCGTCTTGGCGAACTCGGCCGGCACCTCGGTCACGTCGCCCGCCCACGTCTTCCCCTCGGGCGTAATCTCGCGCTTGCGCATGCGGACGCAGCCCGTCATCTCGCCCGTGTAGGCCGAGAGCACGACAGACTCTTCGTAGCCCGTGACGTGGGCCTGCAGGAAGAGACGCTCGGTCGCCCAGATCTTCGAGAGCGCCGCGCGCACCGCCTCGAAGTCGGGCCAGCAGCCGACGCGCGCCGCGTCGTAGTAAGGCCCTTTGAGCCAGACGCGCCAGTCGTACTTGCGGCAGAACGAATGTATTTCCCAGTCGGAGCAGTCGGTCGAGATGAAGGTCGGGATGCGCAGCGGCAGCCCCTCGTGCGCGGGGACGGCGGGCTTGGCGATTCTCTTGAGCGCGCCGGCCGGCGGCGTCAAAAGGTTCGGGTGTCCTTCGGGAAAAATGTCCGAGAGCCAGAGCGATTCGAGGTCGCTGCCGGAAATCCACAGCGCGCCCGAGTCGAGTATCCGGCCGATGCGCGCGGCGTAGTCGTCGAGGCTCAGCTCGTCCCACGGGCGCTGGAGCCAAAGCTCGTCGAAGTCCGTCCAGTGGAGGCCGGAGCTGCGGTTGGAATACTCGACGCCGACCAGCGTCGCTTCGGGGTAACCGGCGCGCAGCGAGCGGGCGATGCCGACGCCGGGCTGCGGGTTCGTCCCGCAATAAAGTCCGCTGATGTAAATCTTCATGCTTCCCTCGGCGGCGGTAAACAAACGGGAGCCCGTGCCGCACGAACACCGGGCCTTGAAGAAAGATTGACCGCCATGAGGCCACGCGCCTTCGCCTTACTCATGACGGCCAAAGCTCATAACGACGTTTGAGTTCTTATTAATAAATTAACAACGCGCGGGGTGTCTGTACATTAAAGTACGTACCCGCGCGCACGCTTCCCGGTATATTGCGAAGCGGCGAACAGAACACCGGCCGTCGGCCGGCGATGATTCCCGAACAGGTAAACGCTATGACGAACGTGCCCGAACCGGCCGAAGCGCAGATTGTCTACCCGTCTTACAAATCTCTCGACGAGTTCATCGACGTTGAGTGGCTCAAGTCGCTCGACGACTACGTCACCGAGCGCGTGAGGCGGCGGCTTGAGGACGACCGCGACCAACAGTTCTACACCGGCCCGTTCAGACTGAAGGACGAGAGCCCCGACCGGCCCGGGACGAGGATGATCTACCTCTCGCAGTCGAAGATGCCCGACAGCTACTACGACCTCGACCGGACGGAGTTGTGGCGGCCGACGCCGGAGGCCGAAGAGTTCGCCGGGCTGATGGAGTTCATACGCTCGCTCCCCTTCTCTTCGACGGGGCGGATGCTCATCATGTACGACCACGCGCCGCGTCCCGTCACCCCGCACAGGGATCACGACGTGGTCGAGGTCTGCCACGAGTTCATCTGGTTCCGCACGAACCTCTCGAAGCCCTTCTACATGCTCAACCACCACACGCGCGAGAAGCTCTACGTCTCGTCCCACTCGGCCTGGTTCGACACCGTCAACCAGTTCCACGGCTCGGACGCCTGCGACGGCCTCAGCTTCAGCGTCCGCGTGGACGGCCACTTCACCGACGAGTTCCGAAAGCTCATCCCGCGCCCGCGCACGAACCCTGCCTCCGCCCCTTCGCTCTGGGCCTGCGCCGATGCGCGGGCCGGGCGCGGCGTCAGCGTCGGCGGCTAACGCGGGAGGGTTAACGCGACGGCCTGAGCGCGCGCCGCGGCGGAAGTTGAGCCGAAGTTAAAAGCCGAGATTAAAAAGTGAAGAGGCTGCCCGCGGAGGCCGCCTCTTCACTTTTAGCGCGCGCCCGGTCTTGCCGGTTTAGGGGACTGAGAAGCCGGCCGACTTCTCGTCCTTCTTCTCGCCGCTCTCGTTGAGCATGACGACCTCGACCTTGTACTTCCCCTTCGGCCAGCCCGTGGGCGGGGGGGAGAAGGTGTACGTGGCCGTGCCGCTGCCCGGCAGGTCGAGCGTCTTCTCAAGCCCCGGAATGGGGCCGCTGTCCTCGCCCTCGACCGAGTCGATGACGAGCCGGCCCGTGACCTTGACCGCGCCCGGCGCGTTCGAGACGGTGGCGACCGCGTAGACCGTGTCGCCCGAGGCGAAGCTGCTCGTCTCGGTGGTGACCGCCTGATCCTTGCCGAGCTTGAGGCCGCTCAGGTTGGCCGTCGAGGCGCTGAAGTTGCAGGCCAGCCCGACGAATATCAGGAGCCCCAGCCCGAGGGCGAGGTCCCATCTTTTGTTGCGCATAAACACTCCTCTGCTTTCAGAATCGAGTTAGGAAGAACTTTGACTGCTGACGGCGTCGCCCCGGGTAAGGATGCGGGGAATCGCGGGACATACTATCACTAACGCGCCGCTTGTAAAGCGCTACGCCGGCCCGCGCCCCGACGCACTTCGACACAGTGACTCCCCCGCTCTCCGGCGCGGACTAAAAATTTCCGCGCGCCTGATCTTCCCTTGCGCCTCTTTCCGCGTTAGGGATTGAAGGGCGGTGGCTTCGCCCGCGGGTGGGGCTGCCGCCGCGAACGTTTCGCGGTTCGACGGAGGAGATAAGCGATGAGTGCGTCAGCGATTGAAGCGGCAGAGGCGTTGCCGGAGACCATCACGCCCGACTACATCATGCAACTGGGTCTGGGCTTCTGGGCCTCGAAGACGCTCCTGAGCGCCGTCGAGGTCGGACTCTTCACGGAGCTTGCGAAGGGGCCGGCGCCGGCGGCGGCCGTCGGCGAGCGACTCGGGCTGCACCCGCGCGGCACGCGCGACTTCCTCGACGCGCTCGTCTCTCTGAAACTCCTCGAACGCGACGCGGCCGGGCGCTACTACAACGCGCCCGAGGCGGCGACGTTCCTGGATCGCGCGCGGCCGTCCTACATGGGGGGCATTCTGGAGATGGCCGGCGCGCGGCTCTACCCGTTCTGGGGCTCTTTGACCGAGGCGCTGCGCACCGGCCAGCCCCAGAACGAGGCGAGGAGCGGCGGCGACGACTTCTTCGGCGCGCTCTACGCAGACCCGCAGCGGCTCGAAGGCTTCCTGAGCGCGATGTCGGGCCTCAGCCTCGGCGCGGCGCACGCCATCGCGCGCAAGTTCCCGTGGGGCGACTACAAGACCTTCGCGGACGTGGGCGGCGCGCAGGGCGGGCTCGCCGTCCAGATCGCGCTCGCGCACGCGCACCTGACGGGCGTCAACTTCGACCTGCCGGAAGTCCGACCCGTCTACGAGAAGTACGTGGCCGCGCACGGGCTCTCCGACAGGCTCGGCTTCCGACCCGGCGACTTCTTCAAGGAAGAGATGCCGCGCGCCGACGTGCTCGTGATGGGGCACATCCTCCACGACTGGAACTTGGAGCAGAAGCGCGCGCTGCTCGCGAAGGCTTACGCGGCGCTCCCCGAGGGCGGCTCCCTCGTCGTCTACGAGGCGCTCATCGACGACGAGCGGCGCGAGAACACTACGGGGCTGCTGATGAGCCTCAACATGCTCATCGAGACGCCGGGCGGGTTCGACTACACCGGCGCGGACTGCCGCCGCTGGATGCGCGAGGCGGGCTTCCGCGAGACGCGCGTCGAGCACCTCGTCGGCCCCGACTCGATGGTCGTCGGCGTCAAGTAGTCACTCGCGGAAGTCGGCCGAAAAGGGCGCGGGCGTTGGGGCCGCGCCCCTTTTATTTGAGCCCGCGAGCCCGCCCGAACGCGAACGGGCAACCCTCCCGCCCCCGCGGCCATCAATCGCTGCTGAGCCCGCCGCTCTCCCGCTTGCAATGCGCGTCTCTCTCTGTTTTCATGTGGCCTCGAACGGTCAGTCCGCCGCTTCCTTTGGGAGGAGTTATGAAAGTTTTTAAAGTCGCACGCCCACTCGTCGCGCTCGCGGTCGTCCTCGCGCTCGGCGTCGCGGCGCTCGCCGACACCATCCGCATGAAGGACGGTCAGGTCATCCGCGGCCAGATCGTCGCCTTCCGCGACCAGCAGTTCACCGTCCTCATCGGCTCCGGCTCGCGCGGCGGCCGCCGCAGCCAGGTCACGCTCTACATGGAGGACGTGGAGTCCATCGAGTTCGACAACGCCGTCGGCACGGACGCCGCCTCCGCGGCCGGCGACGGCGGCGGCTCGACGACCCCGGCCGAGACCGGACGCACGCAGCCCGCGCCGCAGCCCACCCCGCGCCGCGAGGAACCGCGCCAGACCGGCGGCCAGCGCCCGCCCACGCTCGGCAACGACGCGGGCTCGGCCAACACCCCGAGCCGCACGCCCCCGAACACCACGCCCAACACGCAGACGCCCGCGCGTTCGGGCGGCGACTCGGCCTTATTCCCCGTCCGCGTCCGCGTCCGCGCCGACAACGCCGCCAACGGCTGGACGGACTCCGGCCTGATGGTCAGGCGCGGTCAGCGGCTTCGCATCAGCGCGACCGGGCGCGTCTCTCTGGGCGAGGGGCGGTTTTCGACGCCGACGGGTCTGCCGCGCGTCGTGGACACCGAGAAGCTGATGCGGAACGAGAATACTGGGACGCTCATCGCGGTCATCGGCGACGACAACGACGAGTTCATCGCCGTCGGGGCTAACCGCGAGTTCTACGCGCCGCGCGACGGCCGCCTCTTCCTCGGCGTCAATGAGGGCAAGCTCGAAGACAACACGGGCAGCTACGACGCGCTCATCGAGGTCGAGCCGGTGGCGAGCGGCGGCGGCCGCTAACAGGCGCGACAAACGTCACAAACTGCGGCGGGCCACTACGCCCGCGCACGAATTCGGGGCCGGAGTCTTTCCGAAGACGCGGGCGGGCGTAAAACCATTTGCCCGCCCGCGTCATCAAAGGACTCTGGCCTTAAGTTTATTTGACCGTGCCCGAGGGCGCGCCTTATATTCGGGGCCGCGCAAACCCTTTAGATAAAAGATAAACTCCGTCGTCCGAAAGAGGTTTTAGTAAGCCATGAAAACCCGCTCCACACGTCCGGCCGCCGCCCTCGCCCTCGCGCTGCTCGTCGCCGCCGCGGGGCTCGTCGCGCCGCCCGCGCCCGCGCAGTCGCGCCGCACGCCGCCGCAAGCGCCGCAGAAGAAGAACACGCGCCCCGACGAACAGCCGGCGACCGACCCGCAGCTCAAGCAGGAGCCGCAGGAGCCCGTCCCGGCCGATTTGCTCAAGGAGCAGGAGGTCGTCAAAGTCGCGTCCAACATCGTGCAGGTCGAGGCCGTGGTCTACCACAAGAAGACCGGGCAGATCGTGATGAACCTCAAGAAGGAGAACTTCGCCATCTTCGAGGACAACATCCAGCGCGACGTGACGAACTTCTCGACGCCCGAGGCGCCCATCACGGTCGCGGTCGTTCTGGAGTACAGCAAGCTCGGCCAGCGGCTCGGCTACTACGGCTCGGGCGGTCAGGAGCCGGGGCAGTACGAGGTGCTGCGGCCGATGGCGATGTTCCTCCAGCAGTTCGTCAAGCCGCCCGACGACTACGTCTCGGTTATCGCCTACGACATGCGGCCGACGCCGCTCACGGACTTCACCAACGACCCCGGCCGCATCGGGCAGGTCATCACGCTGCTGCTCAGGAACCAGCCGGCCTTTACCGAGTCGAACCTCTTCGACGCGCTCAAGCTGACGCTCGCCGGGGGCAAGGCCGACTCGGTCGTGCTCGAAAACTCCGAGAAGCGGACGCAGGAGTACGCCGGGATGCAGGACATACAGGGCCGCCGCAAGGCCGTCTTCCTCATCAGCAGCGGCCTCGACACCTTCTCGAAGATCAACTACGACCAGGCGCGCAAAATCGCGCAGAACGCCGGCGTGCCCATCTACATCATCGGCACCGGCGAGATGTTCATGAAGAAGTACGACCACATGTTGGGGGCGCAGGACGGCATCTCCGGCTCCATCGACCCCGGCCGGATGAGCATGCTTCAGGCGAAGAACACGCTGCGCACCCTTGCCGACGAGACCGGCGGCGCTTACTTCCCCATCACCTTCGAGGGCGAGATCGGCAACGCGCTCCAGAGCATCAACGCGATGATGCGCAGCCAGTACAGCCTCGCCTACAGCGCGGGCGACCGCCGCGACGGCAAGCGCCACAAGATCGTCGTCAAGGTCGACGTGGACGGCGACGGCAAGTACGACGACAAGGACTTCGTCGTCAAAGCGCGCCAGTTCTACAACTCGCCGAAATCT
>JBEVKV010000382.1:0-4190 GCA_040509515.1 Pyrinomonadaceae bacterium | reverse complement strand
GGCACGTCCGGGCGGCGAAGGGCCGCCCGCTACCGCAGGCGGTTCTGACTTGTTGCCCTCACAATCGCGGACAGTGGTCATACCCTTCGCGGCGTGGCCGGGGATTGGTAATAAATTGGCTTGACAGAAAAGGCCGTCTGTAACAGAATACGCCGTCCCTCGGGTAGTATCCGAAGTCGCAGACCGGCTCTGCCACTAAGATCGCAATTCCTCGAACTTAAAACTCACACCAGAGCGATTTTTCGCTCTGACCATCTTTCAAGCGGGGTTTCCGAGACTTCCCTTGCCGTAAGGCTCTCCGACCGGGACGGTCGTCGGTTATTTTTAGCCGGCATAAAGTTAAACGGTTACTTTGGTCTAACAAATCCTTCGCACGTCCGAACGCTGGTGCGCGAAGTCCGACTCTTTCCGGGCATTTTGTTACAGACCAACCCGCGCGCCGCGCCCCTGCGCTGCGCCGAACGAACAAGGCGGGTCTCGCTTCCAACAAAAATTTTCCGTCGGCGTCGAAAGACGCGAGCATTCCCGTATCCGCGGAGGAGATGAGATATGAAATCGAAAGCCGCCAGGGCGCTACGCCTTGCCGCCGCGCTGCTGACCGTACTGTTCGTCCTCTCACAAGCGCCTTTGCGCGCGCAGGAGTCGCGCGGCAAGATCACAGGCACCGTCACCGACCCGAACAAGGCGGCCGTGCCGGGCGCGTCGGTCAAGATCACCGACCCGGCGAGGGGCACGGGCGTCTCTCTGACGACCAACGACGAGGGCTTCTTCCAGGCCCCGTACCTCCTCCCGGGCACGTACCAGGTGGTCATCGAGGTGGCCGGCTTCAAGAGGTACATCCAGGGCGGCATCGAGCTGCGCATCAACGACACGCGCGACCTCGCGATAGCGCTTGAGGTCGGCGGCTCGCAGGAGACCGTCACCGTGACGGCCGGCGCGGCCGAGCTGAACACGGCCGACGCCAACCTCGGGCAGACGATTGACCAGAAGCGGCTCGCCGAACTCCCGCTCGTCCACGGCGACCCGTACACGCTGATCGGGCTTTCGCCGGGCGTGGCGCACACCGGCAGTCAGCGGCTCGACCGCCCGTTCGAGCCGACGCACATCATCGGCTACGCCATCGACGGCACGCGCGGCAACCGCAGCGACCTCCTCATCGACGGCGCGCCCTCGACCTCGACGGCGAACGCCAACGAGGTCATCGCCTCCTACGTCCCGCCGTCCGACATCGTGCAGGAGTTCAAGGTGCAGACCGCGACCTTCGACGCGCAGTTCGGCAACACCGAGGGCGGCGTGACGAGCATCGTCATCAAGTCGGGCACCAACGACCTCCACGGCACGGCCTACATCTGGACGGAGCCGGGCGGCATGGCGGCCAACGACTTCTTCGGCAACGCGCGGCGCGTGGGGCGACCCTTCACCTTCTCGAACCGCCCGGGCTTCAGCATCAACGGCCCCGTCCGGCTCCCGAAGATTTACGACGGCCGCGACAAGACCTTCTTCCTCTTCGGCTACGAGGGCATCCGCGACGCGCGCCCGCGCTTCGACGCGGGCGGCACGGTCTGGACGCCGACCGACGCGCTGCGCGCCGGCAACTTCTCCGGCTTCAGCACCGTCATCTACGACCCGCTCACGTCGCGCCGCGACCCCGACAACCCGAGCCGCTTCATACGCGACCCGTTCCCCGGCAACGTCATCCCGGCCGACCGCATCAGCCCCGTCGCCAAGGCCATCCTCGGCTTCTACGGCGCGCCCAAGCGCCCGGGGCTGCTCGGCAACCTCTTCGACTCGACCCTGACCGAGAAGACGCAGCCCTACGACAACTTCACCTTCCGCATCGACCAGAACTTCTCCGAGCAGAACCGCTTCTTCGTGCGCGGGAGCTGGTACGACCGCGACAGCCGTTACAACGACTATCTCGGCTCCGAGGCGACGGGCACCAACTTCATCTTCCGCTCGCGGCAGGGCGTCATCGACGACGTTCACACCTTCAACGCGACGACGGTGTTCAACGTCAGGTACGGCTTCAACCGCTTCATACGCCACCAGGATCAGGACCCGGACGCGCGCGGCTTCGACCTGACGCGGCTCGGGTTCCCGGACGCCTACAACGACCTCATCCCCGAAGACGTGCGCCGCTTCCCGCGCTTCGACTTCACCAACGGCGTCCTCGGCACGGGCTTCGGCAACGAGTTCCGCCCGACGACGACCCACTCCGTCTCGGGCGTGCTCAACAAGGCGCTCGACGCGCACTCCCTGAAGTTCGGCGCCGAGCTGCGCATCTACCGCGAAGACTCGGTCTTCAGCAGCAACGACCAGACCGGCCAGTTCATCTTCGACAACACCTACACGCGGCTGGCGACCAACGGCGCGACCAACCAAGACCCCGACGGCCTGCAGGGCTTCGCCTCGTTCCTGCTCGGGCTGCCGACGACGCAGCGCCTCGTGCGCCGCGCCGACTACTCGGAGTTCTCGAAGACGTGGGGCTTCTTCGTGCAGGACGACTGGCGCGTTACGTCAAGGCTGACGCTCAACCTCGGCCTGCGCTACGAGCTTGAGACCCCGCTGGTCGAGCGCAACAACAAGAGCGTCTCGGGCTTCGACTTCGACTACGTCCAGCCGGTCGAGGCGACGGTGCAGGCGCGCTACGCCGCGATCAACGACCCGGCGCTCAAGGCCGCACAGTCGCAGTTGAGCCTGCGCGGCGGACTGCTCTTCGCCGGCAAGGACACGGGCAGCGGCCTCTACGAGACGCCGAAGAACACGCTCCTGCCGCGCGCGGGCTTCGCCTACCAGTGGAACGACAAGACGGTTCTGCGCGGCGGCTTCGGCCTCTTCGCAGGCTTCCTCGGCGAGCGGCGCGGCGACGTGCTCCAGCCCGGCTTCTCGCAGAACACCGAGATTCCTTCGACGACGCTCTCCAACGGCGCGCCGATGGGCGTCCTGTTCAACAACGGCTTCGCCGGCGTCCAGATCGTCGAGCCGGTCGGCAACTCGCTCGGCCGCCAGACGGGGCTCGGCAACCGCATCGACTTCTTCAACCAGAATCCGAAGGTCTCGAAGCAGGCGCGCTGGCAGCTCGGCTTCCAGCGCGAGCTGCCCGGGGGCATCGTCGCCGAGGCCGCCTACGTCGGCAACTACGGCTACGACATCGAGATCGCGCGCAACATCAACGCGCTGCCGAACCAGTACCTGAACACCGACGGCTCGCGCACCGCCGCGATGAACACCAACAACACGTTCCTGAGCGGCACCGTGACCAACCCGTTCGCCGGCCTGACGGAGTTCCGCGGCTCGGGGCTGGCCGGCGCCACCGTCCAGCGCCAGCAGTTGCTGCGCCCCTTCCCGGCCTTCCTCGACGTGTTCACGTCGGTCAACGACGGCAAGTCCTGGTACCACTCCGGCCAGTTCAACCTCAACAAGCGCTTCTCGAAGGGCTACACGGTGCAGGCGGCCTACACCTGGTCGAAGTGGATTCAGGCGACCGAGTACCTGAACGCGGGCGACCCCGAGCCGACCAGGATGATCTCGGATCAGGACGCGCCGCACCGCTTCTCGCTGAGCGCGATGTACTCGCTGCCGTTCGGCCGCAACCGCGAGTTCATGTCGGGCGCGAACTGGCTGACGAACGCGCTGCTGGGCGGCTGGCAGATCGGCGGCAGCCTTCAGCTCCAGAGCGGCTTCCCCATCGGCAACTTCCCCGACGCCTTCTACCGCGGCGGCGAGTTGGACATCCCGGCCTCCGAGCGGACGACCGACCAGTGGTTCAACACGGCGGCCTTCCAGTCCTTCTACGACTGGCCGACCTTCCTGCCGGCCAACTACGCGAGCCTGACGCCGGCGCAGCAGGCGACGGCGAGGACGACCGCGCAGACGGCCGCCGTCAACGCCGCGACCCCGGCCTTCCACCTGCGCACGCTCCCGCTCCGCTTCGCAAGCGTGCGCCGCGACTACATCAAGAACGTCGACCTGACGCTCCTCAAGGACATACACGTCCGCGAGGGCATGAAGGTGCAGCTCAGGTTCGAGGCGCTCAACGCCTTCAACGAGCCCTACTTCCCCGTGCCGCAGGTGGCGCCGACCAACTCGACCTTCGGCGCGATCAACGTGCTGACCACCTCCAACCCGGAGAACTACGCACGCCGCATCCAGCTCGGCGCGAAGTTCATCTTCTGACCCGCGGGGGCCGG
>JBEVKV010000381.1:0-6065 GCA_040509515.1 Pyrinomonadaceae bacterium | reverse complement strand
TCGAATACCTGCCTTCGTCGATGAGGTCGCTGACGGTCGAGAGGGCCGCGATCTCGTCGATGCCGGGCGGCGCGAGCGCGACCAGCTCGCGCATCGCCTCGCGGTCGAACTGCACCTCCCATCGCGAGCCGCCCGTCAGCGACTCGAACAGCTCGTCCGTCCAGCGCCGGTAACGCTCCTTCAGCTCCTCGAAGCGCGCCGCCGGGTCGATCTCCATCGCGTCCAGATTGCCGACGCCCGCCACGCCCTTCTTCAACTCGCCCACCTCCTCGCCGAAGCTGTCGGAGAGCGAGTGCGCCGGGTCGGTCGAGAAGACGAGCACGCGCGCCGCCGCGTCCCGCTCGGCCAGCGCGAGCGCGTAAGCCGCCGCCGCCGAAGTCTTCCCCACGCCGCCCTTCCCGCCGAAGATGACGAGCCGCTTTGCCTCAAGCGGGAAGGGGGAAAGTGGAAGGGGCGAGGGTGAAGCAGATGCCGTCTTCGCTTTTCCTTTCCCCCTTCCCCTTTCCGCTTTCCCTTTCGGCTCAGCTTGCCACAGCGCGCGCGCGAACTCGCGAAGGGCTTCGGTGCCGCGCACTTCGGAAGCGAAGAGTGGGACGCGCCGCTGTCTTAGTGTTTTGAACTCGCGCGCGAGCGCGTCGAGCCACGGCGACTGCATCGCGGCGCGCGCGCGGCAGAAGGGGCAGGCGGCGTGCTCGCGCTCGACGCGGTTGACGACGAGGTCTGTGACGGGCGCGCCCTCCGCGCGGAGCGAGGTGAAGTAGCGCGCGCTCTCCTCGAAGGCCATCGCCTCGGGCGTCGAGACGAGGACGAAGCTCGAACGCGCCGCGTCGAAGAGCGTCGCGCGCACCGCCTCGACGCGCGCCGAGAGGTCACGCAGGAACAGGTCAACGTCGTCCTCGCGCACGCGCCCACGGCGCGCGAAGTGCGCGACCATGTAGCGGTGCTTCTCCGACATCACGTCGAGCGCGCCGACCCAGCGCGCGAACGTCTCGGGCAGGCGCAGCATGCGCGTCGTGTGACCCGACGGCGCGGTGTCCACGACGACGCGCGCGAAGCGCCCCTCGCGCTCGACCTCGCTCAGCTCGAAAAGCGCCATCACCTCGTCGAGACCGGGCAGCGAGAGGTCGAGCAGGGCGTTCACGTCCGCTTCGTCGAGGATGGTTCCGCGGTCGGCGATCTCTGCGAGGACGGCGCGGTGCCGCGTCTTGAACTCTTCGAGCGCGCGCGTGGCGTCCATCTCGCGGGCGAAGAGGCGCGCCGCGTCGTCGCCCGCCCCGCGCCGCGCGACCTCCGCCGTGCGGTCGCCGACCTCCGCGTCGAGGCTGTCGGAGAGCGAGTGCGCCGGGTCGGTCGAGAAGAGCAGCACGCTCTGTCCCGGCGCGGCCGCGTCCAGCAGCGCCAGCGCGGTCGCCGCCGCCGCGGTCGTCTTGCCGACGCCGCCCTTGCCGCCGAAGAAGATGTAACGCGTGTCGGGGAAGTCGGGTGGAAGGAGAGATTTTTGATTTTTGATTTTTGATTTTTGATTCGGGGAGGCGCGCGATGTTCGTTTCATGACTTCAATCGCAAATCAAAAACCGCAAATCACAAATTGTTTTAGCGGCCTCCGCCGGGCTCGTAGAAGTCTTCGCCCGCCTGTTCGTCGCCGCCGGACTCGATGACCATCGAGGAGGTGTCGGCCGTGTGCACCTGTCCGAGCGCTTCTAGCTGGCGGGCCTTGATGGTGCGCAGCCGCGCGAACAGCTCCCGCTCGGCCTCCGCGTAGTCCTCGTCGGAAATCTCCTCCAGCTCGTAGCGCATCTGGAGTTCGAGCAACTGCTCCTTGATGACGGACTCGTCGTTCAGCTCCTTGTCGGCGAGCTGCTGAATCTGCCGCATGATGAACTTGAACCCGTTCACCGGCGCGAGCAGGATGTCGTCGAGTATGAACATAGTGAGGCGTGACTCCCGACTCCCTGTTTTTAGGCCGCGCCCTCGCCGCGCTCCAACTTCAGGCGGATGTGGACGAAGTTGTAGGGCGGCCACGGCCCCGTGTACTTGAAGGAGAGCTTGCCCTCGTACTTGGCGGCGATCTCCTTGACCTGCGCGTCGAACTCGGCCTCGCGGTCGCGCTCGATGAGGAAGGCGGCGTTCATGATCATCTTGTCGCCGATGGGCTTGTTGGCGCGCGAGGCGACGGCCGTGTCCCTCAGGTAGTGGTAGACCTCGCGGACGTAGGCGTCAGACTTTTCGGCCAGCGCCGTCTCGACCAGCCGGCCCAACTGCATCCGCGCGAAGTAGGTCGAGCCCGCGCCGCGCGACGTAATCTGCTCCTTGAGGTTGCGTATCTCCTCGCTCTCCTCTTCCAGCTCGCCGATGACGCGCTCGCGATCCCAGTTGACCTTGAGGCCGAACTCGACCTTGCCGGCCATCTTCGCCAGCACGTCGCGGAGCGCGTCGTAGGTGCCGCGCATCAGCTCCATGATGTCGTCCTCGGTGCGGAAGAGGACGCCGAAGGCCATCGGGAGCACGGTGAACTCGCGCATCACGGTCTCGTTGACCTGCTCGTGCGCGAAGACGTTCTCGCGCGTCGGGTCGTAGACCTGAATCGGCGTGTTCGAGACGACCGCGGCCAGCCCGTCGTGGTGGACGGTGTAGACCTCGTCGCCCCGCCCGCCGATGCCGATGGGGCCGAAACTGCGCGATTCCTTCGTCTCGATGATGCAGTAGACGTACTTGCCCTCTGGCGCGGGCGCGGCGTTGGGAGTTTCCGTTTCGGCGCTCATATGTTCTCTGAAGTTGTTTTGCGGCTTGGGAGATTGCTGACGCGGGTATAATAGAGGCGGCGCGTTGGCCGCGCAACTACTATCCGCCCCGCGCGGGGTGTTAGAATTCTCGCCCGAGAAGAACCCCGCGTCGCGCCGCGACGTACAAAGACCGACGAGAACGAGAACCGACGCCTCTGGAGACACAGCATGAGCGACCAGCGAAACTGGCTTGAGAAGTTGGGCGACAAGATACCGGGTTACGCGGGCTACGTCGCCAAGGAGCGCCGCCGCGACGTGGACAAGATGCACCGCGAGCATTTGGCCGAGCGGCTGCGCTCCGCCAAACAGCCGCTCACCGACGTGATGCGCGACCTGTCTTCGACGGGGCGGCTCTTCGAGGTCGGCCCCGTCGACCGCGTTTTGAAGAAGCTCGACCAGATCGAGAACCGCATCCGCTTCGCCTCTTACGGCTACGCCGGCTTCTTCGACGCGGTCAAGATAGAGGAGCCGCAGCTCGACTTGCTCTACCGCTTCGACCTCTCGCTCGTCGAGAAGGTCGAGGAGTTCGAGCGGCTGGCGCGCGAACTCGGCGGCAAGTCCGCCAGCGCCGAGGGGCTCAAGGCCGCGGCTTCGGAGGTCGAGCGCGCGGCCGACGACCTCAACCGAACCTTCGACGAGCGTTACCGCGCCATCGAAAACTTCCGCCCCGGCGACGCGCAGGGGCAGCCGATGTTTAGTTGAGGAGTAGACAGTAGTCATTACTGTCTAACGTCTAGCGCTTTATGCCCGAGCTTTGTCAAAACTGCGGCGCGGAGTTTTACGAGGGGCAGCAGTTCTGCCGCCGCTGCGGGACGCCCGTCAGCGCCGGGTTGCGGCCGGCCGGCGAGGCCCCGACGCAGCTCTTCCCGCAGGAGCCGGCCCTCAGCACCGCGCAGGTGGGCGGTGAGACGGGACGCGTCGGCGCGGGGCAGGCGACCGCCTACCACGCCGCCTCGAACTTCCAAAAGACCGCGCCGCTCGTGGGCCAGCCGTTCGGCGGGCGGCCGCTCGCCGTCGAGCCGCCCGCGCGGCGTCGAGGCAGCCGGGGCGCGTGGGTCGCCGCGCTCCTCGTCGTCTTCGTGCTCGGCGCGGGGCTCGCCTCGGGCGCGGCCTACGTCTGGTGGCGCGCGACGCGCGGCCCCGTCGTCGCCGGGAAGAGAGCGGCCACCGTGCCCGTCGCGCCCGCCGCGCCGGCCGTCCCCGAGATGCCGGCCATCCCGGACGTGCCGGCCGACATCGGCGAGCAGATCAGGGAGGCGCTCAAGGGCGTGCCGCTCCCGTTGGACGAGTCGGGCGCGGTCGTCTCGGGCGACACGACGACGCTTACGCGCACGTACGAAGTGGACGGCGACTCGGCCTTCGCCGTCCACGCCTTCAAAGGGAGCGTCGAGGTCTCGGGCGCGGACGGCGACCAGATCGTCGTCCGCGTCGTCAAGCGCGGCGGGAGCGCGGCCGAGCGCACGCGGGTGCGCGTGCTTGAGTCGAAGGGCGAGGAAGGGGTCAGCCTCCTGACCGCGCCGTCCGGCCCGGTCAGCGTCTCTTACGAGGTCAGCGTGCCGCGCCAACTGCGCGAGCTGAAGATAGAGGCCGAGGCGGGCGACGTGCGCGTGAGCGGCTTCGCGGGCACGGTCGTCGCCGACGTAAGGGCGGGCGACCTTGAGTTCCGCGACGTGTCGGGCGAAGTGCGCAGCCGGCTCATCAAAGGGAACACCAAAATCTTCGGCGCGGGTGCCGAGCGCGAGGGCTCGCAGCAGTTCACGGTCGTGAAGGGGAACATCGAGGCGACGCTGGCCGAGGGCTTCGGCGCAGACCTCAAGGCCGAGGTGCTCGACGGCGAGATAGACGTGGACGAGAGCTTCGGGCTGCGCGTCGAGCGCGCCCCCGCCGGCCGCCACGTCGCCGGCCGCGTCGGCGAGGGCGGCGAGGCGCTGGTCTTCAAAGTCACCGACGGCGACATCAGGCTCAGGAAGTAAAGTCACCGAAAGTAAGAGCCACGAGAAGGAGTAGCAAGCCAAATGGCAATCGAAGTCATACAGTTTTTCGACCAGACGGGTCAGCAGATCGTCGCGCGCGTCCCGCCGCAGGGCTCGGACGACATCAAGATGGGCGCGCAGCTCATCGTGCAGGAGAACCAGTCGGCGGTCTTCTTCCGCGACGGCAAGGCGCTCGACACTTTCGGCCCCGGCCGCCACACGCTGACGACGATGAACGTGCCGCTTTTGACGCGGGTGCTCTCGCTGCCCTTCGGCGGCACGTCGCCCTTTCAGGCGTCGGTCGTCTTCGTCGCGCGCCACACCTTTCAGGACATGAAGTGGGGGACGAAGGAGCCGATCCCGTTCCGCGACACAGAGCTGTACATGGTCAGGCTGCGCGCCTTCGGCAAGTACTCGTTCCGCGTCGCCGACCCGCAGCTCTTCGTCGCCTCCATCGTCGGCACGCGGGGCTTGGTCTCGACGCAGAGCCTCGGCGAGTACCTGCGCGACATCGTCGTCTCGCGCCTGAACGACCTGCTCGGCGAGAACCTGAAGACGGTCTTCGACCTGCCGGCCTACTACGACGAGCTGGCCGCGGGCGTCAAGGCGCGCGTCGCCGAGGACTTCAGCAAGCAGGGGCTTGAGCTGGTCGACATGCTCATCTCGGCCATCACGCCGCCCGAGGAGGTGCAGAAGAAGATCGACGAGCGCGCCTCGATGTCGGCGCTGGGCGACATGGACAGGTACATGCGCTACAAGGCGGCCGAGGCGATGCCCGACGCGGCGAAGCAGCCGGGCGGTGCGGCCGGCGCGGGGATGGGGCTCGGCATGGGCTTCGGCTACGGCCAGATGATGGCCGGCGCTATCGGCGGCGGCGGTCAGCAGCAGCAGCAACAGCAGGGCGGCGGCGCGGCGCAAACGGTGCCGTGCCCGAAGTGTTCGACGCCCAACCCGCCGGCCGCGAAGTTCTGTCAGAACTGCGGCGCGAACACGCAGGCGCAACAGGCGGCGGGCGTCCAGTGTCCGAACTGTCAGGCGCAGGTCTCGGCCGGCGCGAAGTTCTGCAACAACTGCGGCCAGTCGGTCGAGCCGAAGGCGTGCAAGAACTGCGACACGCCCGTCGCGCCCGGCGCGAAGTTCTGCGGCAACTGCGGCACGGCCGCCTGAAACTTTAACTTCGTCGGACGGATGAAGCGGCCGCACCTCTGTTCGTCGCCGCCGCCGACCGCGGACGAATATGAGTTGCGACTACTGCCACGGCGCGATTGGGGAGGGGGCGACGAAGTGCTCAAACTGCGGCGCGGCCGTC
>JBEVKV010000380.1:0-5446 GCA_040509515.1 Pyrinomonadaceae bacterium | reverse complement strand
TGGTCTTCCGAAAATGCTCTGGATCATCTTCGCCCTCGGCGCGGCGGTCGCGTGGGGGCTGTACGGGCCGATTCTGCATCAGGGGCAGGTGCAGTTGGGGAGCCCCTTGCGTGCGCTGCTGTGCGTGGGCGCGGCCTACTTTCTCATCGGGGTGATCGTGCCGGTGCTGGGGCTCTCGTCGCAGGGCGGCGTGGGCGCGGGCTTCACGACGAAGGGCGCGCTGGCGGCGACGGCCGGCGGCGCGCTCGGGGCCATCGGCGCGGTCTGCATCATCTACGCCTTCCGCGCGGGCGGGCTGCCGACCTACGTCATGCCGCTCGTCTTCGCCGGCGCGCCGCTCGTCAACGTCCTCTTCTCGATGGTGCTCCACCCGCCGAAGAACGCGCCCAACCCGCTGCTCTACGCCGGCTTCGTCCTCGCCGCCGCAGGCGCCGGGATGGTTCTGTACTTCAAGCCGCAGTCATAAAAGAGTCGCCGCGCGCCCCTTCAGCGCCGGCGCTGCCCGATGGCGTAGAGGTGGCCGGAGGTGCGCAGGAAGAGTTGGCCTTCGGAGACGGCCGGCGAGCTGAGCGTGTACTCGGCGAGGTCGTTCTCCGCGAGCACCTCGAACTGCGGGCCGGCCTTGACGACGGAGGTCACGCCGTCCTCGTTCGTCACGTAGAGCTTGCCGTCGGCGAGCACGGGCGAGCCGCTGTAGGTGCCGGGCTTCAGACGCTGCTGGCCGTAGACCTCCCGGCCGGTCTTGGCGTCGAAGCACCAGACGATGCCGCGGTCGTTGACGACGTAGAAGAGCTTGCCGTCGGTGACGGGCGTCGGCACGTCCGGCCCGTTCTGCGTAGACCACGCGAGGTGCGACTTCGTCACGTCGCCGCGCCCGCCCGCGCGCAGCACGAGCAGCGGCTTGACGCGCGTCGGCACGTAGACGAGCCCGTCGTGCGCGATGGGCGACGCGACGATGCGGAAGAACGGCTCGCGCTCCGGGTTCAGCCCGCCCGCCCGCCACAGCTCCTTCCCCGTCGCGGGGTCGTGGCCCGTCACGTAGTCGCCGCCGCTCACCACGATCTCGGTCACCTTGCCGTAGCGCAGCAGCGCCGGCGTCGTGTAGGCGTCGGGCGACTCGCGCACCGCGTCGGTCGGCCGCTCGACGCGCCACAAAGTCTTCCCCATCTTCTTATCAACCCGCAGCACGTACGAAGGGTCGTCCGTGTTCATGCCGTGCAGGACTTGCACGTAGAGCGAGTCTTCGTGCAGGAGCGGCGAAGAGGCGTAGCCCCAGTTGAGCCCGAACGCGCCGTAGTCCTTCTGTATGTCGCGCGACCACAGCTCGCGCCCCTCGAAGTCGAAGCCCTTGAGCAGCCCCGTCCCCGACATCACCCACACGCTCTTACCGTCGGTGACGGGCGAGGGCGACGACATGTTGTGCTTGCGCATGCGGACGTTCCCGCCGCCCAGATCGCGCTTCCACAGCACCGCGCCCTTCGAGCGGTCGACGCACCACAGCCCGAGCTTGTCGCCCTCCGCGACGTTGAGGAAGAGGCGCTCGCCCCACACAATCGGGGTCGAGCCGCTGCGGTCGGGCATGGCGAGCTTCCAAGTGACGTTCTCGGCCGTCGTCCACTTGAGCGGCAAGTTCCGCTCGGCGCTCACGCCGTTCAAATCCGGCCCGCGCCACTGCGGCCAGTTGGCGAGCGCGGGCGACGCGACGAGGGCGACGAGGCACGACGACAGCAGTAGCTTACGCATCCTTCTTCTTCTCCTTCGAGGGCGGGTTGGCGAAAGATTCTATTGATGTTTCGGCCGGGTGTAAATCAGGAAAATTCAACCACGGAGACGGGGCCCGCAGAATTTCAAATTTGAGATTTGAAATTTCAAATTAAATTCTTACTCCTGCCTGAGCGAGGCCAGCAGCGGCGCGCGCAGCGCGGCCGCCGTCGCCACCAGAGAGGCCGCGAGCCCCGACGCGACGACCGCCGCCAGCAGCACGCCGAGCGACGCGAACGGCAGTCGTCCCCCGCGCGCCAACACCACCGGCGCTATCGCCGGGAGCGCGCACAGAGCACCCGTCAACAGTCCCGCGGCCAGCAGCAACGCGTTCTCCGCGACGATCATCAGCCCGAAGTGGGCGCGTCTGTAACCGATGGCGCGCAGCAGCGCCAGCTCGCGCCGCCTCTCCAGCACGTTCCTCAGCAGCACCGCCGCCAGCCCCAGCGTGCCGAGCGCGAGCCCGAGCCCGCCGAGCATCTGGAACGTCGAGAGGTACGTGTTCTCCACGCGGTGAAAGCCCGCCAGCCGCTCCGAGGTCGAGACCGCGTCGAAGCCGAAGTCGGCGAGCCGCGCCTCAAGCGCCGCCGCCACGCCCGACGCGTCGCGCCCCTCGGGCACGTCGAGCAGGAAGACGCGATAGCCCTCCTGCTCGGGGAAGTGCCGCAGGAAGTTCCGCTCCGACACCATCAGCTCGCCCTGAAAGATGCTGTCGGCGAGCGTCGCCACGAGCCGCAGACGCAGGGGCGCGGCCCCGCCGCCGCGCTCCAAGACGAAGTCTTCGCCCAAGCCCAGATGCAGGACGTATGCGGCCGAGTTCGCGTCCGCGACGAAGGGCACCGCGCCGTCTTCAAACTCCTTGTCTAGCAGAAGCCACGGGTTCGACTTCGCTTCCCCTTCCGACGCGAGCGCGGAGCCGAAGCCGAAGCGGCCTTCGCGCCTGAAGGCGTCGGTCGGCGCGAGTATGCGCGGCTGGCTCGGGCGGTAGAGGTTCAGACAGCTCGCGTCGTCGCCCGGCCGCAGCCGGAAGCGCGCGAACGTGACGCCTTCGAGCGCGGCCTCGCCTTCCCCCGTGCCGTAGAGGTTCAGGGCGTCGCGCCCCTCCGGCGTGTTCGGGTCGTGGACGACGGGCAGCAGAGACTCCGCCAGCAGCGCGTAGCCGCCGCCGCCCGAACTCCGGTCGTGCGCCGCCGCCGAGTCGTCGCGCCGGAAGGCGTCCACCGCGACGATGATGAAGGCGGCGGCCGCGATGAGCGTGATGCACAGGACGCTGCGCCCCGGCCTGTAGGTCGCGTTCCTCATCCCGAGCCGCGCGACCGCGCGCCACCCCGCGCCCTGAATCGTGCCGCGCCCGCGACCCTTGAGCCACGCCGACTGGAACCCGAGCAGCGCGACGAGCAGCAGCGCCCCGCCGCCGAAGAACCCCGCCGCCTGACCCAACGCCCCGACCGCCGCCGCCACGACGAGCGCGACGCCCGCCAACAGCGCCGCCGCCGGCACGAGCAGGCGGCGTGACGAAAAGACCGAAGCCCGCTTTGCGGACTCGACTGTCGAAGACCCGTCCGTCGAAGACTCGCGCTTTGAAGACCCGGCCGCCTTCGTCTCCCACTCACGCGCGCCCGCGAGCAACGAGCGCGCCGACGCGCGCCGCAGTCCGCGCAGCGTCCAGACGATGCACAGCACCGCCGCGACCACCCCGCCCAACGCGCCGAAGACGAACGGCAAAGGCCCCGCGTGCAGTTCGAGCGCGGTCGTCCCGACCGCCCCGACCCACCACGTCCGCAGCCCCCTCATCAGAAGCCACCCGTAGGCGTACGCGCCCGGCACGCCGACCGCGCTCCCCAGAGTCGCCAGCAGCAGCGCCTCCGCGAGAAAGACCGTGCGCACGCGCCCCGCCGTAAAGCCCAACGCGTGCAGCAAGCCTATCTCGCGCAGACGCTGCTCGACGCCGAGCCGGAAGAAGAGCGCCGCGAGCAGCAGCGCCGAGACGACGATGAAGAAGCTGAAGTAGAGAAAATATTCGCCGAAGTCCGTCGCGCCGCCCGACGCCGCGAGCCCCTCCGCGCGCACCGCGTAGACGTTGAGCCCGGCCGCCGACGGCTCAAGCGTCCCGCCGAGCGCGCCCGCGAACGCGTCGCGCGCGTGCTCCGCCGTCTCGCCGTCGGGTCGCCGCACGCGCAGCGAGGTCAGACTCCCGAAACGCGAGCGCCAAAGCTCCTGCCCGCGCGCGAGCCGCACGAACGCCTTCGGCGTCGTCTTGTGCTCGTCCCAATAGCGCTCGTCCTGCGGCCGTATCCGCGAGAGGTCGACGGGGAACGGCGGATCCCAGTCGGCGATGCTGCGCGAGCTTGTGATGCCCGGGTATTCGGGGACGAGGTCGCGGTCGGCCGCCGCGCCTTCGACGGGGACGACGCCCGCCAGACGAAACTCCGCCGCGCGCGTCGAGAGCCGCCCAGACTCTTCCCAAAGGTAGTACTCCAACGTCACCGTGTCGCCCAAGCGCGCGCCCAACTCGCGCGCCGCCCACTCGTTGAGCACGATTGGTGCGGCGCTCCCGTCGTCAACCGCCAAACCCGGTTCGGCCAGTTTGTCGAAGGCTTCGTCGCCGAGCGCGGTGACAATTGAGTAAGGCACTTGGGCAGAGCCCGCGCGAATCGTGTTGGCGAGGTAGGAGAGGACGGGCGTCGTGCTCATCCCCGTCCTGCCGGCCGCGGCGCGCGCCGCGTCGGCCAGCCCATCGCCCACCACGCCGCTCTCGCTCTCAAGCGCCAGCCCGCGCGCCGCGTCGAGCCAGCGCAGCTTGACGCCCAAATCTTCGAGCGTCGCCGACGCGCGCAGGACGGCGTTGAGTTTCTCGGTCTGCGCGCGCGCCGCCTCTTCCCCGGCCGCCTCAGTGCGCGCCGCGAAGAGAATCGTGTTGACGCGCCCGGCGCGGTCGAGGCTCCTCTGCAAAGAGGCCAGCGGGACGAAGACGGCGCGCACCTCCGTCTGGCTCGGGCGGACGGAGAACTCACCCAACTCGGCGGCCGCGAGCGTCTCGCGCACGGTGAGGCGCGCGCTGCTCCCCACGTCGTCCTTGCGCCCGTGGAGCGATTCGACGGGGATGTCCGACGGCTGCTCGACCCTCAACACGACCGCGTCGCCCGAAGCCGCGCCCAACTCGGAGGCGAGCCCCGGGCTCAGCAAAACTTCGTCGCTCTGCGGCGCGCGCGCGGCCGAGCCGGCGCGGCCGTGAAACTCCCAGAAGCGCGCGTCCACGCCGTAGACCTGCACGGCCTGCGCGCGCCGCCCGCTCGACTCGTGCGTCACGACGCCGCCGGCGACGACGAGCGGGCAGGCCGCGTCAAAGCCCGCGTCCGCGAAACCGGCGGCGGCGCGTACGTCTTCGGCCAGACGCTCGCGGAAGAAGTTCGGCGCGCTCGCGACGTGCGACGCGCGCCCGAGCCGCTGCAGGAACAGCCCGCGCAGGCTCGCCCTCACGGACTCGCCCACCAGCAGCGCCCCCGCCAGCACCGCGACCGCCACGCCCACGCCGAAGACCACGGCGAGGTTCGTGCGCCAGTAGTAAATCAGGTTGCGCCGGACGAGGTTCAGCATTTTGACGAGTGATAAGTGATAAGTGATGAGTGATAAGAAGGGAGAAGCGGGCCTTGTCTTCTCTTATCACTCATCACTTATCACTTAT
>JBEVKV010000379.1:0-9886 GCA_040509515.1 Pyrinomonadaceae bacterium | reverse complement strand
TTCCCACGCTCCCGGCCTCCTCGCGTCTTCGCGTCCGCTCCCGTGAATGAAGGTCAGTCCGGAGGGGTCGCGCGCCTAAGGATTGTCTTGGCCCTTCCCGAACCGCGGCGCGCGCTTCTGCATGAAGGCGGTGACGCCTTCGAGGAAGTCGGCGGAGGCGAAGCATTCGGCCTGACCTCGGGCCTCGAAGTCGAGCGCGGCTTCGAGTCCGGCGCGGTCGGCGAGGTTGAGCGCGGCCTTGATGCGCGCGAGCGAGGGCTGCGGCGCGGCGGCCAGAAGCGCCGTCGCCTCTTCGACGGCCGCGTCGAGCGACTCGCGCGGGACGACGCGGTTGACGATGCCGAGCGCCAGCGCGTCGGCGGCCGTCAGCGTCGAGCCCGTCGTCATCAGCTCGAAGGCTTTGGCGCGGCCGACGAGCGCGGGCAGGAGGTGCGTCGCGCCGCCGTCCGGCATCAACCCGACGCGGACGAAGCTCTGACTGAAGGTCGCGTCCTCCGACGCGACGACGAAGTCCGAAGCGAGCACGTAGCTGAAGCCGATGCCGGCCGCGGGCCCCTCGACGCGCGCGACGAAGGGCTTGGGCGACTCGCGCATCCGTCGGACGGGCGGGTTAATCAGCTCGCGAATCCTCGCCGCCACGTCCAGCGCGGCCAGCTCGGCCGGGCTGATCGAGCCCATGTCGAGCCCCGCGCAGAAGAAGCCGCCCGCGCCCGTGATGACGACGACGCGGCTCGCGTCCCCGTCGGACTCTTCGACCGCGCGCGCGAACGCCTCGAACATCCCGAAGTCGATGGCGTTGCGGCGCGCGGGGTTGTTGAAGGTGATGCGCTTGACGCCGGCTTCGAGCGTGACTTGTAGTTTCTCGTTTTCGTTCATGTCAGGTTCCCTTTGGCGCTTCAGCCGCGCCGGAATCTGGGCGCGTAGAAGACTGCGTAGCGGACGGGTTCGTGCGCGCGTCGCCGCCACCAGACCGCGACCGAGCGGCGGACGACGACCTCGAACATCGCCTCCTTGTCCTTGCGCGCGACGCCGCGCACGAGCCGGCCGATGTCGTGGCGGAAGTACGCGACGACGAGGCGGCGCGCGGGGTCTGCCGCCTTCACGCGCGCCTTCTCGAAGCGGAGCAGGTCGAGCGTCCAGCCCGACCCGAGGTAGTCATCCTTCAGCTTCTCTTCCAGATACTCGGCGAAGTGGAGCACGTCGCCGAACAGGTGCGCGAAGGCGGGCGCGCCGTGCTCCGAGACGTAGCGGTCGAAGTAGCGCGTGAAGCGCTCGCGCAGCACGCGGTGCGTCAGCGGGAGCAGCTTGTTGACCTGCACGAAGCGGCGCTCGCGCGGCGTCGAGACGAACGAGTCGAAGCGCGCGGCGGCCACGCGCCGGAGCTGACGCGCGCCCGCCGCCGACAGCCCCAGCTCGCGCCCGAGCGCGAAAGGGTTCTCGACGAAGCGCGCGCGCAGAGTCTCGTCGGCCGAGAGCCGCGTCAGGATGTGCTCGATGTCGGAGAGGCTCATCGGTCTTCAGTAGTCGCGTAACTGCCCGACGTAGGAGTCGAAGTTGCGGCGCATCTCTTCGAGGTGGTCGCCGCCGAACTTCTCGCGCATCGCCTCGGCGAGTGTGAGCGCGACCATCGCCTCGCCGATGACGCCGGCCGCCGGCACCGCCGTCACGTCCGAGCGCTCGAAGGCCGCCGACTGCTCCTCCTTCGTCTCGATGTCCACGGAGCGGAGCGCGCGGCGGAGCGTCGCGATGGGCTTGAGGAAGCCGCGCACGCGCAACTCCTCGCCGTTGGTGATGCCGCCTTCGAGCCCGCCCGCGCGGTTGGTCGGCCGCGTGAAGGCGCGCTCGGCCGCGTCGTAACCTATCTCGTCGTGAACCTGCGAACCGGGCAAGGAGGCCGCCTCGACGCCCGCGCCGATGGAGACGGCCTTGACCGCCGGAATCGACATCAGAGCGCGCGCGAGCCGGCCGTCGAGCTTCGCCTCCCACGAAGTGTGCGAGCCGAGCCCGGTGACCAGCCCGCGCGCGACGACCTCGAAGACGCCGCCGAGCGTGTCGCCCTCGCGCCTCTTCTCATCCACTAGCGCGACCATCGCGTCCTGCGCCGACTCGTCCGCGCACCGCAGCGGCGCGTCTTCGGGGATGGAGGCGACCGCCTCCCATTCGACTTCGAGCGGGGCGGCGGGGATGCCGCCGAGCTGTACGACGTGGCTGCGAATCTCGACGCCGAACTGCGAGAGCAACTGGCGGGCGAGCGCGCCGCAGGCCACGCGCGCGGCCGTCTCGCGCGCGGAGGCGCGTTCGAGTATGTCGCGCATGTCGCGCGCGCCGTACTTGAGCCCGCCGGCCAAATCCGCGTGGCCGGGTCGCGGACGCCGAACGCGCCGCATCTTCTCCTCGGGCACGTCTTCGGCCGGCACCGGCTCGGACGACATCACGCCCGTCCAGTTCTTCCAGTCCTTGTTCTCGATTTGCAGCGCGACGGGCGAGCCGAGCGTGCGGCCGTGGCGCACGCCGCTCAGAATCTCCGCGCGGTCGCGCTCGATCTTCATCCGCCCGCCGCGCCCGTAGCCCCACTGCCGGCGCTCAAGCTCGCGGTTGATGAGTTCGACTTCGACGGGGAGCCCGGCGGGCAGACCCTCGACTATCGCGACCAGCGCGCGCCCGTGCGACTCCCCTGCCGTGTTGAAGCGAAACGTCATTGAGCTTAAGAAGTCCCCCGCACAGCCTACACGTCGAGGAAGCGCGAGCGCACCTCGGGCGGCGGGAGAAGGCACGCATCGTACTTGCCGAAGAGGCGGTAACGGTTGCGCGCGAAGAGGTCGTAGAAATAGTCGCGCAAGCCCCGCGGCATCAGCCTCGCGGCGAGGAAGATTTTCCAGAAGCCGCCGAGGTAGGCCGCGACCTTGAGCGCCGCGTCCGAGCGGACGTGGACGCGCTCGACGCCCCCGCCGCGCTCGACGTAGACGACCGAGTCCACGCCGCGCAGCTCCGGGTGGCGTCCGACGACCGATTCGCCGAAGGCGCTCTGGAGCGCGGCGAAGCGCATCGCGCCGCGCCGGTCGTGGTCGATGACCATCTGCACGGACTTGTTGCAGAAGCCGCACACGCCGTCGTAGAGCAGGACGGGCGCGTCGCCCGTGCCCGCCTCCGCCGGCACGTCTTTGTCCGCGACGAGGGTCACCGGCTCGCTTCACCTCCCGTTGCGCACAGGAACTCTTCGCCGAAGACGTTGCCGCGCCCGAGGACGCAGGCCGGGTCGAAGGCGCGTTTCAACTCCGCCATCTCGCGCAACGCACGCTCGCCGTAGAGCGCGCGCAGGTACTCGCGCTTGATCTTGCCGACGCCGTGCTCGGCCGAGATGGTGCCGCCCAAACTTACGGCGCGCTCGACGAAGCGGCCGTACGTCTCGCGCGCGGCCGCCTGCTCGGCGTCGTCGCGCGGGAGGATGTTGACGTGGACGTGGTTGTCGCCGATGTGCCCGAAGATGACGTACTTGAGCCGGCCCGCGCGCAGCGTCTCCTTGTAGAAGCGGAGCATCTCGGGGAACGCGTCGTCGGGCACGGCCATGTCGGTCGAGACTTTGCGCTGGCCGCGCCGCGCCAGCCACTCGTTGACCATCACGGGCAGCGCGTGGCGGAAGGCGCGCATCTCCGCGCGGTCGGACTCGTTGGTGCCGAACCACGACTCGTCGGCGAGCGCCGCGTGCCGCTCGCAGAGTTCCAGCCACCCAGACATCAGCGCCTCTTCGGTCTCGGCCGTGGTCTCCTGCTCGAAGAAGACCGCGCCCGCCGCGCCGAGCGGCACCAGCGGGTAACGCTCGCGCAGAAAGTTGAGAGCCTCGCCGTCGAAGTATTCGAGTGCGCGCGCGTCGAGCCCGACATCGACGGACGCGGGCGGGCCGCCGTTTGAGGAAGCGGAGGCGCGCGACTTCAAAGAACGCTCGCGCGCCTCCCGCACGAAGTCGAGCAGCCGCTCCTCCGCTCTGAAGAAGACGACGCCGGCGAGCACGCCCGCGGGCTGCGGCAGCAGCGTTAGCTCGACCTCGGTGATGACGCCGAGCGTGCCCTCGCTGCCGACGAAGAGGTCTATCAAGTCCATGCCGGGGTGGATGAAGTAGCCGGCGGCGTGCTTGCGCGTCGCGGGCATCTTGTAGGTCGGCAGCCGCGCCTCGATGCAACGGCCGCCGCCCAGAGGGATTTTGACGCCGCCGTCCGCGCCCGCGAACAGTTCCCCGCGCCGCAGTTCGAGCAGGTCGCCGGTCGTCAGCGCGACCTTGAGCGCGCGGACGTAGCCCCTCGTCGGGCCGTACTTGAACGTGCGCGCGCCCGACGCGTTGGTCGCCACCGTGCCGCCGAGGTAGCAGCTACCTTCGGTCGGGTCGGGCGGGTAGAGCAGCCCGCGCGCCTTCGCCTCGCGCTGGAAGTCCGAGAGGACGACGCCCGCGCCGGCCGTCGCCCAACCGCGCCCGCCGTCGCGCACGAACTCGCCCACGCGGTTGAGTTTGGCGGTCGAGAGCACGACGCCACCCTGCGGGACGCGCCCGCCGACTACCCCTGTGCCCGCGCCCGCGACCGTGACCGGCGTGGACGCGCCGGCGGCCTCGGCCAGAGCGCGCGCCACCTCCTCCGGGCTTTCCGGGAAGAGCACGCGCTCGGCCCGCCCGCCCGCCGTGTTGCTGGCGTCGGCGAGGAAGGATTGAATCTCGTCCTGCTCGGATTTAATCAGCATCGTGTGAGAGCCGCGGGTTGACCACGACGTAAATCTCCGACTCCTCTTCCTCGCCCTGCATGACCTCGTTGCCGCGGTAGACGAAGCCGAGCTTTTCGAGCACGCGGCGCGAGGCGTCGTTCTCGGGCGCGATGCTGGCGACGACCTCCCTGAAGCCGTAACGCTCGAAGCCGTGGCGGAGCACCGCCGGCGTGATCTCGCTCGCGTAACCCTTGCCCCAGCGGTCGCGCCTGAACATGTAGCCGAAGTCTATCTCGCCCGACCACGGCAGCAGCGCGAACCCGCAACTGCCGACCACGAGCCCCCCGTCCCTCTCCACCACCGCCCAACGGCTGAACCCGCGCGTCCTGTAGCTCACGTTCAGCCGCTCGATCCACTCGCGCACGCGCCCGACGCCCTCCCACGGCCGGCCGATGTCCACGTACCTCATCACCTCCGGGTCGCCCATCAACACGTACAGCGCCTCGGCGTCCTCCGCCCTCCACTCGCGCAGCGCCAGCCGCTCCGTCTCAAGGATAAAAGTCACAGCGCCTTTCCCCGGCTCAGGTCATCGACAGCTCGCGGTCGCGGAGGTACTTGATGCGGTCGCGGATTTCGGCGGCGCGCTCGAATTCGAGGTTCTTGGCGGCGGCGCGCATCTCGTGTTCGAGGCGGGAGATGGTGGCCTCGATGTTGGCGGCCGTGTAGTCCTCGATGGAGTCGAGTTCGAGCGGCACCTTGAAGTAGTCGGCCTCGTAGGCGGTGACGAGCGTGGACTCAATCGACTTGATGATGGTCTTCGGGGTGATGCCGTGCTCGCGGTTGTACTCCTCCTGAATGGCGCGGCGGCGCTCGGTCTCGCCGACGGCGCGGCGCATCGAGTCGGTCATGTTGTCGGCGTAGAGGATGGCCATCCCGTTGCTGTTGCGCGCGGCGCGCCCCATCGTCTGGATGAGCGAGGACTCGGAGCGGAGGAAGCCCTCCTTGTCGGCGTCGAGGATGGCGACGAGCGAGACTTCGGGGAGGTCGAGCCCCTCGCGCAGGAGATTGATGCCGACGAGCACGTCGAACTCGCCGCGCCGCAGGTCGCGCAGGATGCGGATGCGCTCCAAAGTCTCGATGTCCGAGTGCAGGTAGCGGACGCGGACGCCGACCTCGGCGAAGTACTCCGTCAAATCCTCCGCCATCTTCTTGGTCAGCGTGGTGACGAGGACGCGCTCGTTGCGCTCGGCGCGCGCGCGACACTCGCCGAGCAGGTCGTCAATCTGGCCTTTGACGGGGCGAATCTGGACGGGCGGGTCGGTCAGACCCGTGGGGCGGATGATCTGCTCGACGACCTCGCCGCCCGTGCGCGTCAGCTCGTAGGGGCCGGGCGTCGCCGAGACGTAGATGGTCTGGCCGATGCGCGCCTCGAACTCCTCGAAGTTGAGCGGGCGGTTGTCCATCGCCGAGGGCAGGCGGAAGCCGTACTCGACGAGCGTCCTTTTCCGCGACTGGTCGCCGTTGAACATGCCGCGTATCTGCGGGACGGTCTGATGCGACTCGTCGATGACGACCATCGAATTATCCGGCAGGTAGTCGAGCAGCGTCGGCGGCGGCGACCCCGGAGGCTTGCCCGTCAGGTGGCGCGAGTAGTTCTCGATGCCGCGGCAGAAGCCCATCTCCTTGATCATCTCAAGGTCGTACATCGTCCGCTGGTGAAGGCGCTGCGCCTCGACGAGCTTCCCCTCCCTGATGAGCTGCGGCTCCCACCACTCAAGCTCGTCGCGGATGGTCTTGATGGCGCGCTTGACCGTGGACTTCGGCATCACGTAGTGCGTCTTCGGGTAGATGGGCAGGCGCGAAGTGTGCTTCTCAAGCACCTCGCCGAGCAGCGGGTCGATGGTCGAGACCGAGTCCACCTCGTCGCCCCACAGCTCGATGCGGTAAGCCTGATCCTGATACGAAGGGTAGACCTCGACCGTGTCGCCGCGCACGCGGAAGGAGCCGCGGTCGAACTCGACGTCCGAGCGCTCGTACTGCAACTCGACCAGACGCTGTAACAACTGTTCACGCGTCGTCTTCATCCCCGGCTCGACGAAGACGATCATGTTGTAGTAGGCGTCGGGGTCGCCGAGGCCGTAGATGCAAGAGACGCTGGCGACGACGATCACGTCGCGCCGCTCGAAGAGCGCGCGGGTGGCCGAGAGGCGCAGGCGGTCGATCTCCTCGTTGATCGTCGCCTCCTTCTCGATGTAGGTGTCCGAGGCCGGGACGTAAGCCTCCGGCTGGTAGTAGTCGTAGTAGGAGACGAAGTACTCGACCGAGTTCTCGGGGAAGAAACTTTTGAACTCCTGATAGAGCTGCGCGGCGAGCGTCTTGTTGTGCGCGATGACGAGCGTCGTGCGCTGCGTGCGCTCGATGACCGAGGCGATCGAGAAGGTCTTGCCCGAGCCCGTGATGCCGAGCAGCACCTGGTCTTTGGCACCCTCGTCCAGCCCCCGGACGAGCGTCTCGATGGCGGCGGGCTGGTCGCCCTGCGGCTGAAATTCGGAGCGGAGTTTAAAAGGCATAAAGCAGTGACGCGTGACAAAAGTCGGGTGACAAGTTGAAAAGAAATTCTAACTTGTCACCCGCCACTTGTCACACGTCACTGCTTGACGCAGAGCGCCTGGAGGGCTTCGGCCGTGCCGTTGAAGTAGTCGTGGTCGGCCGCGCCGGCCACGCCGTTGACGTGGAGGCTCTGCGAGTACTGCCAGAGCGTCCAGTCCGACCAGCCGGCGGGCAGCGGCGAGGGGGCGGGCGCGGCGGTGTAGTGAGCTATCCAGAGCGGATAGGCCCCGAACTGATTGTTGAGGTGCGCGTCCCAGAAGGAGGCGGCGGTGTAGATGATGGGCGTGACGCCGGCGACGGGCTCGACCGCGTCGAGCCAAAGCTGCACGCCGCCGACGAGGACGCTGTTCGAGACGTTGTCGCTCGTCTCCACGTCGAGGACGGGCGGCAGGTCGCCCGGCGCGAGCTGCACGGTCGAGAGGAAGTGTGCGGCCTGCTGCGCGGCGTCCTCCGCGGGGCGGAAGAAGTGGTACGCGCCGCGCGCGAGGCCGGCCGACTTCATCCCCGACCAGTTGGCGGCGAAGTACGGGTCGGTGTCGCCCGTGCCCTCGGTCGCCTTGGCGAAGGCGAAGGCGCAGCCGGCGGCCTTCACCGCCGGCCAGTTGACCTGTCCCTGATAGTGCGAAACGTCTATGCCGGTAAGTCTCGACTGCGGGTCACTGGACATGAGTCCCTCAACTTTTCTTTACGCGGGGGTGGGCTGACTTGAGCTGATCTGGTAGATGGCTTCCATGACGGCCGAGCGCACCTCGGTGGGCAGCGAGCCGCGCACGGCGAGGCGGCGGAAGGCCGGCAGAATCTCCTTCTGGCCGGAGAGCGCGAGCAGCTTGACGACGGCGAGGCGCACCTCGTTGCTCGGGTGCCCTTCGATGGCGCGGACGAGCGGCTGCACCTCGCCGGCCTTCGCCATCAGGAAGAGCAGCGAGAAAGCCTCGTAGGTCTTCTCGCGACTCTCGCCCGTGAGCTGCGAGATGGACTCGCCGGCGAGACCCGAGGAAGAGATGGCCGCGCCTATCTGCCGGCGGCGCTCGGGGCTCGCCTCGCGCAGCGCGCGCGTGAAGGAGTCGGCGCGGTCTGTGCGCAGGCCGTAGAGGGCGCGCGCGGCGGCCCCGCGCACGTCCTTCGAGCCGTCGTCGAAGCCCGCGCAAATCTGCTGGAAGGCTTCGTCCGTATCGACACGCGACAGCTCGATGATGGCGGCGGCGCGCTCGCCCGCGTCCTCGCTCGCGAGCCGCTGCTGGATAGAGGCCGGGACGGACGAGTGCTCGTCGAAGGGCGCGAGCCCCTTCTCGGCCGAAGAGGCGGGGGCGGCCGCTTCGCGCTCGGGCGCGCGCGCGCCGAAGGTCTCGACTTCGCGCGTCATCTCGGCGCGCTCGTCGGCGAAGGAGGGCGGCTCTGTGGCGGCCGACGGCAGGTCAACGGCCGGCGCGACGCGCGACGTAAGCGTGTCGCCCGAGGAGGTCTCGAAGACGTGCTCCTGCGCGGTCGGCGGCGCGGGCGTAGGCTCGGGTGTCGCGGCGCGCGGCTCCGCGCTCAGCTCGCGCATGTCGAAGTCGAACCATTCGCCGGAGGCCGCGTCGGTGCTCGGCGGCTCCGGCGCGGCGGACGCCGCGGGACGCAGCGGCGCGACCTCGCGCGTGACCTCTTTGTCGGCTCCCTCGTCAAAGAGCGTGGACTGCGTGGACTCTGCGGCCGGGCGTGATACTTCGACCGCGTACTCGTCTGTGTCTACGAAGGGCTCGACGCCGGTGTCGGCGACCGCCTCGGGCTCGGCGACGGCCGTCTCAAAGGTCTGGGTTTCGGCGGCGGCGTTCAACTCCTCGGTCAGGTCTGCGACGAAGGGATCGACTCCCGTTTCGTGCGCGGGCGCTTCGGCGACGAGCGTCACTTCCTCCTCGTCCGCGCGCGCGTCTTCGACGAAGACCGGCTCGACGGCGTTCGACGGCTCGGCTTGAGCTTCAACGAACGTCTCGGCCAACGGCGCGGGCTCTTCTTGCTCCCGCTCGCCGACGAAAGGCGCGATGGAGACCGGAGACTCTTCGACCGGCTCGGGCGCGGCGACCTCGGGCGACGGCGCGGCTTCAACGGTCGCGGCCTCTTCGCGCGGCTTGACTTTGACGCCGGGCCGCACGAACTCCACGAACGGCGCGGGCTCGATTGCCGTCTCGGCAATCTGCGTCGTCTCTGCGACCGGCTCGGGCGCGGCGGCGATTTCGGCGGCCTCGCGGCAGGCGTCCGCCGCGACGCGTATGACGCGGGGCGGGATGCGGTTGCGCTCGTTGCGCTCGCGCTCAAGCAGCGCTTCGAGCGGCTCGACGGCCACGGGGTCGCGGAGCGAGCCGAGCGCCTCGACGGCCGCGCGCCTCACGTCTAGGTTCTGGTCTTCGAGCGCGGCGACGAGGTGCGGCGTGGCGGAGCGGTCGCCGAGAAGCGCGAGCGAGCGAGCGGCGGCGGCGCGCTCGGCCGGCGCGTCGGCCTCGCGCAAATCGCGCGCGGTCTCGTCGAAGTAACCCTCCTTGACGAAGGCCGTGCCGGCGCGCTCGCGCCGCTGCGGGTTCCGGCCGGCGAGCGCCGCGAGAAGCTCGGC
>JBEVKV010000378.1:0-12059 GCA_040509515.1 Pyrinomonadaceae bacterium | reverse complement strand
CCGAGCCGTCCGTCCAGACCTCGATGGTCAGCTTGTCGAACTCGGTGTTCTGACCAAGCCGCGCGGCCTCGACGGTGTAGTTGACCTTCTTGACCGGCGTGTGAACCGAGTCAATCGGGATGTAGCCGAGCGAGAGGTCTTCGTCGAAGTTGCGCTCGGCGGTGACGTAGCCGCGGCCGCGCCGGAGGCGCATCTCGATGGTGAGCGAGCCGCCCTCGCTGACGGTCGCGATGTAGACCGAGGGGTCGAGTATCTCAACATCCCCGTCGGCTTCGATGTCGGCCGACGTGACCTCGCCCGCGCCGTCGCGGTGGATGGTCAGGGTCTTGGCCTCGGTGCCGTGGAGCTTGAACGGAATCTGCTTGAGGTTGAGGATGACGTCGGTCGCGTCCTCGACCACGCCGCGGATAGACGAGAACTCGTGCTCGACGCCCTCGATCTTGACGGCGGTGATGGCCGCGCCCTCAATCGAAGAGAGCAGCGCGCGGCGCAGGGAGTTACCGATGGTCGTGCCGAAGCCGCGCTCGAAAGGCTGAGCCGAGAAGCGGCCGTAACGCTCCGTCAGCGTCTCGCCCTCGACGGCGAGGCGGCGGGGCATCTGAAAGCCCGTCCAGAGGTTGTGTTGGTCCATTGCCATAGTCGAAAACCTTCGTATGAAAAGGGGCAACCAATGCGTAGGCGACACGCGCCCTCGGCTTCCCATAAAAAGCCGCCGGGCGCGCGTCGCCGCGACGCTTGCGAGTTACTTGCTGTAAAGCTCGACGATCAGTTGCTCGTTGATCGAGCGGTCCACGTCGTCGCGGACGGGGAGCGTCACGACGCGCGCGCTCATCTCCGCCCCGTCGGCGGGCACGATCCAGTTCGGGCGGCCGCGGCCACCGGCGGTCTGCCAGGCACCCTCGACGTGCGCGTTGCCGCGGCTCGCCTCCTTGATGCTCACGCTGTCGCCGGCCTTGACCTGAAAACTCGGGATGTCGACCTTACGCCCGTTGACCTCGACGTGCCCGTGGTTGACGAGCTGGCGCGCCTGCCGGCGCGACGTGGCGAAGCCCGCGCGGTAGACCGCGTTGTCGAGCCGGCGTTCGAGCAGGCTCAACAAATTCTCGCCCGTGATGCCCTTCATGCGCGCCGCGCGCTCGAAGTAGTTGCGGAACTGGCCTTCGAGCACGAAGTAGATGCGCTTGACCTTCTGCTTCTCGCGGAGCTGGAGCCCGTACCCTTGCAGCGCCTTGCCGCGGCGCATCGAGTTGCCGTGCTGCCCGGGCGGCTGCGTGCCGCGCTTTTCGATGGGGCACGACGGCTTGAAACAGCGGTCGCCCTTGAGGAATAACTTCGCGCCTTCGCGGCGGCACAGACGGCACACCGCGCTACGATACCTAGCCACTTCTTTTTTGCCTCCGGTCTAAATGTTAGACGGAAAAGTTTACAGACCGCGCGCCTACACGGCGCTCGGCCCTTCGTCCTTTAGGTCATAAGAAGGTGATAAGTGATAAGTGAAGGGTGATAAGAGTAATGCCGTTTCTTATCACTTATGACTTATCACTTACCACCGGTTCGTTAAACTCTGCGCCGCTTCGGCGGGCGGCAGCCGTTGTGCGGGATCGGCGTCGTGTCGCGGATGGTCGTGACGCGGATGCCTGCGCTGTTGATGGCGCGGATGGCAGACTCGCGCCCGCCGCCCGGCCCCTTGACGTGCACCTCGGCCTGCTGCATCCCGACCTCTTTGGCCTTGTTCGCGGCCTCGTAGGCGGCCTGCTGCGCGGCGAAGGGCGTGCCCTTGCGCGAGCCGCGGAAGCCGCGCGCGCCCGACGAAGACTGCGCGACCAGGTTCCCCTCGGTGTCGGTAATCGAGATCAGCGTGTTGTTGAACGACGCCGAGATGTGCACGATGCCGACGGGGATGTTCTTCTTTTCCTTCTTGCGGAAGGTCTTCTTCTTGCCGGTTGTCGCTTTTGCCATGATTTCTTAGAGGCTAAGGACTAGAGGCTAGGGGCTAGTTCGGGGCTACTAACCAGCCCCTAGCCTCCAGTCCCTAGTCTCTCAAATTTCTACTTCTTGCCCGGCGCCTTCTTCTTGGCGACCGTTGCGCGGCGCGGGCCCTTGCGGGTGCGCGCGTTGGTGTGGGTGCGCTGCCCGCGGACGGGCAGGCCGCGCCGGTGGCGGAGGCCCCGGTAGCAGCCGATGTCCATCAGCCGCTTGATGTCCATCTGGACGCGCTTGCGGAGGTCGCCCTCGACCTCGCCCTGCCCCTCGATGGTCTGGCGGATGCGGCCGAGCTGCGCCTCGTCGAGGTCGCGCACGCGGATGTCGGCGCTCACGTCGGCCTCCTGAAGGATGGAGGCGGCGCGCGAGCGGCCGATGCCGTAGATGTACGTCAGTCCGATTCCGATTCTCTTGTTAACCGGGAGGTCAACGCCGACTACACGAGCCATCTTAGTTCTATCTCCGAGTCTTTAAACCAAAAATTCGCCTACCCCTGCCGCTGCTTGTGCTTGGGGTTGGTGCAGATCACGCGCACCACGCCCTTGCGGTGGATGACCTTGCAGTTGTCGCACATCTTCTTGACCGAAGCCCTAACCTTCATCTCACTTCACCCCTTCCGGGACTCGCCCGTCGTCACCCGGGTCACTTGTAGCGGTACGTGATGCGCCCGCGGTTCAAGTCGTACGGCGAAAGCTCTACCAGCACCCGGTCGCCCGGCAGGATGCGTATGAAGTTTTTGCGCATCCGGCCCGAGACGTGCGCCAGCACCTGGTGCTTACTGTCCTCTAACTCCACACGGAACGTCGCGTTCGGCAGCGTTTCGAGGACTTTTGCCATGACCTCTATCGCTTCTTCTTTCGCCATAGCCCGAGAGCGTCATTAGTACAAAACCTGACTAGGCTGGCAAACTGCGAATAATAACACACTTACCGCCCGCCTCCAAACCGCGGCGGGACTTTGGTCTCCTTTTCAGGCGCTGGCCGGCGCTGCCTGCGGTTCCACGGGCACGGGCGCGGCCTCCTCGGCCACGCGCGTCAGCACCTCCGGCCCCTCCTCCGTGACGGCGACCGTGTGCTCGACGTGCGCCGAGGGCCGCCCGTCGAGCGTGACGACCGTCCAGCCGTCCTTGAGCGTCTTGGTCTTGTGCGTGCCCATGTTGAGCATGGGCTCGATGGCGAAGACGTAGCCCGAACGGATTTTGATGCCGGTGCCCGGCTTTCCGTAGTTCGGGATTTGCGGGTCTTCGTGCATTTTTCTGCCGATGCCGTGGCCGACGTAGTCGCGCACGATGCCGTAGCCGTGCGCCTCCGCGTGCTGCTGCACCGCCCAGCCGAGGTCGCCCAGGTGCTTGCCCGGCCAGCACTGGTTAATCGCGCGGTCGAGACACTCCTCGGCGACGCGGATGAGCTTGAGCCTGTCCTCTTCGACCCGGCCGACGGGCACCGTCGTGGCCGTGTCGCCGACGAAGCCGCCGAGCGTGACGCCGCAGTCGAGCGAGAAGATGTCGCCCTCCTTCAGCTCGTAGGCCGAGGGGAAGCCGTGGACGACCTGCTCGTTGACCGACGCGCAAATCGAGAAGGGGAAGCCGTGGTAGCCCTTGAAGGTCGGGAGCGCGCCGGCGTCGCGAATCATCTGCTCCGCCGCCATGTCGAGTTCGAGCGTGGTCACGCCGGGGCGCACCATCCGGCGCAGTTCCTCGCGCACCTGCGCCACGAGCCGCCCGGCCGCGCGCATCTTCTCCAACTCCCTTTTCGATTTCCCGATAATCATTTAAAGCCTTACCGCGTTCTCGATGTCGGCGTAGATGGCCTCTGAGTCGCGGTCGCCGTCGACGCGGCGCAGGCGACCCGTGCGCTCGTAGTAGTCGAGCAGCGGCCGCGTGTCGCGCTCGTAGGTCGCGAGCCGCGCCTTGATGGTCTCGGCGTTGTCGTCGGCGCGCTGGTTGAGCCGCGCGTCGGGGTGCAGGTCGCAGACCTCGTCCCGCGCGGGCGGCTTGAAATAGACGTTGTAAATCTCTCCGCAGACAGGGCAACTGCGCCGGCCCGTCACGCGCTTCTCAAGGATGTCGAAGGGCACGTCCACCAGCACCGCGCCGAGCGTGTGCCCCTGTTCGGCCGCTAAGCCTTCGAGCATCTCGGCCTGCGCCGGCGTGCGCGGGAAGCCGTCGAGGACGTAGCCCTCGCGGCAGTCCGGCTGCGCCGTGCGCTCGCGGACGATGCGTATCGTCAGCTCGTCCGGGACGAGTTGGCCTGCGCTCAGGATGGGGCGCAGCTCGCCGGCGAGCGGCGTCTCGGTCTTGAGGAGCGCGCGGAACATGTCGCCCGTCGAAATCTGCGGCAGCCCCAGACGCTCCTGCAACAGCCGCGCCTGCGTCCCCTTCCCCGCGCCCGGCGCACCCATGAGGACGATTATCTTCGACATAAAGGGAGAGGTTCGGAGGCCCGAGGCCGGGCGACGGTCTGTACTGACCTCCGCCCTCCGCCCCTGCCTCGGCTCTTAGCCCCTGCGGCCGCGCAGTCGGCTGCCCGGCCCGAAGAAGCCTTCGTAGTTGCGCATGACGAGCTGCGACTCGATCTGCGCGACGGTGTCCATGGCGACGCCGACCAGAATCAGGAGCGACGTGCCGCCGAAGTAGAACTGGTAGCCCATGCCGTGCGGAATCCACCCCAGCCCCGGCGTGCTCGTGACGAACTCTTCGACCCGCCCGCCGACGAAGGGCAGCCGCCCGACGTTGAAGCCCGAGAGCATGAGCTGCGGGATGAAGGCGACGAGCGCGAGGTAGATCGCGCCGACCGTCGTTAGGCGCGTCAGAATCGTGTTCAGGAACTCGGCCGTGTTCCGGCCCGGACGGATACCGGGGATGAACCCGCCGTGCTTGCGCAGGTTGTCCGACACCTCTTCCACGTTGAAGATGATCGTGATGTAGAAGAAGGTGAAGATGACGATCAGCGACAGGAAGAACAGCTCGTAGTACGGGTCGCCGCCGTGGAAGCCCTGGAAGAAGGTGTGAACCTTCAGCCGCCAGTCCGGCACGTTCGGGTCGAACTGGATGAACTGGAGGACGGTCTGCGGGATGGCGAGCACCGACGAGGCGAAGATGACCGGGATGACGCCGCCCATGTTGAGCTTGATGGGCATGTGCGTCTGCTGCCCGCCGACGAGCTGGCGGCCGACGTGCCGCTTGGCGTAGGAGATGGGCACCTTGCGCCGGGCGGACTCGACGAAGACGACGAAGGCGATGAGCCCGACCAGGATGACGACCATCGCGATGACGCCGATGACGGCGAAGGTCTCGCCGCCCCTGACCTTCTCCAAGACCTGCATCACGCCGCCCGGCAGGCCGATGATGATGCCGGCGAAGATGAGCAGCGAGACGCCGTTGCCGATGCCGCGCTCGGTGATCTGCTCGCCGAGCCACATCACGAAGATGGTGCCGGTGGTGAGCGTGATCATCGTCGAGATGACGAAGCCCCAGGTGTCCGCGCCGACGCCGTTGGCCTGGAGCCAGCGCGCGACGATGAAGGTCTGGAACATGCAGAGGATGACCGTCAGGTAGCGGTTGTACTGGTTGAGCTTCTGGCGGCCGGCCTCGCCCTCCTCCTGCAGACGCTTGAGCTGCGGGAAGACGGTCGTCATCAACTGCGTGATGATGGTCGCGGTGATGTAGGGCGTGACGCCCAGCGCGAAGACCGAGATGGTCTGGAAGTTCCCGCCGGAGAAGAGGTCGAGCACGCCGAGGAGCGTGGAGCCGACATCCTGCCAGACGCGGCGGAGCTGGTCGCGGTCGATGCCCGGCGCGGTGATGTGCGCGCCGAGGCGGTAGACGGCGAGGAGCCCGAGCGTAAACAGGATGCGCTTACGCAGGTCGGGCACGCTGAACATGTTGCGGACGGCGGCGAAGAACTTATCCATGGCTACCTGACTTTCGGCTTTCCGCGTTCGTTTCTCTGACTCTCGGGCTTCCCGCTCGCGGCGGGCGGACTTTTAAAGGTCGCGCGACGTTGCGTCGCAATGATACCAAGCCTTCGGCCGAAGCTTTAGCGCCGGGAGCGTCTTTTAGCAAAACAACGCTGAAGACGGCCGTCGCGGGGTCGCTTCCCCGTCCGCGCGTCCTCAGCGTGTGTTTTCGGCGGCCTTGCGGCGGGCGCTTCAGGCGCGCCCGGGCGGCGGCGACGACGGCCCGCCTACTCTGTGACGGGCACAAGGGCGTCGGCCTTGTGGTGCGCCGACACGACGTTGACGGTGCCGCCCGCGGCCTCGATCTTCGCGCGCGCGCCCTTCGTGAAGCGGTGCGCCGAGACGGTGAGCGCCTTCGTCAACTCGCCCGTGCCGAGGACGACCACGTCGCGCTTGCCCTTGGCGATGACGCCGCGCTCGTGCATCGTCTCCGGCGTGATGGAGTCGCCGGCCTCGAAGCTGTTCTCCAGCGTCGAGAGCGTGACCTCGATCCACTGCTTCTTGAAGATGTTGGTGAACCCGCGCTTGGGGAGGCGGCGCTGCAAGGGCATCTGGCCGCCCTCGAAGCCGACCTTGCCCGAGTAGCCCGAGCGCGACTTCTGACCCTTGTTGCCGCGCCCGGCCGTCTTGCCGAGCCCCGACCCGGGGCCGCGCCCCACGCGCTTCTTCTTGTGCGTCGAGCCTTCCGCCGGGCGTAGATTGTTCAGACCGATAGCCATTGTGAAAACCTCTCGGGACGTTAACGCGCCCTATTCGATGATCCTCAAAAGGTGCGGAACCTTCTGGACGACGCCGCGCATCGAGTGCGTGTCGGGGCGCTCAAGAATCTGGTTGAGCTTCGTGAACCCGACGCTGCGCACGACCTCTTTCTGCGTCTTGGGGAAGCCGATGGCGCTCCGGTAATACTGGATGCGAATCTTCCCGCCGTCTTCCTGCTGCTTGCTCTCTTCAGCCATTATTCTCAAACCTCTTACAGTTCTTCGACCTGCTTGCCGCGCAGGCGCGCCACCTCGAACGGGTCCTTCATGTTGAGCAGCCCGTCGAAGGTCGCGCGGACGACGTTGTGCGGGTTGCCCGAGCCGAGCACCTTGGTGCGCACGTCGTGGACGCCCGCGGCCTGCATGACCGCGCGGACGGCACCGCCCGCGATGACGCCCGTGCCCTCGCTGGCGGGCTTCATCAGGACGCGCCCCGCGCCGAACTCGCCGATGATGGGGTGCGGCAGCGTGTTCTTGATGAGCGGCACGCGGATCAGGTTCTTCTTAGCCGCCTCGATGGCCTTCTTGATGGCGACGGGGACTTCGCGCGCCTTGCCCGTGCCGAAGCCGACGTGGCCGGCGCCGTCGCCGACGACGACGAGCGCGGCGAACGAGAGGTTCTTGCCGCCCTTGACGACCTTCGTCACGCGGTTGATCTGGATGACCTGGTCGGTCAGGTCAAGCCCCTGCGATTGAATTCTCTGTCTCGGTTGTCGCATTGCTCACCTTTCGGAAACTGCCTCTTCAGGCCGCGGCCTCGGAGCCTTCCTCCGCCTCGCCCTCGCCCTCTTCGGGGCGCTCGTTCTTGTTGAGGCCCGCCTCGCGCGCCGCGTCGGTCAGGGCTTTGATGCGCCCGTGGAAGCGGAAGCCGCCGCGGTCGAAGACGACCTGCTCGACGCCGGCCGCGATGGCGCGCTCGGCAATCGCCCGCCCCACACGCTGCGCCGACTCGATGTTGCCGCCCGTCGTGCCGCGCAAGTCCTTCTCGACCGTCGAGGCCGAGGCGATGGTCACCGCCCGCTCGTCGTCGATGACCTGCGCGTAGATGTGGTTGAGGCTGCGGAAGATCGCCAGGCGCGGGCGCTCGGCGCTGCCGCGCACGCGGCGGCGGATGCGCGTGTGCACCGCCCTCCTGACCGCTGCTTTGTCTTTCTTTGCCATTTCCTTTTCGCTCCTTTAGCCGCCGCGCATGCCGATGCTTCCCGAAGCAAGGGGTGATTCTCGACGAGAACCGCGGGGCTAAACCTTGAGAACTATTTGCCGGTCTTTCCGGGCTTGAGCTTGAGCTGCACGTCGGCGTAGCGCACGCCCTTACCCTTGTACGGGTCGGGCTTGCGCAGGCCGTGCATCTCGGCGGCGACTTGGCCCAGCTTCTGCTTGTCTATCCCGGAGAGCGTCAGCGTCAACTGGTACTGCTGGATGGAAGCCTTGGCCGCGACGCGCTCGCCCTTCGCCTCGATGCCCTCGGGCAGAGCGAATTCGATGGGATGCGAGTAGCCCAGGGAGAAGACGATCTTGCGCCCCTGGATGTCGGCCTTGTAGCCGACGCCGACCACGTCCATCTGCTTCGTAAAGCCCTCGGTCACGCCGACGACGGCGTTGTTGGCGAGCGCACGCGCGAGCCCGTGGTTGGCGCGGAAGTCGTCCGACGCGCGCTCGGCCTGCAACTGCCCGTCTTCGAGCTTGAACGAGACGCCCTCGGGGATGGGGGTGCGCAGGGTGCCCTTCGGCCCCTTCACCTCCAGCTCGCGCGCCGCCTCGTTGATCGTCACCGTGACGGCCGTCGGGACCGCGATAACCTTCTTACCAATGCGAGACATAACTACCTCAGTGATAAGTGACGAGTGACAAGTGATGAGTAAGAGACTGCCTTTTACCACTCATCACTCATCGCTGATTACTCTAGTAAATTTCCGCCAGCACCTCGCCGCCGACGTTCTCGCGGCGGGCGCGCTTGCCCGACATCAGGCCGCGCGAGGTGGAGACGATGTTGACGCCGTAGCCGCCGAGCACCTTCGGGATGTCGGTCGCGCCCATGTAGACGCGCCGGCCGGGCGTCGAGACGCGCGAGAGGTGCGTGATCGAGCTCAGGCCGCGCGCGTCGTAGCGCAGGAAGATGCGGATGGTGCGCTTCGGGCCTTCGCCCTTGACGACGAAGTTGTTGATGTAGCCCTCTTCCTTGAGGATGCGGGCAATCTCCAGCTTCAGCTTCGACGCCGGGATGTCCACGCGCGAGTGCTTCGCCGCGATGGCGTTCCGCATCCGCGTCAGCATGTCGGCAATAGGATCAGTCATTACTCTTTGAACTCCACTTAAACTCGGCAGGTTTCAGGCGCGCCCGATTGCGCGGCCCGACTGCTGCCGATGAACCTCGGAAACTACCAGCTCGACTTGACGACGCCGGGGATTTGCCCCTGGAGCGCCAGCTCGCGGAAGCAGATGCGGCAGAGCTTGAACTTGCGCAGGTACCCGCGCGGGCGGCCGCAGCGCTGGCAGCGCGTGTAGCCGCGCGACGAGAACTTGGGCGCCCGGTTCGCCTTCGCGATCATGGATTTCTTGGCCATCTCGTTTCTCTTCTCTCTTACGGTTTAAAGCCTTACTGGCGGAAGGGCATGCCGAGCGCCCTGAGGAGCGCACGCGCCTGCTCGTCGTCGCGCGCGGTGGTGACGATGGAGATGTTCATCCCGCGCGTCTTGTCCACCTTGTTGAAATCGATCTCGGGGAAGATGAGCTGGTCGCGGATGCCGAGCGTGTAGTTGCCGCGCCCGTCGAACGCCTTCGGGCTCACGCCGCGGAAGTCGCGCACGCGCGGCAGCGCCACCGAGACGAGGCGGTCGAGGAACTCGTACATCCGGTCGCCGCGCAGCGTGACCATCGTCCCGATGGGCATCCCCTGCCGCAGCTTGAACGAGGCGATGGACTTCTTGGCGCGCGTCGTCACCGGCTTCTGCCCCGTGACCGCGCGAATCTCGTCCGCGCCCGTGTCCACAATCTTGGCGTTGGCGATGGCCTCGCCGAGCCCCATGTTGATGACGATCTTCTCCACGCGCGGAATCGCCATCGGGTTCGAGATGCCGAACTCTTTGGCTATCGCGGGGGCGATCTCCTTCTGGTAACGCTCTTTCAGTCTAGCTGCCATTGTCTTTTAAAAACCTCCCCGCATCTCTCGTTCCCGGGTCTCGCGCGCTTCGTCGGGTGCGTTTCCGGGGGATGCGGCCGAACCTTTATGTTATTCCTTGTCGAGCGCCTGTCCGCTGCCCGAGGCGACGCGCGTCTTCTTGCCGTCGGCCGAGACGTCGTAGCGCACGCGCGTGGCCTTGCCCGAGTTCGGGTCGATGAGCTGGACGTTCGAGATGTCCACGTAGGCTTCCTTCTCGATGATGCCGCCGGGCTTGTTGGCGCCGGGGTTGGCGCGCTGGTGGCGCTTGACGACGCCGACGCCCTCGACCTTGACCTTGCCCTCGGCGGGCTTCACTTCCAGCACGCGCCCGCGCTTACCCTTGTCGCGGCCGGCCATGACGATGACCTGATCGCCCTTCTTCACCTTCGACCGCTTGGTTCCCGTCTGTGCCATAACTCAAATCACCTCCGGCGCGAGCGAAACTATCTTCATGAAGTTGCGGTCGCGGAGTTCCCTCGCCACGGGGCCGAAGACGCGCGTGCCGATGGGCGTGTCGTCCGGCTTGATGAGCACGCACGCGTTCTGGTCGAAGCGGATGTAGGTGCCGTCCTTGCGGCGGACTTCCTTGCGCGTGCGGACGACGACGGCGTTATGCACCGTGCCCTTCTTCACCGCCCCGTCGGGCGCGGCCTCCTTGACCGTCACCTTGATCTTGTCGCCCAAGCTGGCCCGCGTCGCCTTCGTCGAGCCGCCGATGGCCTGAATCATCTCGACGCGCCTCGCGCCCGAGTTGTCCGCCACGTCCAGCGACGTCTGCATCTGGATTGCCATGTGCTCACTCCGTTCACGTAAACCGTGAACCGTCGACCGTGGCGAGATAAAACCTGCTCTTACTCGTCACGGTTTACGGTTTACCGTCTACGGCTTTTACTTTTCCGCCTTCTGGATGATCTCGACGACGCGCCAGCGCTTGCGCGCGGAGAGGGGGCGGGTCTCGACGATGCGCACCTTGTCGCCGATGGTCGCGCCCTTCTCGTTGTGCGCCATGAACTTCGACGTGCGGCGGACGTAGCGGCGGTACTTCGGGTGCTTGATGAGCCTGTCCACGCGCACCACGCACGTCTTCTCCATCTTGTCCGACGCCACGACGCCGATCTTCTCGGCGCGGCGGCTCGTGCGCTTCACCTCGGTGCCGGCGGCGTTGCCGGCCTGCGCGTCGACGCCCGCGCCGACGGCCTGCGAGAGGGTCTGCCCCGACTCGGTCGCCTCGGCCGCGTTCTCGCCGCCGGTCGTCGTCACTTCTTCTTTAGTCTCTTCTGCCATCTCAAAACCTCGTAAACCGTGAACCGTAAACCGTGACCAGTTGGAATCCGCCGGCCGTGACGCACCTCGTCACGGTTGACGGTTCACGGTTTACGCCTTCTGCTGCTCCTGCCGCGCGCGCATCATGGTCTGGACGCGGGCGAGCGTCTTTTTCTCGCGGCGGACGGTCTTGACGGCGTCCACCTCGCCGAGCGCGAGCTTGAAGTTGAGGCGGAAGAGCGACTCCTTGAGCCGCGCGGCCTCCTCTTTCAGGTCGGCGTCCGACATGTTGTTCAGGCGCTCCACGTCTTCACGTCTCTTCATAAATTAAACTGCGCCCCCTTCCTGCTCCGCGCGCGAGACGAACTTGCACTTGAGCGGCAGCTTCTGCGCGGCGAGGCGCATGGCCTCGCGCGCCATCTCCTCCGACACGCCCTCGATCTCGTAGAGGATGCGGCCGGGCTTGACGACCGCGACCCAGTGGTCGGGCGCGCCCTTGCCCTTACCCATGCGCGTCTCGGCGGGCTTCTTGGTGATGGGCTTGTCGGGGAACATCCGAATCCAGATTTTGCCGCCGCGCTTGACGTGGCGCGTCATCGCGATACGCGCGGCCTCGATCTGCCTGTCCGTGATCCAGCCCGGCTCCAACGTCTTCAGGCCGTACTCACCGAAGCTGATCGCGGCGCCGCGCTGGGCCGAGCCCGTCATACGCCCCTTCATCTGCTTCCGGTGCTTTACCTTCTTCGGCATCAACATGATGAATGCACCTCTAAAAATTAGCTCTCAGCAAAACGCCGACCGCTCTTCTACCTTCTGCCGCCGCCGCCACCGGGGCCGCGCCCGCGACCGCCGCCGGGGCCGCCCGGCCCGCGTCCGCGGTCGCCGCGCGGGCGGTCGCCGCCGCCGTCCTCGCGGTCACGACGGGGCCTGCGGCCGTC
>JBEVKV010000377.1:0-6027 GCA_040509515.1 Pyrinomonadaceae bacterium | reverse complement strand
CCTAGTTAGGTTAGTAGTTTCACTCGTTTCTCGTTAGGTTCGCTGGTTAGGCCATCCAACGACTCATCTGCTTTCGGACTGTCCGTGCGAAAGCCGGATGAAGCTTCCCGTGGTCTGACCGACCTTCCCCCTTTAAGACAACTCAAGCGCCGAGCAAGGCCGGGCGACGCCGGATGCCCTACGTGCGTATTCTACGCGCGCCGGCGGACGACTCGGACTCCAATTCCCTACTCCCAGAAGGCAGAAGTCGGCGGCGCCGACCGGACTTTTGTGTAGCTGCGCCCCGACGACGGCGAGCCTGCGTCTGCCTACGCCTTCGCGCTGACCCTACGAGGTGTGACCGAAACCCACGTCAGACGTCCCCGGTAACGAAGACCCTTTCAGGATGAAAGTTTCACTCGTCAGTAAGTTTTAAGCTCCCACGCGCCGATTGACTCTCAATCGCGCGAACGCCGCCCCTAGTTGTTTGGGAAATTAACCAGGAGGTTCGCCCATGCCTTCAAAGGTCGTCCTAAAACGTCCTGAACGCCCTGCCCCAATCACTCTTCTTTTCTGTTTGTTCGTTCTCTTCGCGACGCCCGCCGCGGCGCAGGAGCGCCCCGGCTTTTCCGGCTCGGCCGCACCGGCCGTGAGCGCGGGCTCTTTCACGAGCGCGCGCGCGCACGCCGGGACGGACGGCTCGCTGCCGCCCGCGAACGCGGGGGCCGAAGTCGCGGCTGAGGTCACGGCCGAACCTGCGGCCGACGCGACCGACGCGGCCGACGCGTCGAACAAAGAGGCGAGCGCCGCGCCCGCGTCGGTTGACGCGAGTCCCGCGCAGCCCGCCGCGGCTGCCGCGCAGAAAGACTCCACGCAGCAAGCGTCGGCACCAACCGATTCTGAGTTCCGGCCCGTCCTGCCCGACTGCGTGAGGACGATCACCGCCAAGGTCGTCGCCTTCGATCAGGTCTACACCTACAACCGCTTCGGCGCGTTCAACCCGGGCGGGATGATCTACGCGCTCGAACGCGACGTGGTGCCCATCAAACCGGGTACGAAAATCGAACCCGGCAACGTGCAGCTCCGCCCCGACAAGCGGCCGCGCCCCATCGTGCTGCGCGTCAACGAGGGCGACTGTCTACAGGTCAACTTCACAAACCTTCTGACGCCCACGCCCGAGGAGGCGCAGAAGAAGGAGTTCACCAACCAGCCCGACGAGCAGCCTCTGACGAAATTCCCCATCCGCCTGCGCCAGAACGACACTACGTTTACGCGCACCGCCTCGATGCACGTCAACGGCCTCGACTACGTCAAAGGCGCGAACGACGACGACGGCGCGAACGTCGGCCGCAACGTCTCTACGCTCGCCGCGGTCGGCCAGACGCGGACTTACACTTGGTACGCCGCCAAGCAGGGGCAGTACCTGCTCTACTCGATGGGCGCGCCCGCGGGCAACGAGGGCGACAACGGGCAGGGCGGCCTCGGCCTCTTCGGCTCGGTCAACGTCGAGCCGGCCGGCGCGCGCTGGTACCGCTCGCAGGTGACTGAGAAAGACCTTCAACGCGCGACCAAAGGCGTCAACCCGAACGGCACGCCCAAGATCGACTACGAGGCGACGTACGGCTCCGGCCACCTGTGGGCGGGCTATCCCGTCCTCAACATGCTCTTCGGCAACGAAATCATTTACACCGACGTTAACGCACTCATCGTCGGCTTCACGGAGGACTGCACCAACGCCCCGCCTTCGGGGACGTGCGGGCGCGACTTCCGCGAGTTCTCCGTGCTCTTCCACGACGAGCTGAAGGCCGTGCAGGCGTTCTCGAAGTCGGACGAAGAAGGCAACCCGCGCTCGCCGCTCGACGCCGAAATCTTCCACGGCGTGCGCGACGGCTTCGCGGTCAACTACGGCGCTTCGGGCTTAGGCTCCATCGTCATCGCCAACCGCCTCAAGTTCGGCCCGTCGGCCGAGTGCGAGGACTGCAAGTTCGAGGAGTTCTTCCTCGAATCGTGGGTCAACGGCGACCCGGCGCTGGTCGTCAAGCAGGACGAGCGCGGGCAGGGGCAGGCTCTCTTCCCCGACGACCCGTCGAACGTCCACCACTCCTATCTCGGCGACCCCGTGCGCTTCCGCAACGTTCACATCGGCAAGGAGACGCACGTCTTCCACCTCCACGCGCACCAGTGGCTCCAGAGCCCGCGCTTCGAGGACTCGACCTATCTCGACTCGCAGACCATCAGCCCGGGCGCGTCCTACACCTACGAGATCAACTACGGCGGCTCGGGCAACCGCAACCTGACGCCGGGCGACGCCATCTTCCACTGCCACCTCTACCCGCACTTCGCGCAGGGGATGTGGGAGCTGTGGAGAGTCCACGACGTGTTCGAGAACGGGGCCGACGACCGACGACTGCCCGACGCCGAACTGGGCTCGACGCCGAACCCGGCCATCGTGCCACTGCCCGGCCTGGGCATGCCGCCGATGCCGAACGAGAGGTTCCGCGGCTACCCGTTCTACATCGCGGCCGAGGCCGGCAAGCGCCCGCCGCAGCCGCCGCTCGACTTCGCCAAAAACTCGGGGGGCACGCCGATGGACGGCGGCCTGCCGCGCCACATCATCCTCGACGCCGAGATTATCGACGGTCAGGCCGGCATCGTCGCGGAGCACCCGGCGCTCCTTAACGACGTGGTCGCCAAGCGCGTGCTGACCACGCACGTCCCCGACCCCGACCTCGACCTCGGCTTCACGACCGAGTCGCCGCTGACCGCCTTCGCGCGCGCGCTCATCAAGGCCGACATCCGCGTCCTCCCGAACGAGGGCACCGACCCCGAGCAGATCGCCATGACCTTCCACGAGGGCTGCTTCGGCCAGTCCTGTAACCCGGCTTACGCGACGTTCACGCCGGAGGGGGCGGCCTCGAAGTTCTTCGTCAACGGCCGGCCGCGCCAGCCCGGCGCGCCCTTCGCCGACCCGTGCCCGGTTCCAGAGGCGCGGCCGCGCACCTACGGCGCGGCTTACATCCAGTTCGACATGCCGGTCAACCGCGCGAAGTGGCACGACCGGCAGGCGCGCATCCTGACGCTTGAGAACGACGCGCTCGCGACCATCGGCGGCACGCGTCCGCCCGAGCCGCTCTTCTTCCGCGCCAACTCGGGCGAGTGCGTCCTCTTCCGCGCGACCAACCTCATCCCGAACAACCTCAACCTCGACGACTTCCAGATTTTCACGCCGACCGACATCATGGGCCAGCACATCCACCTCGTGAAGTTCGACGTGACCTCTTCGGACGGCGCGGGCAACGGCTGGAACTACGAGGACGGCACCTTCTCGCCGGGCGAGGTGCAGGAGCGCATCAAGGCCAACAACAAGTTCCAGCAGGGTATCGGCGGGACTCAGATTTTCACCCCGACCGTTCACCCGAAGTTCGGCGCGGGGCCTGACCTCGACGGCAACAAGGTGGGCGACTACGTCGGCGCGCAGACGACCGTCCAGCGCTGGTGGGCCGACCCGCTCTTAAACACGCGCGGCAAGGATCGTACGCTGCGCACCGTCTTCACGCACGACCACTTCGGCCCCAGTTCGCACCAGCACCACGGCTTCTACGGCGCGCTGGTCGTCGAGAAGGCGCAGTCGACGTGGACGGCGCTTAACGGCACGCCGCTCGGCGGGCGCGACGACGGCGGCCCGACCTCTTTCGCCGCCAACATCATCGACCGCGACTACTCGGACGGCACCGACGACAGCTTCCGCGAGTTCAACCTGGCCTTCGCGGACTTCGCCATCGTCTACCGCGGCTTCGCAGACCCGATGCCGGTCAACCCGCCGGGGCGCAAGGAGGCCGACCTCCCCATCGCCATCGAGCCGACGAAAGACCCGCGCCCCGAGGCCATCTCGGCGGCCGACCCCGGGACGCAGCTCATCAACTACCGCAACGAGCCGATCCCGCACCGCATCGCGCCGCCCGACACCACCAACCAGTACCCGGCCGGCGACCCGCGCGGCGACCTCGCCAACGCCTTCAGCTCGCGCGTGCACGGCGACCCGTTCACGCCCGTGCTCCCGGCCTACGAGCGCGACCGCGCGGTCGTCCGGCTGATACAGGGCGCGCAGGAGGAGCAGCACGTCTTCAACCTGCACGGCTACAAGTGGCTCTTCGAGCCGGGCACGCCCGAGGGGTCGAACACGGCCAACAACTCGGGCTACCGCAACGGCCAGCAGATAGGCATCTCCGAGCACTTCGAGTTCTATCTGAACCAGCCGCCGGCCGAAGACCCCGCGCCCAACACTCTGGACAAGGGCGGCACGGCCGAGAAGCAGACGCTCCCGCGACGCCGCTTCACAGACCACCTCTACTCTTCGGCGGCGACCGACAATTTGTGGGACGGCCAGTGGGGCATCCTGCGCGTCTTCGCCGGCTCGTCGCGCGACCGCGACCTTTCGCGCGACAAGATTAACCCGGACGGCTCGACCGAGACGGCCGTGCCCGACCCGAGCGACCCGTTGGGCGAGACGACGACCACGCTCGCGCGTCTGCCGAACAACCCCGAGACGACCGAGGAGACGACTCCGGCGGCCGAAGTGACGCCGGTGGGAGCTGAGGGAGACGAAGGGGCGAAGCTCATCATCCAGAAGCCCGTCTGCCGTGAAGTCAACCGCAAGTACGGCGTGACGGCGATACTCGCGCGCGACCTCGTCCCCAGCGGACAGGTCACCTACAGCCAGAAGGCGAACATCTTCGACCCGAACGCGATCCTGCTCGTCGAAGACAACAACCTCGACCCGCTCAAGACCGGCGCGATGCAGCCCGAGCCGCTCATCCTGCGCGCCAGCGCGGGCGAGTGCATCGCCGTCACGCTAAAGAATAACCTGCCGGCACAGCTTCCCGAGAACGACAGTTGGAACATGGTGCCGATGATCGTCAACGGCTTTAACTTCAACCAGGTGAGAACGTCGAACCGCGTCGGGCTCCACTCGCAGCTCGTCGCCGTCAACACGTTCCGCGACGACGGGGCCAACGTCGGCTTCAACAAGGACTCGACCGTCGGGCCGGGTGAGTCGAAGACTTACCTCTGGTACGCGGGCGACCGCTTCGTCGGAAACAAGGGCGGCGTCACGCACACGCCCATCGAGTTCGGCGCGACGGGCCTGCGCGACATGGGCGACGTGATCAAGCACGCCTCGCACGGCTCCATCGGCGCGCTCGTCATCGAGCCGGAAGGCGCGACGTGGACGACCGACCCGGGCACCTTCGCCTCGGCCGACATCTACAGCCCGTACAGCAGGCAGGCCTTCCGCGAGTTCGTCGTGCTCTATCAGACCGACCTCGCCTTGAAGTACTACCCGCGCCACTCGCTGTATTCGAGGCCGCAACCGCTCCCGAACATCGCCGAGACGGACGACTCGGAGGACTCGGGCGGCAAGGCTTTCAACTACCGCACGGAGCCTCTGTGGTGGCGGCTCGGGGTGGACATCACGACGCCGCCCATCGGCGGCCCTGACCACCCCGGCCCGTCCATCAACGACTTCGACCTGTCGAACGTGCTCAGTTCCAACGACCCGAACCCGGGCTGTGGCGGCGCGTGCGGCGACCCCGAGACGCCAATCTTTACGGCGACGGCCGGTCAGGCCGTGCGCTTCCGCGTCCTCGACGTGGCCGGCCACCCGCGCCAGCACGGCTTCACCATCCACGGCCACCACTGGCAGTTCGAGCCGTGGGAGAACGCCTCGCGCGTTCAGGGCTTCAACCCGCGCACCTTCGACATCGGGTCGGAGAGCGGCATCGGGCCGACGCGGCACGTCAACATCTTGACGCAGGCCGGCGGCCTCTTCTACACGACGGGAGATTTCCTCTACCGCACGCAGGAGAGCTTCAACTTCTCCTACGGCGGACTGTGGGGCATCTTCCGCGTCAACCCGCCGAGAACCGACCCGTGCTACTGCCCGAAGGGAACCGCGTGCGCTACGCCCCTCTGGTGCCCGCGCGAGCCGGTCGATGAAATCAAGTTAGAGCCGTAGTCCGCCGCCGTCGGCGAGGCGCGGCCCGCAAATGT
>JBEVKV010000376.1:0-4740 GCA_040509515.1 Pyrinomonadaceae bacterium | reverse complement strand
GGCGCACAAAACGTGCGCCGCCGCCTCTCTCTGTAACGCGTCGCCGGGTCGGACTACTTGGCCCAGTCGCCCGTGAACTTCAGCGCGTCGAAGTTGGCGGGGAAGTAGGGTTCGAGCGCCGTGCCGTCGGGCTTACGCACGTAGGCGAGCGTCGTGTCGAGCGGGATGCCGCCGTCGGTCGGGTCTTTGACGACGGGGCAGATGCCGTACATCGGGCCCTCGGAACCGTCGGGGTTGCGGAAGCGCTTCGCGGCGAAGCCCTTCGCGAAGAGGTTGTCCAGTTCGCTCAGGGTCTTGATGATGGGCGTGCCGTCGAGCGCCGTCCCGTTGCGCTTCTGGAGGTCGGCCAGCATCTTCTTGCCGTCGGCCGTATTGAAGGCGCGGTCGGTGTAGCTGACCCAGATGTGAATCCAGAGGCCGAGCGGGTTGTTGCTGAAGTAGCCGTTGCGCATGTCGACGATGTCGGCCTGCCGGTTGTTGCCGAGCCCGATGGGGTTGCCGGTGCGCGTCGGGAAGACGTAGAGCGGCATGTTGTCGGCGATCTGACGCGCGCGCGCGCCGGCCTCGTCCGGCGTGAAGCCGGCGACGAAGAGGTCGCCCATCACCGTCCAGTAGGTGAGCGCGCCGCTGTGGTTGTAGGCCGGGTTAAGTTGCAGCGTGCGGACGTTGCGCTGGTAGAAGAAGAAGGGCGAATCGACCGTGCCGCGCCGGCCGTCGGCCTGACGGCGGTTGACGATGGCGGCCGGGTCTACGCCGTTCTGGCGGTAGAACTGGTCGGTAAAGTCGAAGAGGCGATCCTGTACGTCGGCGCGCGCCTGCGAGGGGGAAACGGCCAGCGCGAAGAGCGCGGCCAGAACGTAAATCAGCGAAGCGGTCTTTTTCAAAATCCTTCTCCTTCAGAATGGCTGTCAAAATTTCCGTGGCGCGCGCGGGGGTCGCGAGTCGCCCGTCGCGTGACAGAGCGCCCGCCGGTTCGATAAATACAGGCGGCGCGAAATAAATATTGGCCGGCCGCGCGCTCGTTGATGCGTGGCGCGAGGCGCGTTAAAGTAAGGGCAAGGAGTAAAGCTTTAAAGGATGAGCCGGACGATACATTTCGCGGATAAGGGTGTGCGCGCGCGGACGGCGGCGTCGGAGCCGGAGGTGCTGGCGCGGCTGCGGGAGATTGTCGGGGCGGAGAACGTTCTGGTTGACGAGGAGCGCGTGGAGCCCTACGCGGGCGACGCGCTCAAGGAGAAGTTTCCGCCCGAGGCGGTGCTTTTGCCGCGCACGGCCGAAGAAGTTTCCGCGATTCTGCGGCTGGCGAACGAGCGGCGCTTTCCGGTGACGGCGCGCGGCGGCGGCGTCGGCTACACGGGCGGCGCGGTTCCGGTGGAGGGCGGCGTCGTCGTCGGCACCGACAGGATGAACCGCATCCGTGAGGTCAGCGTCGAGAATCTTTACGCGATAACCGAGCCGGGCGTGACGACCTACGCGCTGCAACAGGCGGTCGAGGAGGTCGGGCTCTTCTACCCGCCCGACCCGGCCTCGTACAAGAACTCTTACATCGGCGGCAACATCGCCGAGAACGCGGGCGGCATACGCTCGGCGAAGTACGGCGTGACGAAGCACTACGTGCTCGGGCTCGAAGTCGTGCTGCCGACCGGCGAGATAGTCCGCACGGGCGGCTTGACGAGCAAGAACGTCGTCGGCTTCGAGCTGACCGGGCTCGTCTGCGGCTCGGAAGGGATGCTCGGCATCATCACGGAGGCGACGCTCAAACTCCTGCCGCTCCCCGAGACGACGCGCACGGTGCGCGCCACCTTCAAGACGATGACGGCCGCCTGCGCCTGCCCGCCCGCCTTCACGAAGGCGCGCGTCACGCCCGTCGCCATCGAGGTTCTCGACCGCAACGCCATCCGCGCCGTCGAGTCGGAGTTCGCCTTCGGCATCGACCCGGAGGCGGGCGCACTGCTGCTCGTCTCGGTGGACGGCGAGCGCGAGGAGGTCGAGCGCACGGCGCGCGTCGTCGAGGAGGTGGTGAAGGAGCTTGGCGGCTACGACATCCTGCGCTCCGAGTCGCGCGAGGACGAGGACAGGCTCTGGGACGTGAGGCGCGCGCTCTCGCCCGCCATCAAGAAGTTCGGCACGCTCAAGTTCAACGAGGACGTGGTCGTCCCGCGCTCGCGCGTGCCCGAGCTGATCGAGCGCGTCGAGGGGCTAGGGCGCAAGTACGAAACCTTCGTCGTCAACTTCGGCCACCTCGGCGACGGCAACATCCACGTCAACTTCATGTGCGACCGCGACGACCCGGCGGCGGTCGCGCGCGCCAGAGAGGCCGTCGGCGAGACCTTCGCCGCCTCCGTCGAGTTGGGCGGCACCATCAGCGGCGAGCACGGCATCGGCTACGTCAAAGCGCCTTACCTGAGGATGGCGCTCGGCGACGCGACCATCGAGGCCATGCGCCGCATCAAGCGCGCGCTCGACCCCAACGGCATCCTGAACCCCGGAAAGGTTTTTTTGAGTGATGAGTGATGAGTGATGAGTGATGAGAAAAGGCAAGTCTCTTTCTCATCACTCATCACTCATCACTCATCACCCCCGTTATGCTCTCCGTGCTTCTCGAACTACAGCGGCTGAAGCGGCTCGACCGGACGGGGTGGGTCTTGCGCGGGCTGCCGCCGGGCGCGGAGTCCGTGGCGTCGCACTCGTACGGCGTGGCGCTGACGGCGATGCTTTTGGCGGACGAGTGCGCGGCGCGCGGCGTGCCGGTGGACGCGGGGCGCGTGCTGAGGATCGCGCTGCTGCACGACCTGCAGGAGACGCGCACGGGCGACATGCCGCGCACCGTCGCCGAATACTACGGGAAGGATGCGAGGCGCGCGGCCGAGCGCGCCGCCTTCGACGAGATCATGCGCGGCGCGGGCGACGCGCACGCCGCGCGCTACGCCGAGCTGCACGAGGACTACGAGTCGCGCGCGAGCCTCGAAGCGCGGCTCGTCAAGGCGGCCGACGTGATAGACCTGCTCGCGCAGGCGCTCGCCTTCGAGCGCGCCGGCTCGCGGGGCCTGGGCGAGTTCTGGGAGGGCGCGGAGTCGCGCGACTTCGGGCTCGAAGGCGCCGCCCGCGAGGTCGTCGCCGAGACGGTCGCGGCGCTCGTTGGCGCGCGGGAAGAGATTCGGTAACCGGTAGACAGATGATTGACTGGCTGACGGAGACGATTCACGGGTGGGGGCTGACGTGGGGGCAGGTGCTCTTCGGCGTGCTATTCTCGGTCGTCACCTTCGTCGTGAGCATCGCGGTGGTGACGATGGTGCTGGTGAAGCTGCCGGCTAACTACTTCCACTCGTCGCACGCGCGCGAGTTCCTCGTCGAGCGCCACCCGGTGCTGCGCGCGCTGGGCATCTTCGCCAAGAACCTCCTCGGGCTCGTGCTCGTCGGCTTCGGCGTCGTGATGTCTCTGCCCGGCGTCCCCGGTCAGGGCGTGCTGACCATCCTGCTCGGCATCATGCTGCTCGACTTCCCCGGCAAGCGCCGCCTCGAAACCTACATCGTCTGTCGCCCGCGCGTCCGTGCGGCCGTCAACGCGCTCCGCGCGCGCTTCGACAAGCCGCCGCTGATGCTCGACTAACTGAAGTGACTCGCGTTGACAAGGCCGAAGGGCGTTTGTTAGCTTCCATAAACTGATTTCGAGAATCTTCGTGGGGCGGCGGCGGGTGGGGCGCGGTCAACTTTTGCTTCGGATGAACAGGCTGAAAAACTTCGTGGGCGGCGGGGCCGCGCGCGCGGCGCTGGTGCTCGCGGCCGCGCTCGCGCTGTCCGGGTGTGGTCTCTTCAGCGCCAAGACGCGGGTCGTCGTCCCGCAGCCGCTCACCCCGCTGGTCGACGCCGACATGCCGCGTATGTTCGAGGAGATCAACCGCCTCGGCGCGGTGCGCTCCCTCAACGGCAGGGTCGACATACAGTTCCTCGACACGAGCTACGCCGAGTGCGGGCTCGCCGACAAGTATCGCACGGCCGACGGCCGCCTCGTCGTCCAACGGCCGGGGCAGGTCTACCTCATCGTGCAGGTGCCCGTCGTCGGGACGAAGGTCGCCGAGATGAGCTCGACCGGCGAACGCTTCTGGGCGGCCGTCTATCAGGGCAGCGAGCAGTACCGGCGCTTCGTCACCGGGACGAACGCCGCCGTCTACGAGAAGGTGGGCGGCGATTCCGTCGTTACCTCGCCCGACTGCAACTCCGGCGGCAAGCGGCGCGAGGAGGCGATGCAGCGCGCCACCGTCAGCGCCATCTCAAGCCTCAGGCCGCAGCACCTGACCGACGCCGTGCTCGTCCCGCCCGTCTCCTTCGACGACACCAAACACGTCTACGCGCAGGCCGAGACCTACGAGGAGGAGCCGGACACGCGCCCCGGCGCGAAGAAGGGCGCGCGCGTCGTGCGCGGCTACTACATCCTGACGGAGATGGAACTGGTGTCGCAGAACCGCGCGCGCGTCACGCGCCGCTTCTGGTTCGACCGCGTGGGCACGCTCAGGCTGTCGCGCGTCCAGATGTACGGCGAGCGCGGGCAGCTCGTCACCGATGTCGTCTACAGCAACCAGCAGCCCTTCGGCGAGGACGGCCGCCTGCGGCTCCCCGCGCAGGTCGAGCTGACGCGGCCGCAGGATCACTACTCGATTCGCATTACCTTCCAGGACCCGGGCGCGGTCAAGGTCGATCAGCCCTACGACCCCGAAATCTTCGTCCTGAAGAACGCCTCGA
>JBEVKV010000375.1:0-18416 GCA_040509515.1 Pyrinomonadaceae bacterium | reverse complement strand
GCCCGCGCCGGCCCCGGCTCAAGCCTCGGCGCCGCTCGCCGAGGCCGCGCCCTTCGTCAACAAGGTTCTGCCCAACGGGCTCGAACTCATCGTGCTCGAAGACCACTCGGTGCCGCTCGTGACGGTCGAGCTGGCCGTGCGCAACGGCTCGTTCACCGAGCCGCCCGAGCTGAACGGGCTCTCGCACCTCTACGAGCACCTCTTCTTCAAGGCCAACCGCGCGCACCTGCTCGGCGACGCCTACATGAGGGAGATCGACTCGCTCGGCGTCGTCTCGAACGCGGAGACGCACGAGGAGGTGGTCAACTACTACTGCACGACGACGACGCCGAACTTTCCGGTCGCCATGCGCTTCATGCGCGACGCCATCCTCTACCCGGGCTTCGACGACCGCTGGATGGCCGGCATCAAGGCCAGCGACCCCGGCCTCTACTCGCGCATCCGCGACGTGATCGAACGCTCGTTCGCGCAGGAGCGCGAGGTGGTCATCGGCGAGTTAGACCGCCACGAGTCGAACCCCTACGGCGAGTTCCTCGCCGAGATGAACCGGCGTCTCTTCTACAAGTACCCGAGCCGCAAGAGCCCGGGCGGCACGCGCGAGACCGTGCGCGCGGCGACGACCGACAAGATGCGGCTCATCCAGCAGCGCTACTACGTCCCGAATAACTCGGCGCTCATCCTGACCGGCGACGTGACGCCCTCGGAGGCGTTCCGCGTCGCCGAGGAGCTGTTCGGCGAGTGGAAGCGGAGCGAGCGCGACCCGTTCGAGGAGTTCCCGCTCGTCGAGCACCCGCCGCTCGCCAAAAGCGAGGCGGTCGTCATCAACAAGCCGATCACCAACGTCGTCGTGCAGGTCGGCTGGCAGGGCCCCTCCATCGGCAAGGACGACGCGGCGACCTACGCGGCCGACGTTTTCTCGTTCATCCTGCGCCAGCCCAACTCGCGCTTCCAGCGCGCGCTCGTGGACACGGGGCTCGCCACCGGCGTCGGCTTCGGCTACTACACGCAGCGCAACGTCGGGCCCATCACGCTCTTCCTCCAGACGACGCCCGACAAGGCGAAGGCGGCCGTAGCCGCCGCCTACAACGAGGTCGCGCACTTCAACGACCCCGACTACTTCACCGACGAGGAGTTGGAGAGCGCGAAGGCGCTGCTGGAATCCGAAGACCTCTACTCGCGCGAGAAGCTCTCGGAGTACTCGCACACGGTCAGCTTCTGGTGGTCGACGACGGGGCTCGAATACTTCCGCGGCTACCTCAAGCGCCTGCGCGCCACGTCGCGCGCCGACATCGGCCGTTACATCACGACCTACGTCCACGGCAAGTCGCACGTCGGGTCGGTGATGCTCTCGGACGAGTCTCTGCGCGTGTCGGGGCTGGCCGAGGCCGACCTGCTGGGGACGGCCGCGCCGAAGGCCGCGACGGCGGCCGCCGGGCGTTGAGCGCGCGGTTTCAAAATGGTTAAGAGAACCGGGACGGGGATTTCGAGAATGAGGACGACTTTTAAACGGGGCGGCGCGTTGGCCGCGTTGCTTTTGACTTTGACGTTCGCGCCGGCCCGGGCGCTCGGGCAGTCGACCGCGCCGGCCCCCGCGCCGCAGCAGGCCGACGCCGTACGGCCGACGGCCGCCTCGCGCGAGGCCGGCGACACGCTGCGCCGCGTCACCGAGTTCGACGTGAACGGGATGCGTGTGCTCGTCAAGCGGCGCGAGGGCAGCCAGTCGGTCGTCGCCGGGCTCTTCCTGCGCGGCGGCGCGCGCAACGTGACGGCGGAGAACGCCGGCATCGAGTCGCTGATGCTCGACGTGGCGACCGAGGCCAGCCAGAAGTTCCCGCGCGAGCAGATGCGCCGCGAGCTTTCGCGCACGGGGACGGGGCTGACCTACGGCATCAACTACGACTACTCGGTGCTCTCGCTCGGGAGCACGCGCCGGCACTTCGACCGCTCGTGGGAGATTTTCACCGACGCGGCGCTGCGCCCCAGCTTCACGCCCGAGGACTTCGAGCGCGTCAAGAGCCGCATGGTCGTCGCGCGCAGCGACGACGAGGACACGCCCGACTCGTTCCTGCAGGTGCTCCAGTCGAAGATCGCCTACGCCGGCCACCCCTACCTGAACAACCCGAGCGGGACGGCCGCCTCTGTGCGCTCGCTCACGCTCGACGACGTGAAGCGCTACCACGCGCGGATGATGCAGACCTCGCGCCTGCTCCTCGTCGTCGTCGGCGACGTAGACCCGGCCGAGATTCGCCGGAAGGTCGAGGCCAGCTTCGGCAAGCTCCCGCGCGGCGACTACAAGGCCGACCCGCTGCCGCAGCTCACCTTCCGCACGCCGACCGTGGCGGTGACCGAGCGGCAGCTCCCGACCAACTACGTGCAGGGCGTCTTCGCCGCGCCGCCGCCCAACTCGCCCGACTACTACGCGATGCGGGTCGCTTCGACCGTCCTTCAGGGGCGCGTCTTCTCGGTCGTGCGCGTGCGCCACAACCTCTCCTACGCGCCCGACGCGTTCCTCTACAGTCAGGGCGCGAACCTCGGCGGCATCTCGGTCACGTCCGTCGACGCCAACCAGTCGGTGCAACTGATGCTGCGCGAGATCGCGCGGCTCCAGTCCGAGGAGATTAACCCCGAGGAGATCAAGGGCACGGCGCAGCACTTCCTGACGCGCTACTACATGGGGCAGGAGACCAACGCCGCGCAGGCCGGCGAGCTGGCGCAGTACGAGCTGATCGGCGGCGGCTGGCGCAACTCGGCCGTCTTCATCGACCGCCTGCGCGCCGTCACCCCGGCCGACGTGAAGCGCGCCGCCAACACCTACATGCGTAACATACAGTTCGTCGTCCTCGGGAACCCGCGCGACATCAACCGGGACATCTTCGCCCCGCCCGCCGGGGAATAAGATTTAGCTCAAAGGTAAAGGGGAAGGGGTCAGGGATGACGAAAGTCTCTCCCTGACCCCTTCCCCTTTGCCCTTTGACCTACCGCCCTATCTCGCGGAGAAGCTTCTGGGAGAGCGCGGCGTCGAGCGGCTTGAGGACGCCGGCCTGCGCGAGCGCGGCGGCGCGGTCGCCGAGTTCGAGGTGGACGGCCCCGAGGTTGTAGTGCCCCTCGGCGAGGTCTGGGCGCGACGAGACGGCGCGCTTGTAGGCGTCGAGCGCCTTGTAGTAGTTGCCCGCGTAGTAGTAGGCGTCGCCGAGCTTGTTGAGCGCCTCGTAGGAGTTGGGCTTCAGTTTGAGCGCCTGCTCGAAGGCGCGGATGGCGTCCTGATTCTTGCCCTGCTTGACCTTGCAGAAGCCGACCTGAATCCACGCGTCGGCGCGCTGCGGGTTCTTGTTCACCGCCGTCTCGAAGTAGCCGAGCGCGCTGTCGTAGTTGCCGAGCCAGAGCGAGTTGAGCCCGTTGCGGTACCACCAGTCGGAGAGCGAGTCGGGCCTCTGCTCGTCCTTCGACTTCTCGGCCAGCTCGTCGAAGCCGACCAGCTTGCCGGCGGCCTTGAGCGCCGAGAAGCGCGGCGAGCCGAGCGCGAGGTTGATGTTCTGCCCATTCATCACGCGGATGGTGACGACGCCCAACACCTGACCCTTCATGTTGAAGACGGGGCTGCCCGAGTTGCCGTGCGAGATGGGAGCCGTGATCTGCACGATGCGCCCGAGCCCCGGCACCTCGCGCACCGCCGAGACGATGCCGTCGGCGACCGAGCCTTCGAGCCTCAACGGGTTCCCGATGACGAAGATGCGCTCGCCCTCCTCGGGCGCGGCTTCGGCCGTCTCGACCACGCTGGCGCGCTCCAACGGCATCTCGACGCTCAAGACCGCGAGGTCGCCGTCCTCGTCCACCGACGCGAGCCCCGCCACGCGGTAGGTCTTGCCCTTGCCCTCGAACGTGCGCACCTCGGCGCGGTGCGCGCCCTCGACGACGTGCAGGTTCGTCAGCACCTCGCCCGGGCGGACGAAGAAGCCGCTGCCCGTGAGCGCGACCTCGCCCTTCGCGTTGTAGGTGATGACGGAGACGACCGAGGGCTTGACGCGGCGGATGAGTTCGGGGAGCGACTCGCCCTGCGCGCGCCCCGGCACGACTAAAAGGAAGAAAAAGGCCGGGAGCGCCAGCCACGGGGGAAGCTTGCGTTTGAACATCTCGGGGGCTTTCTTCTCAAAAAAGGGTTTCGAGCCTCGGCTCGCGGCTCTTTCGGGGAGGGTTCGACGGGCGAATTCCCGAACTCTGAAGACCGCGCTCGGGGTCACGCGCGGCGTCCGGCCATTATGCCGTGATTCACGCGGATGTCAATAGCTTTATGTCGGAAGTGTGTCAGGCGCGGCGTCCGCCCGATTTTTCAAAGCCCGGAGGGGAGTTTTAAAAGCGAGAGGGCCGCCCCGCGTTCGGGGGCGGCCCTCTCGTCCGTCGAGACGCTTAAGACCCGACGGGGTTAGCGCATGATTGTGCCGACCACGTCGCCGGCGGGCGCCTCGCCCTCGGGCTGGAGCGTGATGAGCAGGCCGAAGTCGGCGAGCGTCGTCTCGCTCTTAATCTCGGCCTCGTTGCGCCGGCCCGTGTTCACCACCTGGCCGAGCTTAACGTGCTTGCCCTCGGGCGAGACCGCCCAGAGCACGTAGACCTGACCGCCCGGCGCTTCCTTCAGCTCGTGGAAGCGCGCGACGACCTGAGTCGGCCCGTCGCGGCGCGGCGTGATGTTGAAGTTGACGCGCGAGCCGGTCAGCGCGCCGCCGAGCTTGACCTTGACCTCGGTCGTGTCGCCGCGGTCGAAGGTCGGGATGCCGAGCATCGGCGCGGTGAAGGCCGTGGACGAGCCGGCGGTCGAAGCGGCCGCGACCCTCTCGCCCTCCGCGTTCGACATCGGCACGACGGCGAAGCCCTGCGGCACCCCGCTGCGAAAGGCGTAGGCGTTCGCCGGCGCGTAGGTCGTCAGATTGGCCTCGGGCGACATCACGAGCATGAAGCGGTCGAGCGGCGTCTGGAAGCTCTGCGTGGCGACGCCGTTGTTGAACGCGACGGGCCCGAGCAGCGTGACCTTGCCGAACGGGTCGACCGCGTACAAGTTCATCGCGGCGGCGTCGGCCGGGAGTCCAGACAGATCGAGCGTGACCATCGTGTGGTCGCTCATGCGCATGACCTTCGCGCGCCCCTTCGCGGTCGAGAAGGTCGGCCCGGGCGTGAAGTCGACGACGACCTCCTTGTTGGCCGGGTACTGGATGACCGACCACGAGCCGTCTGCGTTCTGGACGGTCTGCGTCGTCTGCGTCGTCACGGTCGTCTGCGTCTGTGTTTGCTGCGGCTGCGGCTGTGCGGGCTGCGGATTCTGCGTCTCCTGCGCTAAAGCGGCGGGCGCGAGCGAAAATGCGAGCGCACCGGCGGCCGCGAAGTTAAACAAACGTCTACTCATCAAGATTGTCCCTCCTCTGTTGTTCTGAAAGTTAGCCATTTTGTCCGTCGATTAAAGTCCCGCCCACAGACAGGGCGGAACCTGAGGAATAGGGCAATGACCATGCCGCCGGAGGGAAGTCGAGCGGTGACAAACACTTAGCGGGGCGGGCACCCATCCGAGTGCCCGCCCCGCCGGAACGATACGGTACAAAATTGTGTACGACAGTACGCCGCTCAGTACGCGTGCAGCTCCGTGATGGCGCGGAACACGTCGTCCACCTGCGGGAGGATGACGTCTTCGAGCCGCGGGGCGTAGGCGACGAAGGTGTCGAGCGCGGCGACGCGCCGGACGGGCGCGTCGAGGTACTCGAACAGCTCTTCGGAGACGCGCGCCGCCACCTCCGCGCCGAAGCCGTGCGTGCGCGTGTCTTCGTGCGCGACTATGCGGGGGGTGGTCTTGCGGACGCTCGCGGCGTTGGCCTCCCAGTCGTAGGGCGCGAGCGTGCGCAGGTCGATGACCTCGACGCTGATGCCTTGCTGCTGCTCGGCCTGCTTGGCGGCGACGAGCGTGCGGTTGACGAGCGCGCCGTAGGTGACGACGGTCATGTCCGTGCCCTCGCGCACCGTCTTCGCCTTGCCGAACGGAATCAAAAATCCGTCGGGCGGGTACTGCGACTTGTTGTAAGCCTGACGGTAGAGGTGCTTGTGTTCGAGGAAGAGCACGGGGTCGTCCGAGCGGATGGCCGTGCGCAGGAGGCCGTTGGCGTCGAGCGCGTTCGACGGGTAGACGACGCGCAGCCCCGGGATGTGCGTGAACAGCGTGTCGCCCGACTGCGAGTGGTAGACGGCGCCGCCCTTCAGGTAGCCGCCGACGGGGCAGCGGATGACGACGGGGCACTTCCACTCGCCGCCCGAGCGCCAGCGCATCAGGGCCAGCTCGTTCCGAATCTGGTGGTAGGCGGGCCAGATGTAGTCGAAGAACTGTATCTCGACGACGGGCTTCAGTCCCCGCGTCGCCATCCCTATCGCGCGGCCGACGATGTTAGCCTCGGCGAGCGGCGAGTTGAAGACGCGCGCCGCGCCGAACTTGCGCTGGAGGTTGGCCGTGACCTTGAAGACGCCGCCCTTGCCCTTGACCTTGCCGAGGTACTGCTCGCGCGAAACGTCGGCCACGTCCTCGCCGAAGACGAGGATTGAAGAGTCGCGCGCCATCTCCTCGTGCAGGCAGCGGTTGATGAGGTCGACCATCGTGCCGGCGTTGCCGGAAAGCTCCGCGCCCTCCTCGTTGTCGAACTCCGCGGAGGTCGGGTCAACGTCCGGCGAGTAGACGTGTTGCAGGGCCGTGTCGGGCTCGGGCTGCGGGCTGGCGAGCGCGGCGTCGGCCGCCTCGCCGATCTCCCGGTCGACCTCGTCCTTGAGCCGCTGCAACTCGTCCTGCGTGACGAAGCCCTTCTCGACGAGCAGCGCGCCGAAGCGCTTGACGGGGTCGCGCTCGGCGTCCGTCGTGCGCTCCTCGTCGGGGCGGTAGAGCTTTTCGTCGTCCGAGAGCGAGTGCGAGTATGGGCGTATGACTTTGGCGTGGACGAGCGCCGGCCCCTTCCTCTGGCGGCAGTGCTCGACGGCCTTCCGCAAAGTCTCCAAAGACTCGACGGGGTCTGTGCCGTCGCAGCGCAGGACGAGCAGGTCGGGGTAGCCTTCGACCAGACGGGACACGTCGCCGCCCGCGGTCTGCACCTCGACGGGGACGCTGATGGCGTAGCCGTTGTCTTCGACGAGAAAGACGACGGGCAGTCGCAGGTTGCTCGCGGTGTTGAGCGCCTCCCAGAACTCGCCCTGGCTCGTCGTGCCGTCGCCCGTCGAGCAGTAGACGACCTCGTCATCCCGGAAGCCCGCGACCTTCTCCTTAATGCCTTCGACCAGAGTCGCGCGGTAGCCCGCCTCGGCGCACCCGACCGCCTGCAGGAACTGCGTCCCCGTCGGCGAAGACTGCGAGACGATGTTGAGTTTCGCGTGCCCCCAGTGCGAGGGCATCTGGCGGCCGTGCGAGCTGGGGTCGGACTCCGCGCCGACCGCCGCGAGGAACATCTCCAGCGGCGTGACGCCGAGTTGCAGGCAGAGCGCGCGGTCGCGGTAGTAAGGGTAGAACCAGTCGTGGCCGGCCTTGAAGGCGAGCCCGGCGGCCGCGAGCACGGCCTCGTGCCCCGCGCCCGAAATCTGGAAGAAGATTTTGTTCTGCCCCTTGAGCTGAATCTCCTTGTCGTCCACGCGCCGCGACTGGTACATCGTCCGGTAGATGCCCACCATCTCCTCGCGGCCCAACCCCCGATACTCCCGCGCCTTAACCTCAACCTCGGTCGCCATACCTATTACCTCTATGAAAAATTGCCCGCGCTAATCTTCGTCGAATTCCGTCTCAATCGTGAGGCGGTAGTCCTGCGCCATGGAGGGGTGGCCGTGGGCCTGTGCGACTTCGGCGCCGCGCTCGTAGGCGCGGCGGGCGGCGTCGCGGTTGCCGAGCTTGAGGTAGGCCGAGGCCAGCATGCCGTAGGCGTTGCCCTCGTCGTCGGCGCGCTGGACGTAGTCGGTCAGGACTTCGACCACGTCGTCGAAGCGCCCGGCCTTCTCGTACTCCTTGGCCAGCCCGAACATGACCGCCGTGTTGTCGGGGTCGCCTTCGAGCATCATGCGGAAGATGTCTATGCGTGACGCGGCCATTACTTTCCTATGATGAGCTTGGCGATGGTTTGGAGTTGCATGTTGGACGTGCCCTCGTAGATGGCGCCGATCTTGGAGTCGCGCCAGAGCTTCTCGACCGGGTAGTCCTTAACGAAGCCGTAGCCGCCGTAGAGTTCGATGGCCTTTGACGAAACCTTCTCGGCGACGCGCGACGAGTAGAGCTTGGCCATCGCCGCCTCCTTGACGAAGGGGAGCCCGGCGTCCTTCATCCGCGCGGCGTTGTAGACCATCAGGCGCGCGGCCTCAAGCTCGGTCGCCATCTCGGCCAACTGGAACTGGACGCCCTGAAACTGGTTGATGGGCTGCTTGAACTGCGTCCGCTCAGACGTGTAGCGCAGCGCGTGTTCGAGCGCGCCGCGCGCGATGCCGATCATCTGCGCGCCGATGCCGATGCGCCCCTCGTTCAAAGTCTCGATTGAAACTTTGTAGCCTTTGCCCAACTCGCCGAGCACGTTCTCCTTCGGCACCTTGCAGCCGTCCAGAATAATCTCGGTGGTCGAGCTGGCGCGGATGCCGAGCTTGTTCTCCTTCTTCCCGACCGAGAAGCCTTCGGTGCCCTTCTCGACGATGAAGGCGGTGATGCCGCGGTAGCCGGCCTCGGGGTTGGCGTTGGCGAAGACGACGAAGACGCCGGCCTCGATGCCGTTCGTAATCCAGAGCTTCTGCCCCGTCAGCTCGTAGTGGTCGCCCTTATCCACGGCGCGCGTCTGCATGGCGAAGGCGTCGGAGCCGGAGCCGGCCTCGCTCAGCGCGTAAGCGCCGACGGTGTCGGAGGCGAGGCGCGGCAGGTACTTCTTCTTCTGCTCGGGGCTCCCCCAGCGGATGAGCGCGTTGTTGACGAGCGTGTTCTGCACGTCCATCAGGACGCCGACCGAGGGGTCGACGCGCGACAGCTCCTCGACGCCGACGATGGCCATGAAGAACGACGCGCCCGTGCCGCCGTACTCCTCCGGCGTCTCGACGCCCATCAGCCCGAGGTCGAAGAGTTGTTTGAGCACCTCGGGCGACATCTTGGCGTGCTCGTCCATCTCCTCGACGCGCGGCCGTATCTCGCCCTCCGCGAACTCGCGCACGGAGGCGCGGAACATCTGCTCGTCCTCGGAATAGGAGGTCAGCGGCCCGACCCCGTAGCTTTCGGTTGCTGCTTTACTCATGGCGTATTTCTCACCGAATGAAGTTTGATTTTGTAACGTCGTAGCATCGCTCAGACGCGCGCCTTTGGTCAAACGGGGAAGGAGATTGTGTGAGTTTTTCGGGGGTTCTTCGACCCGTTTATTAATCGGGTCGAAGAACAAATGGGCCGGCCGGGGCGCGCGGGCTAGTCCCCTTCGAGGACGCCGCCCGCGCGCAGGTCGTCGTGGCCGGGGATGTCCGCGGCCTCGATGGTGGATAGTATTTCGCGGTCGACTTTCGGGAGCGAGACGAGGCGGTTGGCCTGCTTGCTGAGCGTGGCCTCGAAGAGGTTGCGCGCGGCGCGCGCGTTGCCGAACGTCTCGTCGCGCGAGGCGCAGAGCACGCCGAAGACCGACGAAAGCTCCTTTTCCGCGCCCTCCGTGACGAGGAAATCAGACTTCTTGCAGAAGGCTTTGAAGATGTGGACGAGCTGCTCGACGCCGTAGTCGTCGAAGTGTAGGTGCTTGTTGAAGCGCGAGCGCAGGCCGGGGTTCGAGTCGAGGAAGTCCTGCATCCGCCCCGTGTAGCCGGCGACGATGACGACCAACTCGTCGCGGTGGTCTTCCATCATCTTGAGGAGCGTCTCGACCGCCTCGCGGCCGAAGTCGTTCTCGCCGCCGGCGGCGAGCGAGTACGCCTCGTCGATGAAGAGGACGCCGCCGAGCGCCTTCGTCGCCACCTCGCGCACCTTGATGGCGGTCTGCCCGACGTAGCCGGCGACGAGCCCCGCGCGGTCGGTCTCGACGAGGTGGCCGCGCTTGAGCACGCCGAGCGTGCGGTAAATCTGCGCGACGAGCCGCGCCACGGTCGTTTTGCCCGTGCCGGGGTTGCCGTAGAAGACGAGGTGGCGCGAGGCCGGCAGCGCCTTCAGGCCCTGCTCCTCGCGCAGCTTCTGCACCTTGAGGAAGTTGATGAGCTGGCGCACGTCGGCCTTGACGCGCTCGAGCCCGACGAGCGCGTCCATCTCGGCCAGCAGCTCTTCGAGCGGGCGCGGCGGCGGCAACTCCTCCTCAACCTCGGGCGTGGCCGCGTCGGGCGTCCGCTCGGGGTGATTCTTCGCGCCCGCGGGCGAATCGGGCGCGCGGCCCGGGTAGAGCGTCTGCTTGAACTCGGCGAGCGCAGACTCTTCGACCGGCGTCACCTTGCCGTCGCTCTTGATGACGAGGTTGACGAAGTGGAAGAGCGTCTGCCGCGCGCGGTCGGCGAAGTTCGTCCCGTGGCGCGAGTCGTAGGTTTCGAGGTACGAGACGCTGACCGGCGTGCGGTCGAGCCGCTTGAGCAGGTGCGGCGGCAAATCCGTCGAGCCGCGCAGCGGGAACGTGTCGGGCGCGGGCGTGAGGTCGAAGAGGCGGCAGACCTGCTCGTAATAACTCTGCTTCGTGGTTTCGGAAGCCTCGCGCAGGTCGATGAAACGCTGCGCGACGAGCTTCAGTTGGTTGTCGAGCACGGACTGCGCGTCCGGCGAGCCCGAACCGCGCCAGACCATCCTGATGCTCTCGCCGAGCGGCGCGACCAGCGCTTCGAGCGTGCGCCGCACCGCGGCCGCCAGCCTCTTATTCTCCTCGTCCAGCAGCAATCCTTCCCGCCCCTTTCTGCAGACTTCCCCGCGCGACGGCGCGCGATTATAGCATCGGGGGCGCGCCCGCCACTTACAAGCGCTGACGGGAGTGGTGCCGTGAGAAATGAGGCTGCCGGAAAGCTCAGACGGCCTGTTCGCCCTCGGGCGAGGCTTTGGCCTGTCTCCTCCGCTGTTCGTAGCAGTCGTTACACCACGGCTGCAACCCGTTCCAGCGTGAGGCGTGACGGCTGAACGCGAATTCGGGCAGGAAGGCTTTGCAGTTTCTACACCAAGCCGTCCCCTCCGGGCCGACCTTTCGCAAATCCGCGCGGCCGCCCCTTCGGCGGTGATTTTTGTTACACCGTAGGTGTGAGAAGGCGATGTTCTCCATGTCCCAGAACAGCTCGACGCTGACGCCTTCCCACGGCTCCTTGTGCTCGACGCTTAACTCCTCGGCGGTCTCTATGCGTTGGGAACATTTGAAGCAGACGTTCTCGCCATGTCTTTGAAGGAGATGGAAGAGGATCAGCTTGCGCAGACGGTTCGCGGCCGTGCCGTGAGGTAGGCCAAGAAAGGCTGTCTTGCGAGCGTTGCTCCTGTCTCGCATCTTATTGATTTGGCGGGATTTATAGCGCTAGCGGGGCTCGAACCCGCGGTCTCCGCCTTGAGAGGGCGGCGTGTTAACCAACTACACCATAGCGCCGAAAACGGGGCGATTATAAATGCGTCCGTTTGAGTTGGCAAGCGCGTGGCGCGGCGGCGGCGGGCGGTCGGGGGCGGGACTTTCGGGCGGCGGCGTGGGCGGTGTTATACTTCGGCCGGCGCGCCTCTCCCCGGTCACGCGCGCCTTTGAAACGCTTCCCACTGCCGCGAGTTTTCAGAGAGTCGGACACTTCTAAATGGTAGAGAACCTCTTCGTCGAATCGAACGACGCCGCGCGCCAACCCGCCAGAGACAGACAGACGCCACCGGACTTTGAACTCGGAATCGAGGGCTTCAGCTACGGCGACCTCCACCGGCCGGAGCGTCTGCGCGCGCTGGCCGAGGCGTTCTACGCGGAGGTCGAAAGCTCCGACGCGGCGCTGCACGCGTCGCTCGCGGAGTACCTCGGCTCGCGCGGCGAGAATTTGAAGGGGACGAAGGCGGAGTCCGAGTTGCTCATCGCCGCCGCCCCGCACCTCTCAAGGTTCGTCGCGCGTCTGTTCCGCATCGAGCCGGAGCGGGAGCGTCTGGCCGAGAGCATCAGGGCGCAAGACCCGGTCTTCCAGTTCAAGCAGTTCGTACAGCGGCGCGCGACGAAGGGTTTCCCGGCCGAAAAGGCTGCGGCAGTGGACGTTGACGCGGCGGACGCGGCGCTCGAAGCGCTGAGGCACGCGGCGTTCGAGGACACGCTGGCGGACGACCGCGAGTTGGGCGTGGCGCGGATGACCGCGAGGCTTCTGGAGTGGGAGAAGAACTACCCGAAGGAGGGCGTGCGGCAGGAGGAAGCGTGGTCTGACGAGCGCGCGCGTGAGACTTCGGCCGCCGCGTCGAGGCTCGCGGGGACGCGCGCCGGCGCGGCGCTCGCGGCGTGGCGTGCGGAGACGGACGAGAGCGTCGCCGACGAAAATCGCGCCTTCGTGCGCGCGGCGCTGCGGCTCGTCGAAGCGTGGTCGGCGGCGCACGCGCTGCGGCCGGAGGCGCGCGAGAGGGTGAAGGGATGGGTAAGTTTCCGCTTCCCGCACCCGCTCAATTACGAGCACCTCGTCCAGCTCGAACGCCCGGAGGCCGAACTGCCCGAGCTGATGCGCGGCCTCGACAAGAACCTGCGCCGCCGCGACGGCTTCAAGCTCACCGACAAGCGCTACACGCCGCGCGAGGTGCTCGAAGAGGTTCACTACTGCCTCTACTGCCACGAGCGCGACAAGGACTCCTGCTCGAAGGGTCTGAAGGAGCGCGACGGCTCGTTCAAGAAGAATCCGCTCGGCATCGTCCTTCAGGGCTGCCCGCTCGACGAGAAGATTTCCGAGATGCACGTCCTACAGCGCGACGGCGACTCCATCGGCGCGCTCGCCGTCGTCGTCATCGACAACCCGATGTGCCCGGGCACCGGCCACCGCATCTGCAACGACTGCATGAAGTCGTGCATCTTCCAGAAGCAGGAGCCGGTCAACATCCCGCAGGCCGAGACGGGCGTGCTGACCAACGTCCTCGGGCTTCCCTTCGGCGTCGAAATCTACGGCCTGCTCACGCGCTGGAACCCTTTGAACGCGAAGCGACCTTACGCGCTCCCGTACAACGGCAAGAACGTGCTCGTCGTGGGACTCGGCCCGGCCGGCTACACGCTCGCGCACTTCCTCTTGAACGAGGGCTTCGGCGTCGTCGGCATCGACGGGCTGAAGATAGAGCCGCTGGACGAGAATCTGACCGGCGACGGCGGCCGGCGCGTGCCGCGCGTGGTGCGCGACTCGCGCGAGATCGGCGCGGAGTTGGACGAGCGCGTGCTCGCGGGCTTCGGCGGCGTGTCGGAGTACGGCATCACGGTGCGTTGGGACAAGAACTTTCTGACGCTCATGCACCTGACGCTCGCTCGGCGCGAACGCTTTCGGTTCTACGGCGGCGTGCGCTTCGGCGGGACGCTGGGGATTGAAGACGCGTGGGAACTGGGCTTCGACCACATCGCGGTCGCGACCGGCGCGGGCAAGCCGACGCTCGTCTCGATGAAGAATAATTTGATTCGCGGGATACGCAAGGCGTCGGACTTTCTGATGGCCTTGCAGTTGACGGGCGCGGCCAAGCCCGACTCGATGGCGAACTTGCAGGTGCGTCTGCCGGCGGTCGTCATCGGCGGCGGGCTCACCGCCATCGACACCGCGACCGAGCTGTTCGCCTACTACCCCGTGCAGGTCGAGAAGATGCTCGAACGCTTCGAGGCGCTCGGCGAAGAGTTCGGCGAAGACGCGGTCTGGAAGCGTTTCGACGCCGAGGAGCGCGCCGTGCTCGAAGAGTACGTCGCGCACGGGCGCGCGGTGCGCGGGGAGCGCGCGCGCGCGGCCGACGCGGGCGAGGAGCCGGACTTCGTGCCGCTCGTGCGCGCGTGGGGCGGCGTCTCAATCGTCTACCGCAAGCGCCTGATCGACTCGCCGGCCTACAGGCTCAACCACGAGGAGGTCGCGAAGGCGCTCGAAGAGGGCATCCACTTCATCGAGAATCTGTCGCCGGCCGAGGCGGTGCCGGACGAGCACGGCGCGGTCGCGGCGCTCGTCTTCGAGCGCGTGACGCGCGACCCCGCGACGGGGAAGTGGAACGTCAACTGCGACGACCGCCTGCGCGTCCCCGCGCGCACCGTCTGCGTCGCGGCGGGCACGAGCCCGAACACCATCTACGAGCGCGAGCGCCCCGGCACCTTCGCGCTCGACGACTGGAAAGAGTTCTTCGCGCCGCACAAGGTCGAGAGGGTCGCTGACGGGACGTTCAAGCTCGTCGCGGCGGCGAAGGGCGAGTTGGGCTTCTTCACCTCGTACGAGGGCGACGGGCGCTTCGTGACGTACTACGGCGATAACCATCCGACGTACGCGGGCAACGTCGTCAAGGCGATGGCGTCGGCGAAGGACGGCTTTCCCGAAGTCGTCGCGCTCTTCGCCGAGGAGTTGGCGGCGCTGAAGGACGAAGACCAGCCGGCGCGCGACGCGGACTTCGAGCGTTTGGCGGCGACTCTCGACGAAAATCTCGTCGCGCGCGTCGAGCGCGTCGAGCGTCTGACGCCGACCATCGTCGAGGTCGTCGTGCGCGCGCCGATGCAGGCGCGCGAGTTCCACCCCGGTCAGTTCTACCGCCTGCAAAACTACGAGACGGACGCGCCAATTGTCGAAGGCACGCGGCTGACGATGGAGGGCCTCGCGCTGACGGGAGCGTGGGTGGACAAGGACGCGGGGCTCTTGAGTCTCATCGTGCTTGAGATGGGCGCGTCGTCCCGACAGTGCGCGCTGCTGCGGCCGGGGCAGCAGGTCGTCGTGATGGGGCCGACGGGGACGCCGACCGAGATTCCAGAGGGCGAGACCGTGCTGCTCGCCGGCGGCGGTCTGGGCAACGCCGTGCTCTTCTCCATCGCGAAGGCTTTGAAGGCGGCGGACAACCGCGTCGTCTACTTCGCGGGCTACAAGGCGGGCGAAGACCTCTTCAAGCGCGAGGAGATAGAGGAGGCGACCGACGTAGTCATCTGGTCTACGGACACGGGCGCGGAGGTCGAGCCGCGCCGGCCGCAGGACAGGCACTTCCGCGGCAACATCGTGCAGGCCATGACCGCGTACGCCGAGGGCGCTTTCGGCCCGCCGCCCTTCGCGCTCGACGAGGTTGACCGCATCATCGCCATCGGCTCCGACCGCATGATGGCCGCGGTGAAGGCCGCGCGCCACGGCGTGCTCGCGCCGCACCTCAAACCGGGGCACGTCGGCGTCGGCTCGATCAACAGCCCGATGCAGTGCATGATGAAGGAGGTCTGCGCGCAGTGCCTCTGCCGGCACGAAGACCCCGAGACGGGCAAGGAGACTTTCGTCTTCTCCTGCTTCAATCAGGATCAGCCGCTCGACCTCGTCGACTTCAGACACCTCAACGCGCGGCTGCGCGCCAACACCGTGCAGGAGAAGCTCTCCAACCTCTGGCTCGACCGCCTGCTCCGCGCGGGCGCTTGAAGATTCCGGCAAGCGGGAAAAAAACTTTTTAGGGAGGCGGCCATGAAAGCTTTTAGCTTGTTGTGCGCGGCGGCGCTCGTCTGCGCGGTGTGCGCCCCGGCGGCTTCGCCGGCGGCGGCGGCGCAGGAGCAGAAGGAAGGTCAGAAGGCGAAGGCGGGCGACGACGCGAAGCGTGCGAAGCTCAGGATAGAACCCGGCCAGCGCTACCTGATGCTGTCCACGCAGAAGACCTCGACGATGCAGAAGGAGTTGGACGAGGCGGCCGCGCAGGGGTTCCGCGTCGCCTTCGGCTCGCCGACGAGCACGACCGAGATGGCGTTGCTGATGGAGCGCGTGGCCGAGCCGTCGGCGCCCTACAGCTACAGGCTGCTGGCGACGACCAAAATCTCGACCATGCGCAAGGAGTTGAACGAGGCGGCCGCCGAAGGCTACCGCCTGCTCCCGCGCACGATGATCTCGAAGGACAGTTTCCTCACGATGGAGATCATCATGCTGGTCGAGAAGGCCCCCAATTCCGACACGCGCTACGAGTACCGGCTCTACGCGACGACCAGCGAGAAGAAGATGCGCGCCGAGGTCGAGAAGGCCGAGGCCGAGGGCTTCAGGCTCGCCGGGATGGTCAGCCGCGGCGAGCACATGGTCATCATGGAGCGCGAGTACGACAAGGGGGAGAACCCTTCGCAGCTACCCTGACCCGACGCGCGCCGTCGCCGGGATGAGCAAGCTTCCCGACATCGCGTCGCGGATGAAGGAGGTGATGAGCTTCGCCGACTTCACGCCCGGCCAGCGCTACGCCGACGGCGCGCTGGTGAAACTGTTCCGCCGCAACAAAGAGTAGGACGGCTCAATTCTTCGAGCGCGCGCGCTCGGACGTTAAGCGGCGGTAGGCTTCGTCGCGCGTCAGCCCCAACTCGCGCGCGGCCCGCTTGAGCGCCGCGCGCGGGTCGAGCCCTTCGGCTTCGTGCGCGGCGACCAGCGCGGCGACGCTCGCCGCCTCTCTCGAAGCCTCCGTCCCGCCTTCGCCCTCGATCACGTCGCGGTCGATGACGAGCACCATCTCGCCGCGCGCCGCGCCCGGGGCCGAGAAGCGCTCGGCCAGCTCGCTCAGACGCCCGCGGGCGATCTCCTCGTGGAGCTTGGTCAGCTCGCGCGCGACCGCGGCCTCGCGCTCGCCGAGAACCTCGCGCGCGTCGGCGAGCGCGTGCGCGATGCGGTGCGGCGTCTCGTAGAAGACGAGCGTCGCGCGCAGGCTTTTGACCTCGGCGAGCTTTTCACGGCGCGCGTGCGCGCGCGCGGGCAGGAAGCCGCCGAAGTAGAACTCGTCGGTCGGGAGCCCCGACGCGGTGACGGCGGCGACGAAGGCCGTGGGGCCGGGGACGGGGACGACGCGCAAGTCCCGCTCGACGCAGGCGCGCACCAGACGGTAGCCGGGGTCGTTGACGCCGGGCGTGCCCGCGTCCGAGACGAGCGCGACGGTGCCGCCCGCTTCAATCGTCCGCGCCAGCTCGTCGGCGCGCTCGCGCTCGTTGTGCTCGTGGTAGCTCACGGTGCGCGCGCGTATCCCGAAGTGTTCGAGCAGAGAGCGCGTCCTCCGCGTGTCCTCGCACGCGACCACGTCGGCCTCCGCCAGCACGCGCAGCGCGCGCCGCGTCACGTCCTCAAGGTTCCCGATGGGCGTGGCGACGAGGTAGAGCGTCCCTCCGTTCTCCGGCATGGGGGACAGGATACAGTAGACAGAAGTCAGTAGACAGTAGGCAGTAGAAAGACAGGCGGCGCGCCCGGTAGATGACCGAGACGCGCCGCCTGCGTTTTGAAGCTACTGACTACTAACTACTGACTACTCCCTTACTACCAGCGGCGGTTGTCGCGCCGGTTGTCGTAGATGTCGTAGCCGCGGTCGTCGTTGAAGCGCAGGTTGTAGATGTTGGCGACGGTGCGCAGGTCGGAGCGAAGCTGGTTCCAGTCGCTCGCGGTGCGCGAGTCGAGCCGGGTGCGGCCGAGAAAGCGGCTCATCTGCGAAGCCTGCTGGAGCAGGCGGCTCGCCTCGTCGCGGCTGCTCTGAAGCGAGTCGTTGTCGCCGGCCACGCTCCGGAAGCGGCCGGCGGCGTCACGCAGGTCGCGCGCCTCGTTGTTGATGCGGTCTTCGCGGTTCGAGCCGTTGATGCGGCTGTTGTCGAGCAGGCGGTCAACGTCGCGCTGCAGGTCGCGGCTGCGGTCGTCGATGCGTCGCGCGAGGTCGCGGAGCTGGCGGCGCTCGTAGTCGCTCAGCCGTCCGCCCCTGCGGCCGTAGCGGTCGTCGTCGCGCCGGTCGCGGCGCCAGTCGTCGTCGCGGTCGCGCCCGCGCTGCTCCTGCTCGGCGCGGTCGCGGATGCGTTCCCAGATCGACTGGGCGCTGGCGGACGCGGGGGCGAGGAACGTGGCGAGGGCGACGGCGGCAAAGGTCAGAACGGTGAAACGTCGGTTAGTCATCTTCATTTCTCCTTCAAAATATCTGCCGCTTCCGACCGGGGAAACTTGGCTCGCGGCAACCATCCCGCCGCTGCGTTTTGGCAACCGCCGTGCCGCGAAGAGAATTTTTAACGGGCATCGGGGAGAGTGCCTGAAAACCACGCGCCACGTCAGACTGACGCGGCGCACGACGGCGCGCGGCCTCCTCCCAAAACGTGCAGCCCGCGCCGCAAATCGTGAACCGTGTGTTGTGCCTTGTCTTCGGGGCGGGCGTTTAGTCGAGCAGGCGTGCGAGGTGTCGGCGGAGGTCTTCGGGGCGGAGTTCGGTGCGCGCGCCGGTCTTCTCGTCGATGACGAACCAGCGCGGCTCGGAGTCGGGGAGCGGGAGGAGTAGAAGCTCCTGGCCGGCGCGCGCGTTGCCGAAGTGGCCGAAGAGCGCGGAGGCGAGTCCGCCT
>JBEVKV010000374.1:0-17300 GCA_040509515.1 Pyrinomonadaceae bacterium | reverse complement strand
CGAAGCCCCTCGCACACCTCCGCGAGCGCCGCGCGCGCGTCCTCTTCGCCGAGCGCGGGCAGGCCGGCTTCGGGGAACGCGCCCGCCACGAACTCGACGCGCGCGAACAGGCGTTCGATCTCCTGCGCGTCGGCGAAGGCTTGCGGCCCGGCGTCGAGCGCGGCCTCGGCCAGCGCGCGCGTCACCTCCGGCCCTTCGGCGCGGGGCGCGCGCCACTCGTCGATGACGAGCTGGTCGTAGACGAGGCGTCGCACGACCTCGACGCGCTCGTCGCGCGCGTTCCAGCGCGCCTCGACCCTTTCGGCGAGCGAGTCTGCGAAGAGGTCGAGCAGCCAGTCGGGTTCGACGGCGCTGGCGAGCCGCACCACGGTCTTGGCGGCGCGCGCGTGCGTGCGTTGCGGCGCGTCGCCGCGCTCCTCGGCGTCGACCGCGACGAGGAACTCCGCGCCGCGCACGACGCTCGAAGGCGCAAGCTCCGCCGTCCCGCCACCCGACAGCAGAAGCTCGACGGAAGAGTCAGCGCGACCGTCGGCCGCGTCGCGTCGTTCGGGCGCGGCGCGCCGGCGCGCGACGCGGTCGGGGTAGCCCGCGAGGATCGAGACGAGCAGCTTCGTCTCGCCCTCTTCGGAGAGCACGGCCGACTGTTCGACGGCGCGGCTCTCGACATTCGTCCCCGCGCCGCGCCGTCGCAGGCGGCGCAGTTGTCGGGTCACGCGCTCTACGGCGCGCACGGCGTTCGAGTCGAGGTCGAGCCTTCGCAGCGCGTCGGCCGTGAAGCCGCGCGCCTCGGCCTCGGAGAAGAGGTCGAGCAGTTCGAGCAAGTCGGAGCTTCCGTGGCGCACGGCGTCGCGCCGCGCGCGCCCGCGCGTTTCTACGTGCCCGCGCGCTTCCCCGCGCGACGCGCCGCCGAAGGGGCCGCGCGACGCGCGTATGTCGCGCTCGCTGATGAGCGCGGCGACGGCGCACGCCTCTCGCGCGACTCCGCGCGACTCGGCCTCGACGACGATGCGCGCGAGACGCGGGTGGAGCGGGAGCCGCAGCATCGAGCGCCCGACCTCGGTCACGCGCCCCGCCGCGTCGGTCGCGCCGAGGCGTCGCAGCAGAGTCTCGGCGGCTTCGAGCGCCTCGGGCGAAGGCGGCTCGAACCACTCGAACGCGCCCAAGTCTTCGACACCCGCCGCGCGCAGCTCAAGCACCGGCTCGGCCAGATCAAGGCGGCGCACCTCCGGCGTCTCGTGTTCGGGGCGCGCGCCGAAATCCTGCGACGTGTAGAGACGCAGGCAGCGCCCCGCGCGCGTGCGACCGGCGCGCCCCGCGCGCTGCGCCGCGCTCGCCCTGCTCACGCGCGAGACTTTCAGGACGGGCAGCCCAGACCACGGCGAGTGCGAGGCCACGCGCGCGAGCCCCGAGTCGATGACGGCGGCGACGCCCTCGACCGTCACCGAAGTCTCCGCGACGTTGGTCGAAAGAATCAGCTTGCGCGTCCGCGAAGGTGCGACGGCCGCGTCCTGCTCGGCCGCGGGCAGCTCGCCGTGCAGCGGCAGCACGCGGAGCCCGGCCTCTTCGGCGACGCGCGCGCACGACTCCTGCGCGCGTCGTATCGAAGCCGCGCCCGGCAGGAAGACGAGGACGTGCCCGTCCAGACCTTCCGAGACGAGGCGTCGGACGGCCGCCTCGACTTGCGCTTCGAGCGGGCGCTCGTCGTGACGCGGCGCGTGCTCTACGCTGACTTCAAAGCGGCGGCCTTCGGAGCGCAGCACCGCGCAGTCGTCGAGATAGCGCGCGACCGGCGCGGCGTCGAGCGTCGCCGACATGGCGACGAGCTTAAGGTCGGGTCTCGAAGTCCGCTGGAGCCTTCGGAGCAGCGCGAGCGCGAGGTCTGCCTGCAAGTGTCGCTCGTGAAACTCGTCGAGCACGACGCAGCCGACGCCCTTCAAAGTCGGGTCGGCGAGCAGACGCCGCGTCAGCACGCCTTCGGTCAGGAAGCGCAGCCGCGTCGCCTTGCCCGCGACCTCCTCGAACCTGATCTGATAGCCGATTGTCTCGCCCACGCTCTCGCCGCGCTCCTCCGCGACGCGGCGCGCGGCCATGCGCGCCGCCAGCCGGCGCGGCTCCAAAACGAGCACGTCGCCGCCGCCCGCCACACCCGCGTCGAGCAGCGCGGGTGGCAGCCGCGTCGTCTTCCCCGCCCCGGGCGGAGCTTCGACGACGAGGCTCCGCGCGCGTCGCAACGTCTCGACCGCGCCGGGCAGAATCTCGTCAATCGGCAAAGGCTGCACGTCAGAGTTCGTAACCGACGGCGGCGGGGTTTGGCAAGCGAGTAGACAGTAGTCAGTAGTCAGTAGACGGAAAGGCGGCGCGCTCGGTTCAAGACCTCAACGCGCCGCCTCTGTTTTTCCTACTGACTACCGTCTACTTCCTTCAGCGCGCTTCGGCGGCTTCGGCGATTGGCTGTGCCTGTATGCCTAAGCCTTCGGCGACGCGGCGGCCGTACTCTTCGTCGCACTGCGAGAGGTGCGTGACCATGCGTTGCTGTATCCCTTCGTCGCAGAACGAGAGCGCGCCGACGAGGTTCGAGATTAACTCGTCGCGCTCCCAGTCTTCCATCGCGCGCCAGCGGTCGCCGGCCTGCCCGTAGTTGTTCTGGCGCCCGAGCTTCTGGCGGACGACGTGGCCCGAGACGAACGGCGTGTGGTCTTTGCCCGTCCTCGTCGCCTCGCGCAGCGAGTCCGACTTCGACGAGGGCTCGTAGTTGACGTGCGGGTTCTCGCCGGCCTCGACGCCGTCGACGTGGTAGGCCATCTGGCCGTCGCGCTGGTTGGTGGCGACGTGCGTCTTGGGCCGGTTGATGGGCAGTTGCAGGTAGTTCGAGCCGACGCGGTGGCGCTGCGTGTCGGAGTAGGAGAAGGTGCGACCCTGCAAGAGCTTGTCGTCCGAGAAGTCGAGCCCGTCGACGAGCACGCCCGTGCCGAAGGCGACCTGCTCGACCTCCGCGAAGTAGTTGACCGGGTTCCTGTCGAGCACGAGCCGGCCGACGGGGAGCAGGGGAAACTGCTCCTCCGGCCAGACCTTCGTCGCGTCGAGCGGGTCGAAGTCCAGCTCCTCATGCGCGTCGTCCGACATCAACTGCACGGACATCTCCCACTCGGGGAACTCGCCCCGCTCGATGGCCTCGTACAAGTCCTGCGTCGCGTGGTTGAAGTTGCCAATCCGGTCGGCCTCTTCCTGCTTCAGATTCCGCTCGCCGTGCTTCGGGCGGAAGTGGTACTTGACGAGCACGGCCTCGCCTTCCGAGTTGACCATCTTGTAGGTGTTGACCCCCGAGCCGCGCATCTCGCGGTAGTTGGCGGGGATGCCCCACGGGCTGAACAGCCATGTGATCATGTGCATCGCCTCGGGCGTGAGACTGATGAAGTCGAAGATGCGGCGCACGTCCTGCCGGTTCGTCACCGGGTCGGGCTTGAAGGCGTGGACGAGGTCGGGGAATTTTACCGCGTCACGGATGAAGAAGATTTGCAGGTTGTTGCCGACCAAATCCCAGTTGCCGTCCTCTGTGTAGAACTTGACGGCGAAGCCGCGCGGGTCGCGCAGATTCTCGGGCGAGTGGCCGCCGTGGATGACGGTCGAGAAACGGATGAAGACGGGCGTGCGCCGATTCTTCTCCTGAAAGAGTTTCGCGCGCGTGTACTTCGACGAGGGGTCGCCGCCGATGGTGCCGTACGCCTCGAAGTAGCCGTGCGCGCCCGCGCCGCGCGCGTGGACGACGCGCTCGGGCGTGCGCTCGCGGTCGAAGTGGGAAATCTTCTCAAGGAACTGGTAGTTCTCAAGCACGGTCGGCCCGCGGTCGCCCACCGTGCGGTTGTTCTGGTTGTCGTAGACGGGATGCCCCTGCCGGTTGGTCAGGACTGGCCGCTCGCCGTTCGCGGCGTCGCTCGGTTTCTTCTCGCTCAACTTTGTCTCTACTCCTTCCCGGACTCGCGTGGCGAGCCGCTCACTCGTGTTGTTGGGGCGGGCGGGGCGGAAACGTTCAAAACGTTCCGCCCTCCCGTCGGTCAGGAAGCTGTGCCTGACGAGAATGCTTACTATCACCCCGATTTTTGTCGAAAAGCTTGCGCGTCTCGGAAGAATTGTCCACGGCTTTCGGGAAACGCCCAAACCGCACCTGCTCGACGGGCGCGGCGCGGGAGACAGATTTCAAACAAACGCCACACTTCCGCGAGCTGGTCGCGGGACTATTCGCCTTTTTTCGGGCGGCGCGTTTAGAATTGCCCGCAAAGGACAACCACCGGAAACGAAGCTGCGGATGTTGACGAACAGGCTTGCAAGGAGGCTGCCGGTCGGGGCGGAGGTGCTGCCGGGCGGGGGCGGCGTGGATTTTCGCGTCTGGGCTCCGCGGCGCACGCGCGTCGAGGTCGTGCTCGAAGAGAGCGGGGCGGCCTTCGACTTGGAGCGCGAGGAGGGCGGCTACTTCTCCGCGCTCGTCGCAGAGGCGTCCGCCGGGGCGCTCTACCGCTTCCGGCTCGACGGCGACGGCTGGCGCTACCCCGACCCGGCCTCGCGCTTTCAGCCCGAAGGGCCGCACGGCGCTTCGCAGGTCGTAGACCCGAAGGCTTTCCGCTGGACTGACGCCGGGTGGCGGGGCGCTTCGCTCAAGGGTCAGGTCGTCTACGAGATGCACGTCGGCTGCTTCACGCCCGAGGGCACGCTCGCCGCCGCCGCCGCGCAGTTGAAGGAGCTGGCCGAGTTGGGCGTGACGTGCGTCGAGCTGATGCCGGTGGCGGAGTTTCCGGGGCGGTTCGGCTGGGGCTACGACGGCGTTTGCCTCTACGCGCCGACGCGGCTCTACGGCGAGCCCGACGACCTGCGCCGCTTCGTGGACGAGGCGCACGCGCGCCGGATATCCGTCATCCTCGACGTGGTCTACAACCACCTCGGGCCGGACGGCAACTACCTCGGACAGTTCTCCGAGCACTACTTCACCGACAGGCACAAGACGGAGTGGGGCGAGGCTCTCAACTTCGACGGGCGGCACTCGCAGGCAGTCCGCGAGTTCTTCCTCTCGAACGCGCGCTACTGGGTCGAGGAGTTCCACTTCGACGGCCTGCGGCTCGACGCCACGCAGAGCATCAGGGACGACTCCGACGAGCACTTCCTGACCGCGCTCACGCGCGAGGTGCGCGACGCCGCCGCGGGGCGCGAGACCGTCATCGTCGGCGAGAACGAGCCGCAGGATGTCTTGATGGTGCGGCCCGCGGAGCGCGGCGGGCACGGGCTCGACGGGCTCTGGAACGACGACTTTCATCACGCGGCGATGGTCGCGCTGACGGGGAGGAGCGAGGCTTACTACTCCGACTACCGCGGCACGCCGCAGGAGTTCGTCTCGTCGGCCAAGTACGGTTTTCTCTATCAGGGGCAGCGTTACAAGTGGCAGCGTAAACGGCGCGGCACGCCGACTTTCGGGCTCGCGCCGCAGGTCTTCGTCAACTTCATACAGAACCACGACCAGATCGCGAACTCCGCGCGGGGACTGCGCGCGCACAGGCAGACGAGCCCCGCGCGGCTGCGCGCGATGACCGCGCTCACGCTGCTCCTGCCCGGCACGCCGATGCTCTTTATGGGTCAGGAGTTCGCTGCGTCCGCGCCCTTCCACTACTTCGCCGACCACGAGTCCGAGCTTGCCGGGAAGGTCAGGCGCGGACGCGCGGAGTTCCTCGCGCAGTTCCGCAGCATCGCCACGCGCGAGACGCGCGCGCGCCTGCCCGACCCCGCCGACCCCGCGACCTTCGAGAGTTGCAAGCTCGACTTCTCGGAGCGCGTGCGCCACCGCGAAGTCTACGAGCTGCACCGCGACCTGCTCGCCTTACGGCGCGACGACGCGGTCTTCTCGGCGCAGGAGCCGCGCGGGGTGGACGGCGCGGTGCTCGGGCCGGAGGCTTTCGTGCTCCGCTACTTCGGGCGCGAAGACTCCGAAGGGGACGACCGGCTGCTGGTCGTCAACCTCGGCGCAGACCTCGGGCTCAACCCCGCGCCCGAGCCTCTGCTCGCGCCGCCACCGGGCAAGGTCTGGCAGACGATCTGGTCGAGCGAGGCTTACGCCTACGGCGGGACGGGGACGCCGCCGCTCGAAACCCGGAACAACTGGTGCGTCCCCGGCGAGGCGGCAATCGCGCTCGCGCCGGCCGACGCGGCGCAGGCGGACGACCCCGCCGACGGCGCGGGCGACCCGAGCGAAGAGGAAGAGGTGCGCACAGAAGCCCTGCGCGAGTGGGAAGAGGAAAGATAAATTTGAAATCTCAAATTCTTAAGAGGGTGTTGAAGGGATGGGCGAATTGGTTCGCAGGCTGACGTTCAGCGAAGAGGATACGCACGACGCCGAGTTGATGCTCGGGCGCGAGTGGCTGGTGACGAACGGGCTGGGCGGCTTCGCGTCGGGGACGCTCGCGGGGGTGCCGACGCGCCGCTATCACGGGCTGCTCGTCGCGGCGCTGCCGACGCCGCTCGGGCGCACAGTCATGTTCAACCACCTCTCGGAGTGGCTGCGGCTCCCCACGGGCGCGCGCCACCAGATCGGCGGGCAGGAGCGCGCCGGCGGCCAGCTCGAATGGCCCGGCGCGAAGCACCTCCGCGAGTTCCGGCTCGAAGAGGGCTCGCCCGTCTGGCGCTACGAGTTGGACGGCCACGTCGTCGAGAAGCGCATCCTGCTCGTCCACAGCCAGAACACCGTCCACGTCAACTACCGGCTCGTCGAAGGCGAAGGGACTGTGCGTCTGAAGCTGAGGCCCGCGCTTCAGTTCCGCCCGCTCGAAGAGGCCGTCCACTCGACGGCGAACGAGCCCTACACAGTCACCTCGACCGAAGACCGTCTGGAAGTCTCGACGGGGCATAAGTACCCGCCGCTGCGTCTCAAGATTTACGGGCTGCGCGCGACCTTCGCGCTCGACGGCGGGAAGCTCCAGAACGTCCACTACAGGACGGAGGAGCGGCGCGGCTACGACCACACGGGCGAGCTTTGGAGCCCGGGCTACTTCAGCGTTGACGTGACGAGTGACGTGTCTGCGACGCTCGTCGGCTCGACCGAATCATGGGAGTTGATACGCGCGCTCTCGCCCGAGGAGGCGCAGACGGCGGAGCACGAGCGGCGCGAGCGACTGCTCGCGGCGGCCGCGCCCGCGGCGCGCGAAGGCGTCGCGGCCGAACTCGTCTACGCCGCAGACCAGTTCGTCATCACGCCCTCGGGGCGGCAGGAGGACGCGGCGCGCGCGCACGCGGCGGGCGAGGAGGTGCGCTCGGTCATCGCCGGCTACCACTGGTTCACCGACTGGGGGCGCGACACGATGATAAGTCTTGAGGGTCTGACCTGCACCACGGGTCGGCACCGCGAGGCGGGCTGGATTCTGCGCACCTTCGGCCAGTACGTGCGCGACGGGCTCATCCCGAACATGTTCCCCGACGGCGCCAGCGAGGGGCTCTATCACACGGCCGACGCGACGCTCTGGTTCTTCCACGCGCTCGACCGTTATCTACAGACGACCGACGACCGCGTCACGCTCGAAGTGCTCCTGCCGAAGATGTACGAGATAGTCGACCGGCACCTTGAGGGCACGCGCTTCGGCATCAAGGTTGACCCGGCGGACGGGCTGCTCGCGCAGGGCGCGGAAGGCTACCAGCTCACCTGGATGGACGCGAAGTGCGACGGCTGGGTCGTGACGCCACGGCGCGGCAAGGCCGTCGAAATAAACGCGCTCTGGTACAACGCGCTCCGCCTGCTCGAAGGCTGGACGCGCGAGGCGGGCGACGCGGCGCGCGCCGACGAGTTGAGCGGACACGCCGCGGCGTGCCGGCGCTCGTTCAACGAGCGCTTCTGGTACGAGGAGGGCGGGCACCTCTTCGACGTGGTCGAGAGCCGTGATTTGGACGGCCGCGACGACCCCGCGTGCCGCCCCAATCAACTCTTCGCCGTCTCGCTCGAACACCCCGTCCTGGAGCGCGAGCGTTGGGAGTCGGTCGTGGGCGTCGTGCGCGAGAAGCTGCTGACGCCGGTCGGCTTGCGCTCGCTCTCGCCCGACCATGTCGACTTTAAGCCGACCTACCACGGCGACCTCAAGACGCGCGACGCCGCCTACCATCAGGGCACGGTCTGGGGCTGGCTCGTCGGCCCGTTCGTGGACGCGTGGCTCAAGGTGCACCCGGAAGACCGCGCCGGCGCGCGTAAGTTTTTAGAGGGCTTTATCCCGCACCTCGACGACGCCTGCGTCGGCTCCATCAGCGAGGTCTTCGACGCCGTCCCGCCCTACACGGCGCGCGGCTGCGTCGCGCAGGCGTGGAGCGTCGCCGAAGTTTTAAGGTGCTGGGTTCTGACGGACGAAAGTGCTGGCTGAATAATGAAGATAAAAAGAGCAAGCGGGATTCTTTTACACCCGACGAGTCTGCCCGGCCGTTTCGGCATCGGCGACCTCGGCGGCGAGGCTTACAAGTTCGTCGACTGGCTGGCGGCCGCCGGCCAGACCTTCTGGCAAATCATGCCGCTCGGCCCCACGGGCTACGGCGACTCGCCCTACTCGGCCTTCTCGGCCTTCGCGGGCAACACCAATCTGGTGAGCCCCGAGAAGCTCGTCGAGTCCGGCCTGCTCTCCGACGCCGACATCGCGGAAGCGCCCGACCTGCCCGCCGAACGCGTGGACTACGGCAAGGTTATCGAGTACAAGCGCGGGCTGCTTGAGAAGGCGTTCCGGAACTTCAAAACGAAGCTGCCGGCCGACGAGAAGCTGCGGCGCGACTACGAAGGCTTCCTCGGGTTCGCCGGCGTGTGGCTCGACGACTGGGCTCTGTTCGCCGCGCTCAAGGACGAGCACAAGGGCGAGCCGTGGAACACATGGGCGGTGGGGCTAGCGAAGCGCGAGCCGGCGGCGCTCGACGGCGCGCGCCTCGCCTACGCCGAGCCGGTGCAGGCGCACAAGTTCTTCCAGTACGTCTTCTTCGAGCAGTGGCTCAAACTGAAGAAGTACGCCAACGAGCGCGGCGTCCGCGTCGTCGGCGACATGCCCATCTTCGTCGCGCACAACTCGGCCGACGTGTGGGCCAAGCCCGAACTCTTCAAGCTCAAGGAAGACGGCTCGCCCGAGACGGTGGCGGGCGTCCCGCCCGACGCCTTCAGCAAGACGGGGCAGCTCTGGGGCAACCCGATCTACGACTGGGCGCGCATGCGCCGCGAGTCTTTCGGCTGGTGGGTTGACCGCGTGCGCGAGACTTTGAAGATCGTGGACGTGGTGCGGCTCGACCACTTCCGGGGCTTCGCCGCCTACTGGGAGGTGCCGGCCGAACACGAGACGGCCGAGCACGGCCGCTGGGTCGATGCGCCGGGGCGCGAGTTGTTCGAGACTTTAAAGCGCACGCTCGGCCGTCCCCTGCCCATCGTCGCCGAAGACCTCGGCACCATCACGCCCGACGTGCACGCCCTGCGCGACGAGTTCGGCTTCCCCGGCATGCGCGTCCTCCAGTTCGCCTTCGGCGGCGACCCGCACGACACGCACCTCCCGCACGAGTACGCGCACAACACCGTCGCCTACACGGGGACGCACGACAACGACACCGTCGTCGGCTGGTTCGAGCAACGCTCGCGCGCCGACGCCCCCGAGGGCGAACGCCGCGAGCGCGACCTGTGTCTCAAGTACCTCGGCACCGACGGCGCGGAGATTCACTGGGACTTCATACGCGCCGCGCAGATGTCGGTCGCCACGCTCGCCGTCGTGCAGTTGCAGGACGTGCTCGGCCTCCGCTCCGACGCGCGCATGAACACCCCCGCCAGCGCCGAAGGCAACTGGAACTGGCGCTACACCTCCGGCGCGCTCACCGACCCGCTCGCCGCCCGCCTCCGCGAGATGACCGCAATGTACGGAAGGTTGGACGGCTAAATTCTCAGACCAAACCTTGCGCGCGCGCGTCAGAAGAACCAGCCGGACTCCTCGCCCTGAATCGACCGAGCCGCGAACGCCGCCCTTGATTGAAGGGGCGGCGGCGTGTTAGATACACGCGCCCCGGAAGGTCACCCGCGGACAAGTCACACCTTTGAGAGCGGAGGACGCGCGATGAAAAGAACATCCCTCTTAGTCTGCACACTCTTCACGGCCGCGCTCTGCGCCGCCGCCGCCGGCCGCACGTCGCCGGCGCAGACCTACAGGCCGGCCATCGAATACCAGTCGCTCATGCAGATGCGCTTCTACGAGAATCAGGGAAACTTCCTCGTCGAAGATTTGGAGGTCGTCTTCCCGCCGGCGGGCGCGCGCAAGGCGACCTTCGTCATCACGCGCGCGGGCGGCGGGGTGGTGGCGAGCGTCCCGCTGCGGCTTGAGACGCCGCTCGCCAGCTACACGATGTTCGGGATGTACAAGCCCGACGGCGTCCCCGGCAACGCCGACGTCGGCGAGCCGGGCGACTACGTCCTCTCGGTTCAGGTGGACGGCCAAGCCATCACGACGCTCCCCTTCACCATGAAGCGCGAGGCGAGCAGCGACCCCTTCAACCCCAAGACGACCTTCGTCCGCGAGGGGCCGTGGCGCGACCTCGCGTACTTCTCTTCGCGCACGGACGAGCCCGGCAGCCACCTCGAATTCAACTGGTGGACGAGCCTGAGGGAGTTGCCCCCCGGCACCGGCACGAACAGGCCGCTGGTCACGCTCCACATCATGCACGGTGGGCAGGAGATCGCCGCGACGCGCAGCCCCGTCGTCATCTCGCAGACCGACTGGCAGTTCTTTTATCAGGAGTTCCACTTCCCGGCCGAGAAGCAGGTGCGCTGGATGACGCTGGCCGACCTGACCAAGAAGGACGGCGAGTATACGGTGGTCGCGAAGGTCGGGGGCAAGCCCTTCAAGACTTACCGGGCGGAGGTGCGCGGCGGCCAGCTACAGCGCCACCCGCGCAATGCCCTCGGCACGGAGCCGCACACGGACTTCATCTCGCCGCGCCTCGTGGACACCTCCTCGCGCTCGACCTCTTCTTACACGATGCGCGACACCTTCTGGGTGAAGAAGAACTAGGACGCCGCCGGCTAAGCGTCGCCCTCGCCGTCGGCGTCCGAGCCCTCCGCGTCGTCTGCGCGCGGCTCGTCGTCGCGAGGCGCGTCGGCGGGCTCGGGCACTTCGGTCGTGGCGTAGCTGAGTTGCCCGAGCAGGTCGGGGGTGACGGGGCGGTGTACGCCGTCGCCTTCTGTGACCTGCCGGCTGCACGCGCGGCAGAAGCCCGCGTCGAGCGCGACGATGCCGCCGGCGTTCTCGCAGTAGACCGACTCGACCGGCGGCTCTTCGTCGTAGGCGTCGTAGGCGTCGTAGGCGTCAGGCGTCGCGCGTCCCGTCTCACTCTCGACGCTTCCCGACTCCGCCTCGTCATGCGCCGCCTCCGCCTCGTCGCGTCCCGGCTCTTGCCCGGCGCGCGCGGCCGTCTCGGGCTCGTCCTCCTGCTCGCCCTCCACGCCGCCCGGCTCAAGGCGGAAGAGCGCGAGCGAGCGCGCCTCGATGCGGTAGGTGCCGCCGCCCTTCACGGCGCGGCGCGTCTTGCGGCGGCCGAAGCTCTCGCGCGTGTCCAAAAGCTGCTCCCACGTCACGCCCTGCCGGTGCGCGGGGAGCGTGAAGGAGACGGCGCGGTGGTGCGCGTTCAGCAGGAGCAGCAGCGTGTCGTCGGTGACGCGCCGGCCGCGCTCGTCGACCTCGTCGATGGCGTCGCCGGCGAGGCGCACGGCGAGAGAGCGCGCCTGCTCGTTGCGCCAATCGTCGTCGGTCATCTCCTGCCCGTCGGGTCGAAACCATGAGATGTCCTTGATCTCCGCGCCGCGAATCTGCCGCCCCTGAAAAAACTTCCTGCGCCGCAGGACGGGGTGCTGGTGAAAGATTTTGATGAGCTGGCGCGTGAACTCAAGCAGGTCGCGCCCCTGCTCGTCCAACTCCCAGTTGACCCACGAAATCTCGTTGTCCTGACACCACGCGTTGTTGTTGCCCTTCTGCGTCCGCCCCGACTCGTCGCCCGCGACGAGCATCGGCACGCCCTGCGACAGTAAAAGCGTCGCGAGGAAGTTGCGCTGCTGGCGCGCGCGCAGCGCGTTGACCTCGGGGTCGTCCGACTCGCCCTCGACGCTACAGTTCCAACTGATGTTGTGGTCGTGGCCGTCGCGGTTGTCTTCCCGGTTGGCCTCGTTGTGCTTCTCGTTGTAGCTGACGAGGTCGCGCAGCGTGAAGCCGTCGTGCGCGGTGACGAAGTTGATGCTGGCGTAAGGCCGCCGGCCGCTCCGCTCGTAGAGGTCGCTCGACCCCGTCAGGCGGAACGCGAGGTCGTCGAGCTGCCCGGGGTCGCCGCGCCAGAAGCTCCGCACGTTGTCGCGGTAGACGCCGTTCCACTCCGCCCACAGGACGGGAAAATTGCCGACCTGATAGCCGCCCTCGCCCAAGTCCCACGGCTCGGCGATGAGCTTGACCTGAGACAGAACGGGGTCTTGGTGGATGATGTCGAAGAACGAGCCGAGCCGGTCAACGTCGTGCAGCTCGCGCGCGAGCGCCGAGGCGAGGTCGAAGCGGAAGCCGTCCACATGCATCTCCAGAACCCAGTAGCGCAGAGAGTCCATGATGAGCTGGAGCGTGCGCGGGTGCACCATGTTGAGGGTATTGCCGCAGCCCGTGAAGTCCATGTAGTAGCGCGGCTGTTGGTGGACGAGCCGGTAGTAGGCCGCGTTGTCGATGCCGCGGAAGGCGAGCGTCGGCCCCATCTGGTTGCCCTCGCCCGTGTGGTTGTAGACCACGTCGAGGATGACCTCGATGCCTTCGCGGTGGAGCGTCTTGACCATCGTCTTGAACTCGGAGACCTGCTGGCCGAGCGCGCCGGTCGAGGAGTAGCGCACGTCGGGCGCGAAGAAGCCGATGGAGTTGTAGCCCCAGAAGTTCGTCAGCCCGCGATCCTGTATGAACTTGTCGGAGACGAACTGGTGCGCGGGCATCAGCTCGACCGCGGTGACGCCGAGCGAGTGCAGGTACTCGATGACGGCCGGGTGCGCGAGCCCCGCGTAGGTGCCGCGCAGCTCCTCGGGCACCTCGGGGTGGAGCTTGGTGAATCCTTTGACGTGCAGCTCGTAGATGAGCGTCTTGTGCCACGGCGTGCGCGGGCGCGTGTCCTCGCCCCAACTGAAGGCGGGGTCGACGACGACGCACTTGGGGACGAAGGCGGCGCTGTCGCGCTCGTCCAAGGAGAGGTCGGCGGTCGCGTCGCCTATCGTGTAGCCGAAGACCGAGTCGTCCCACTCCACGTCGCCGGCGACCGCCTTGGCGTAGGGGTCTATCAGCAGCTTGTGCGAATTGAAGCGGTGTCCGTGCTGCGGCTCGTAGGGGCCGTGGACGCGGTAGCCGTAGAGCTGGCCGGGGCGCGCCTCCGGCAGGTACGCGTGCCAGACGAGGTCTGTGCGCTCCGTGAGCTGGACGCGCCGCGCCTCGCGCGTCGGGTCGGCGGCGTCAAACAGGCACAGCTCGACCGCCGTCGCGTGCTCGGAGAAGAGTGCGAAGTTGACGCCCGCGCCGTCCCACGTCGCGCCCAGCGGGTAGGGCTGCCCGGGCCAGACTTTCATTCAATGCTCCCTTAAAGATTTGAGATTTCAAATTTGAGATTTCACATTCCGACTTTTGTTCTAAGTTTCCGAGACGTACAGAGCCGCGCCCCAGCCGGCGAGTTCGAGCGTCCGTCCGCCGTCGATTCGCTCGGGCGGGGCCGCCTGCGCGGCGTCGCCGCCGTAGCGCGCGTCATTCGTCCAGAGCGCGAGTCGCCACGCGCCTTCTGGGAAGGACAGCGATTGGGTTTCGCCCGAGAGGTTGCAGGCGAGGAAGGCGCGCGCGCCCGACTCGTCGCCGCGCTCGACGGCGAGCCAGCGCCGCGCCTCGTCGAAGCGGACGCGCGTGCGCGTCTTGTCGCAGTTCGAGAGCGGCGCGTGCTCGCGCCTGAGCGCCAGCAGGTCGCGGTAGAAACGGAGCGTCTCGGCGTGCGGCGATTTGGTCAGCGAGTCCCAGTCGAGCTTCGAGCGGACGAAGGTTAACTCGGACTGCGGGTCGGAGAAGCCGCCGAGCGTCGATTCGGTCTCGCCCTCGCCGCGCACGAACGAGTCGTACTCCTCCATCCGCCCGCGCCGCACCGCGCGCCCGAGTTCCGGGTCGGTGTGGCTCGTGAAGTAGAGGAAGGGCGCGCGCTCAGACCACTCCTCGCCCATGAAGAGCATCGGCACGTTGGGCGCGCCCGCGAGCAGCAGGGCGGCGGCGAGCCGTTGCTGCGCCGGCCGCAGCAATCGCGACAGGCGGTCGCCCCAGTAGCCGTTGGCGATCTGGTCGTGGTTCTGTATGCAGACGACGAACTGCTCGCCCGGCCGTTCGCCCGACGGCGTGCCGTGAGGCTTGCCGCGGAACTTCGAGTGCTGCCCGCAGTAGACGAAGCCCTCTTGAATCGCCTTCGCCAAATCCTCGACCCTGCCGAAGTCCGCGAAGTAGCCGCGCCCGGTCTTCGTCAGTATCGCGTGGAGCGAGTGGTGGAAATCGTCGCTCCACTGAGAGTCAATCCCGTAGCCGCCCTCCGCGCCCGGCCGCAGGACGCGCGTGTCGTTGAGGTCGCTCTCGGCGATGAGGTGCGCGGCGCGGCCGAGCAGCGCGGCCTGCGCGTGAAACTCTTCGGCGAGCTGCCGCAGGAAGTGCGGCTCGGAGGTGTCCTCGATGGCGTGGACGGCGTCGAGCCGCAGCGCGTCGACGTGGAACTCGGTCAGCCAGTAGAGCGCGTTCTCGACGAAGAAGCGGCGGACGCCCGCCGACCCCTCGCCGTCGAAGTTGAGCCCCGCGCCCCACGGCGACTTGTGCGACTCGCTGTAGAGCGGCATGAACTCGCCCGCGTAGTTCCCCTCCGGCCCGAGGTGGTTGTAGACCACGTCGAGGACGAAGGCGAGCCCCTCGCGGTGGCACGCGTCGATGAGTCTCTTTAACGCTTCGGGGCCGCCGTAGGTGGACTGCGGCGCGTAGAGGTGCGCGCCGTCGTAGCCCCAGTTGCGCCCGCCGGGGAACTCCGCGACCGGCATCAGCTCGACCGCCGTCACGCCCAGACTTTTCAGGTGCGCGAGCTTCGGGATGATTGACTCGAACGTCCCCTCGGGCGTGAAGGTGCCCGTGTGCAGCTCGTAGACGACGTAGTCCCTGAGCGCGATTCCCTTCCATCCGGCGTCCGTCCACCCGAACGCTTCGGGCGCGACGACGCGCGAAGGGCCGTGGACGCCCCGGGGCTGCGAGCGCGAGACCGGGTCGGGGCGCTCTTCGCCGTTCACAACGTAGAAGTAGTCAGCGCCCGCCGCGACGCCCGCCGCGCGCGTCTCGTAGACGCCGCCGCCGACCGGCTCTAACGTGAACGTGCGGGGCTCGTCGCCCGGAATCTTCACCGCGAGGCTCTCCGCGCGCGGAGCCCAGACGCGGAACACGGTGCTCCCGTCCGCCTGCGGGCGCGCGCCGAAACGCAGCTCCCACGTCGCCTCCGCCAACAACTGCCCCATGCCCCTCATAACGCTGGTCATACTCTCCCCTTGTCTTCTGATTCCCACTCAATCCCCGACGCGCACGAGCAGCGCGACGGGCAGCGGCGACAGCAGCTCCGCCAGTGGAAGTGCGCCGCCGTCGGCGTCGAACTCGCGTCCGGTGAGCACGTCGCGGAAGCGCCTGCCCTCGACGCCTTCGAGACTGAGCGTCGTGTCGCCCCACGCCTCGCGCCCGAGCCGCAAGCGCCCTTCGCGCCCGACGCCGAGCCGCGTGAAGAAGCGACCCGCGACGGCCACGACCGCCTCGCCGTCGAGCGAGCGCGCGAACGCGACGACGTTCTCCGCCCTCCGGCCGCGCGCTTCGAGCGGCACGTAAGCGCCACCCGCGAACAGTTCCGCACGCTCGCGCCGCACATTCAGCGCCCGCGCCGTGACGTACATCTTCACGCGCCCGTCCTCGTGCTGTTCGAGCAACGTCTCGGCAAACTCGCTCACGTCGCCTTGCCCCGCACCTTTCAGTTCCGCGAGCACGCGGCGGCGCGCTTCGTAATCGACCGGCCGGCGGTTGTCCGGGTCGACGAGCGTGAACGCCCACAGCTCCGTCCCCTGATAAAAGTCCGGCACGCCGGGCGCGCACGTCTTCAGGAGCGTCTGCGCGAGCGAGTTGAGTACGCCCGCGCGCGCGGTGAGCCGCTGGAACTCCTCGAAGTCTCGCAGGAAGTCTTCGGAAGCCGCGGGGTCGAGCAGCGCGGCGATGAACTCCGAGACGGCGCGCTCGTACTCCTCGTCGGGGCTGATCCAGCTCGTGTGGAGCTTTGCCTCCTTGAGCGCCTTGCGCGTGTACTCCTGAAGCCGACCCACGTACTCGGCGCGGCTCTCGTCGTCGAGCGGCGCGGTCGGCCACGTCCCGACGAGCGTTTGATACAACAGGTACTCTTCGTTGGCGTCGGGCGCGTGCGCGCCGTCCACGCTCGACTTCTTCGCGCGGTTCATCTCGCGCCAACGGTGGAGCGCGCGGTTCCACTCCTCTGGCACTTCGGAGAGGACGTTGATGCGCGCGCGCGTGTCCTCGCCGCGCTTGGTGTCGTGCGTCGAGGTGGCCGAGAGCGTGTGCGGCCAGGACTCGCGCCGGTCGAGGTTGCGCTCGTGAAAGCGCCCGACGGGGACGCCGATGAGCGCCGGCTCGCCGCCGACCTCGTTCAAAGAGGCGAGCGGGTAGAAGCGATAAAACGCCGTGTCTTCGAGACCCTTGGCCGTGACCGGGCTCGTCAACTGCTGGAAGCGCAGCGCGAAGTCGCGCCGCTCGGCGCGCTCCTGCGCCGAAGTCCCCTTCGGGTCTTTGAGCAGCAGCAGCGAGGCGATGAAGTCGAAGACCGAAGGGTCTTGCGTCGGGTTGCGGCGCTTGGCCGCGCGCGTCGCCGCGTTGATGTTGAGCCGGTCGTCAGGGCTCACGGAGTCGGCCGTCCGCCGGATGTAGCTGCGGTAGACGGGGAAGCACGCGATGACTTCGGTGAGCGCGTGGTGGAGGCTGTTCTGCGTGAAGTCGCGCGTGTCGCGCCGCCACTCCGCGAGCCGCGTCAGCCGGCGCGAGAGCACGTACAGCTCCGACGACATCGCCGCCTTGAGTATCAGACGCTTGCACTCGTAGAGCAGGTCGGAGAACTTGACGCGCGCGCCCGTGAACTCCGCGTACAGCTCGCGCAGCGCCTGCGCGTTCGACGAGTCCACGAAGACGCCGTTCAAAAGATTCATGAACTCGTAGCCGGTCGTG
>JBEVKV010000373.1:0-15224 GCA_040509515.1 Pyrinomonadaceae bacterium | reverse complement strand
GGATATAAATTCGGCGGACGCCCGCCCGGTCACTGGCGTTCGAGCGCGGCGCGATCCCAGTTGCCTTTGATGGCGGCCGCCTCGTAGGTGTCTTGCAGGAAGTAAAAGAGTTCCGCGTCGGGAATCTCGGAGGCGCGCACGGCCTCGTAGGGCAGGACGAACTCCTTGAAGTCGTTGTTGTAGTAGGCGCGTTCGGGTCTGACCCGCGCGTCCTTGAAGCCCGCCGGCTCGGGGTAGGCGTAGGAGTAGAAGATGGGCTCGGGCAGCGCCGGGCCGCCCGGCCAGAAGCCCGCGCTCGAAACCTCGTGCGAGTAAGCCTCGCGCGTGACGGAGTCGGCCACGCCCGGCGCGCCGGGATGCTCGGGCGCGGGGCGGCCGGAGAAGCGCGTGACCGCGAGGTCGAAGCTGCCCCAGAAGAAGTGGACAGGGCTGCACTTGCCGATGAAGCCCGAGCGGAACATCTGAAAGACCCTGTCGGCCTGAACGAGCGCGTGCCAGAAGCGTTGGGCGTGCTCCGGGTTGTAGCGCCGGGACTGCTCGTCCTGCTCGAAGGGGATCGGGTTTTCGACCTCGACCGGCGTCGTCCAGATGTTCATCCAGATGCGTAGCGATTCGAGTTGCGACTTCAGCCCTTGATAAAAGTCCGCCACGGAACGCGTCTCGCCGAGGTCGAGCGAGAGTGTCCGGGCGTTGCTGTCGCGCACGAGCAGTTGGTGGTCGATGAAGTCGAAGTCTATCTGAAAGCTTCTGCCGGGGTAGTGCATCGCTGCGGTCGTCAGCCCGCGCGCGCTGACGTAAAGCGGCACATGCCACCAGTGGTTCACATTCGGGTTCATCGAGAGCTTCACCTTGCCGACGACCTGCGTCCACATGTGGAGCAGGTAGTAAGTCTCGCGCCACTCCTCGAACGGCAGGCTCGGCCAGAAGTGGGAGGGGTTATTCGGTTCCGCGTCGTTCATATGTTTTCTCCGTGGACGCCTTTTAGAAGAAGGCCGGCGAACCAGCCGTAAGGGTCAAGGAAGCGGCCGTAAAAGTCGAAGAACCAGCCGAAGAGCCAGCGCCCGGCCGCCGGCCACGCGCAGAAGAGGGCGTAGCTGACGGCCGCGACTATCAGGTTGCCCATCCTGTAGACGCTCCCCGTGTAATAGGCGGCGACGACGTTGGAAGCCACCCAGCACGAGAGGAGCCCGATAAAATATAGCAGCGCCGCGAGCCAGAGCGGCGCGCCGGCCGCCGAGTCGCCGACGGTCAGCGCGGCGAAGGCCGACCAGCCCGCCTGTAGGACGCCGCCGACCGCGAGCCCCGTGATGACGTAAGCGTCCGCGTGCGAATACATGTCGACGCGGAAGAGGCGCTGGACGAGGGCCACCACCGCGGTCGTCAGAATGATGGCCGTCCAGAAGGCCCAGAAGCCGCGCGCAAGGCTGACGGCGGTCGCCGCCTTGCCCGCGGGCCAGAGCAACAGCGCGACGAGCGCGAGGAAGACCGCGTTCAGGGCGACGGCGAAGAGATAGTCGAACAGCTCCTTTTGGTCTTCGTGCAGCAGCCATTTGCCGAACTCTCCCATAGAAAGGGCCTTCGGCTAGTCGCCGTACTGGAGGCTCGGCGTCTCGGGGAGCGCCCCGCTGCCGCCGCGCGAGTCGTCGGCGTACTGGAGTTTGTAGAGCCGCCAGTAGAGGTCGCGGCGCGCGAGGAGCTGCTGGTGCGTGCCGCGCTCGCGCAGCTCGCCGTGGTGGAGGACGAGAATCTGGTCGGCGCGCTGGACGGTCGAGAGGCGGTGCGCGACGACGACGGCCGTGCGGTCGCGCAGGACGCGCTCGATGGCCCGCTGGATGAGCTGCTCGGTCTCGGTGTCGATGGAGCTGGTCGCCTCGTCGAGAATGAGCAGTGCGGGGTCGAAGGCGAGCGCGCGCGCGAACGAGATGAGCTGCTTCTGCCCGACCGACAAGCCCGCCCCGCGCTCGCGCACCTCGGACTTGAAGCCTTCGGGCAGGCGCTCGACGAAGCCGTCGGCGTGCACCTCGCGCGCCGCCCACAGGACGCGCTCGTCCGTGATGTCCGCGCGCCCGAGGCGTATGTTGCCCTCGACCGTCCCGCTGAAGAGAAACACGTCCTGTAGGACGACGGCGAAGTTCTCGCGCAGGGACTTCAAGTCCCACTCGCGCACGTCCACCCCGTCTAAAAGCACCTGACCGCGCTGCACGTCGTAGAAGCGCATGAGGAGGTTCGTGATCGTCGTCTTCCCCGACCCGGTGTGCCCGACGAGCGCGATGGTCTCGCCCGGCTCGGCGACGAACGAGACGCCCTTCAGCACCCAGTCCTCATCTTTGTATGCGAACCACACGTCGCGGAACTCGACGCGCCCGCGCGCGCGCCCCGACCTCTTCGGCGTCTCGGGCGTCAGCACCGTGATGGGCTGGTCGAGCGTGCGGAAGATGCGGTGCGAGGCGACGAGCGCCGCCTGAAAGACGTTGTACTTGTCGGAGATGTCGCGGATGGGCTGGAAGAGCCGCTGCGAATACTGGATGAAGGCGACGAGCGCGCCGATGGAGAGCACCTCGAAGGTCGGCGTGTTCTGCATCACGCGCCAGCCGCCGTACCAGATGATGAGCGCGATGCCGAGCGAGCCGATGAAGTCCACGAGCGGGAAGAAGACCGCGTAGTAAAAGATCGTCTCGACGTTGGCGTTGCGGTAGTCGTCGTTGGCGTCGTGGAACTGGCGCAGGGACCTCGCCTCGCGGTTGAAAATCTGGACGGTCTGCGCGCCCGAGATGTGCTCCTGCAAAAACGAGTTGATGCGCGCGAGCTTCGTCCGCACGAGGTCGTAGCCGCGCCGCGCGTGATTGCGGAACCACGTCGTCGCCGCGAACAGCAGCGGCACGGTGATGAGCGCGACCAGCGTCAGACGCCAGTCCATCCACGCCATGAAGCCGATGATGGCGAAGACCATCACCACGTCGCCCAAGCCCTCGATGACGCCCGAGGTGAACAACTCGTTGAGCGCGTCCACGTCCGAGGTGAGCCGCGTCATGACGCGGCCGACGGGGTTGCGGTCGAAGTACGCGACCTCCTGCCGCTGCAACTTCCCGTACAGCTCCGAGCGCAGGTCGTACATGACGTGCTGCCCGACCGACTGGAGCAGGACGGCCTGTAGGTACGAGACGAGCATCTGCAAGAGCTTCACGCCGAGGAAGGCGAGCCCGAGCAGCATCAGCCCGCGCGAGACGTGCGCGTAGACCGCGCCCCACTGTTCGCCGCCGACGAGCTGTGCGCGCTGGTCGATGGCGGGGTTGATGTACCAGTCGATGGCGTACTGGAAGAACTTCGGCTCGACGACGCCGAGCGCGTTGACGAGCAGCGTCAGCAGGAGCGCCGGCACGATCTGCCGGCTGTACGGCCTGAGGTAACGCAGCAGGCGGCGCGCGCTCCCGCGGTCGAACTGCTTGAGCGCCTCCTCCTCGTGAAACTGTTTTGCTTCCGCAGACATTCTTTCGGCTTTCGTCTAAAACACCCTCGACCCTCGACCCTCGCGGCTCACAGCCCTCGCCTGTAGTACGCCGACATCAACTGCTCGCGGCGCGGGAAGTGCAGCACCTCGCCGAGCGCGCCGAGGGCGAAGAGGAGGTAGGCGTAGTCGTTCCATGTGGTGAAGACTCCCACCAGCCCGAAGAGCACCGCCGACTCGCAGAGCGCCATCGCGACGATGAAGCCGGTCTGCAACACCCCCGGCTGCTGCTGCGCGGCCGCGCGACTGTAAAAACCCGCCTTCAGGACGAAGGAGGCGACGACCGTGGAGAGCGCCAGCGCCGCCAGCACGTAGAGCAACGTCGTGTTGCCCCCGTCCATCTCCGCAACGGCCTCGTCGTCCGGGCGCGCGAGGCGCGTGACGAGGACGAACAGGCCGACGGCCATCAGGAACGCCCCCCAGATAATCCGCATCGTGCGGAGTCTGAGATTAAGCTCGGCGTCGGAGGCCGCGCCCGCGGCCGGTCGGTTCATCATCGGCTCCTGCCTCCTCCCACAAAGTTCGTTTCAGCTCGCCGCCAGCTCCTCTTCGAGCAACTGCCGCTCGTAGAGCGCGGCGTACTCGCCGCCCGCGGCGAGCAGCCCTTCGTGCGTGCCGCGCTCGACGATGCGCCCCTCGTCGAGGACGCAGATGAGGTCGGCGTCGCGGACGGTCGAGATGCGGTGCGAGACGATGAGCGAAGTGCGCTCGCGCATCACGCCGCGCAGCCGCCCCAGAATCTTCTCCTCGGTGTAGGTGTCGACGGCGGAGAGCGCGTCGTCGAGGATGAGTATGCGCGGCTGCCGTATGACGGCGCGCGCAATGGCGGTGCGCTGCTTCTGCCCGCCCGAGAGCGTGATGCCGCGCTCGCCGACCATCGTGTCGAAACCGGCGGGGAACTCGCGCACGTCGTCGGCGAGCCCGGCGATCTCGGCCGCCCACTCCACGTCGGCGCGCGCTGACGACTCGACGCCGAAGGCGACGTTCTCCGCCAGCGTCTCGCTAAAGAGGAACGTCTCCTGCGGGACGTAGCCGACGGCCGGGCGCAACTGCGCGAGCGGGTAGTCGCGCACGTCAACGCCGTCGACGAAGACCGTGCCCGGCGGCGCCTCTATCACGCGCGGGACGAGGTTCATCAGCGTGGATTTGCCCGACCCCGTCCGCCCGACTAAGGCGACCGTCTGCCCGGCCTCAATCGTCAGGCTCACGTCCTTGAGCACCGGCGGCAGGTGGTCGCCGTAAGAGAACGTCAGGTCGCGGAACTCGATGCGCCCGCGAATCGGGGGCTTCGCCTGCGCGCCCTCGGCGTCCTTAATCGCGGGCTCGACGGCGAAGATGGCGTTCATGCGCTTGAGGCTCGCGGTGCCGCGCTGGTAGAGGTTGACGACGTAGCCGAGCGCGATGAGCGGCCAGATGAGCCGCATCAGGAAGAGCGTGAACTCGACGAACTGCCCCGGCGTAATCTCGCCGCGCACGGCGAGGACGCCGCCGTACCAGACGATTAAGACCATCCCGAGCCCGATGAAGAACTGGATGAGCGGGCGCATGAGCGCCGAGACGCGCACGAGGCTCAGGTTGCGCGTCGCGTACTCGCGGTTGAGGGTGTTGAAGGCCGCCGCCTCCGCGTCCTCCTGCGCGTAGGCGCGCACGACGCGCGCGCCCGAGATGTTCTCCTGCGCCCGCGCCGTAATCTGCGAGAAGAAGTCCTGAATCTTCTCGAACCGGATGTGCACCTGCTGGCCGAAGTACTTCACCGTGAACGAGACGAACGGCATCGTCACGAAGAGGAGCAGCGTCAGCCGCACGCTTATCCTGAGCATCAGCGGGAGGATGATGAGGACGACGAAGGCCGTCTGGAGCGCGTACATCACCATCGGCCCGGCGAGCTGGCGCACGGCCGCGAGGTCGTTGGTGGCGCGCGCCATCAGGTCGCCCGTCCGGTGCGCGTGGAAGAAGCTGAGCGGCTGGCGCTGGAGGTGCGCGTAGAAGTCCTGGCGCAGGTCGTACTCGACGTGGCGCGACATGCCGATGAGGATGCGGCGCTGGAGGAAGAGGAAGACGCCGCTGACGAGGCTGGCGCCGACGACGAGCAGCGCCGAGCGCGTGATCTTCCCCCACGTCGGCCCCGCGCCGAGGTCGTCCACCGCCTGACCGACGAAGACCGGGATGAGCAGCCCGGCGATTGTCCCGGCGAGGATGCAGAGCACGCCCACGACGAGCGACGTTTTATACGGTCGGAAGTAGCGCGCGAATTTTCGCAGATCGTCCATGAGCGCTGAAGACGGCCGGGCCGCTCTCGGAACAACAGCTTGTCCGTTCAACTTTCCTTCGCGCCTATGATGCGCGATTTTCACCCGCAAAGACAAACGCGGCCCCGGCGGGCCGCGTTCAAAAGTCTCGTGTCGGGTGTGAAAGTCGGGAGTTTTTAGACGGCCGGCGGGTTGGCCGCCTCGTGCAGTTCGGGCGCGGCCGCGGGCGCTTCGGGGGCGGGGCTGTTGTAGACCTCGGCCGTCTCGTGGACGGGCAGCACCGGCTCGTACGGGAGCGAGAAGATTTCGTCGGCGGGGAGGTCGGTGGTCGAGCAGACCCTGTTGCGACCCGTGCGCTTGGCCTGGTAGAGGGCGCGGTCGGCGCTCGTCACCAGCAGCTCGCGCGAGCTGGCGTCGCCGGGGAAGGTCGCGACGCCGAGCGAGGCCGTGATGCGGCCGACGCCCGGAACCTCCGTCCGCTCGATGCGCGAGCGCAGGCGCTCGGCGACGACCTGCGCGCCCTCGGGGCCGGCCTGCGGGAGGATGATGGCGAACTCCTCGCCGCCGTAGCGCGCGGCGGTGTCCACACCGCGCAACTCCTCGCGCAGCGCGTTGGAGAGGATGCGCAGCGCGGCGTCGCCCGCGTCGTGGCCGTGCGTGTCGTTGACGCGCTTGAAGTGGTCGATGTCGAGGAGGATGAGCGAGACGGGCTGTCGCATCCGCGTCGCGAGGTGCAGGTCGCGCTCGAGCTGAATCTCGAAGAAGCGCCGGTTGAAGCAGCCCGTCAGGCCGTCGGTCAGCGCCTGATGCTGCATCTGCTGGAAGAGCCGCGCGTGGTTGACGGCGACGGCGACCTGGTCGGCCACCGTGCGCAGCAGCATCACTTCGTTGTCCTGCCAGACGCGCTGCGGGTTGTCCGAAGTCACCAGCAGCACGCCCATCGTCCGGTCGTGGTAGATGACGGGGACGGCCGCCACGGGCGGCATGTCGGTGTCGAGCGCGTCGCTCGAACCGTCGTGGACGTAGGTCTTCATGCGCCCGCGCAGGCGGACGCCGATGGCGTCGATGTCGCCGAGCATCTCGGCGCGCTTGTCGTCGTCGTCCTCGCCGTCGCGGAAGTAGCAGGTGGTCAGAGACGGCTGCCCGTGCTCGCCCTCGACGCCGAGCGCGCTCGACTGCGCGCCGAGCGCCTGCCCGACCTCGTTGACCGTCGTCTGGAGCACGCTCGGCAGCTCAAGCGAGCTGCGGATGGCGGTCGAGATGCGGTTGACGGCGATCTCGCGCACCGCCTGCTCTTGCAGCAGCCGCGCCAGCTTCGTCGTCACCGAGACGGTGAGCTGGAGCGAGGTCGTCTTCGGCACGCAGGTGCGCACCGCCTTCGCGAAGAGTCGCGCGTGCGTCGGCACCTCGGCCGTGACGCGCGCCATCAGGTATTCGAGCGCCGAGTAGACGATGTCGGGCTCGAACGACCAGATGACCTCGTCGCCGGCCGACTCCTGACCCTCCTCCTCCGTCCTGACCGAAGCCATCAGCGCCGAAAACCGCGCGTCGGCGATGACCACGAAACGCTCACGCACGTCCGCCCCGGCCGCCTTCGGCATCAGGAACGGCTCGCGCTCGGTGTCGCCGTCGGAAAGCTCGGTCGAGAAGAGCGCGTCGTCCGGGGCGGCGAAGAAGAACGAGTAGCGCGCGAGCCGCCCCATCTCGCGCACGCGCGCGATGTCGCGCATCGACCGCTGCGTCTCGGGCAGAAGGCTCTCGACCACCAGCGCCGCCAAATTGTTCTCCAGCACCACGTCCTCGAAATACCGCTGTAGCTGCACAATGGTAGGCTCCGCGCAACGGACTGAGGTCAGTTGGCGCGGGTGCTGTGCGAGAAGGTTGCTGTAGAGCGAGAGCATCGGCAGTCCCAGCCGGAGAAGTAGTAGGGGCGAGACGCGAGTACCGAGGGTGCGAAAAAGAACTGAGACCTTTTTAAAGGTCTAGTGGCAAACACATTTTGGCACAAGACAACCAAGTTTGTCTATTGATTTTTATGAATTTACGGCGAGTCCGGGCGGGCGCGGACTGCCAGCCGCCGGAGGGCTCTGGCTTTGTTAAAAAGTTGACCGAAAAGGGAGGCGGGCGTCTATCCTTGCGTGTAGTAAGTCATTGTGGAGGTTGCGATTAGCTCGCCCGCGGCGTCCGTAGCTTCGACGTTGAGGATGATGACGCGGCGGCCGCGACGGAGGACGCGTGCGCGCGCCTCGACGCGGCCGGAGCCGGCGGGGCGGAGGAAATGTACCGTCAGGTCTACCGTGACGGTGCGCCCGGAGGGTTCGAGCAGGGTGTGGACGGCGAAGGCGGCGGCCGTGTCCATGAGCGAGACGACGGCGCCGCCGTGCATAATTCCGCCCATCCGCGTCAGCTCCTCGCGCGCCTCGACGGCGAAGACGGCCTCGCCGCGTCCGGCCGAGACGAACTCGAAGCCGAGCAGGCGCACGTACGGAATCCGGCCGAACACCTCTTCGAGCTGCGCAAGTTCTTCAGCCGACAGCCCTTGCGGCTCCGCCCCGCCGCCACTCACGAGCCGTAAATCCCCGTGCCTTCGAGCGGCTCGACGACGACGGCGGTGCCATATGCGAGGACTTCGGTCGCCCCCTGCGCGACCTCGGTCGCGTCGTAGCGCGCGCCGATGATGGCGTTGGCGCCCAGTTCCGTGGCGTGCTGAATCATGATCTCGAAGGCGTCGCGGCGCGTGGACTCGCAGAGGTTTGTCCAGGCCGTGATGTTGCCGCCGACCACGGTGTTGAAGAACGCGCCGATGTTGACGAAGAGATTGCGCGAGCGGACGACGATGCCGCGCACGACGCCGAGGTTCTGCCGGACGCGGTAGCCCGGAAGCTCGAAGGCCGTCGTCACCATCTGCGGCGAGACCGTGTAGCGCGGCTCGCTGATGTTGTAGGGCGTCTTGACCTGAAGTTGCTGGTCGCTCATGGGTTGCTCCTCGTGGCCTTTAGTCGCCGAAGAGGCTGGGCTGTTCGCCGCCGCCGACCTCGCCGCCGGCCTCGTACTCCTCGGGCGTCCAGCGGTAGCGCGAGAGGTCGCAGCGCCCCTTCTCGTTAAAGACGACGCCCTCGGACGTGAGCATGCGCTGTTGCAGGTCGGGCGGGACGATGACGCGCCCCGTCGAGCACGCGCCCTGCGCGTTGATGACGCGCTGCCACGGGACGGACGCGTCGGCCGAGTGCATGACGAAGCCGACGGTGCGCGCCGTGTAGCCCTCGCCGAGAATTTCGGCGAGCTGCCCGTAGGTCATCACGCGCGCCGTGGGGATGCGGCGCACGATCTCGAAGACGCGCTCGCGGTAGCCGCGCGAGTTAACGTCAACGGCCTCCGGCTTCTCTTCCGCGCCGCGCGCGTCCGACTTCGGGTTACTCATTCGGGGGGTCTTCCTCCTGTCAGCGTTTTTGTATACGTCGCGCGGGCCGGGCGGGTTTTGTCCCGCGCTCAGATTCGTTCGAGCACGGGGCGCGTGCGCTCCTCGACCACGTCGCCGGTGTTGAGGACGGTCTTGGGCTCGAAGAGCAGGACGTGCGCCTCCTCTTCGGCGACCGGCTTGTGCTCGACGCCGTGCGGGATGATGACGAACTCGCCCGCGGAGAGACGCACGTCGCCGTCGCGCAGGCGGATGACGATTTCGCCCTTGACGACGAGAAACATCTCGTCCTCCTCTTCGTGCTTGTGCCAGACGAAGTCGCCCCGAAACTTGACGAGCTTGACGTAAGCGTCGCCCACCTCGCCCGCGATCTTCGGGCTCCAGTGCTCCTCGAAGAGTCCGAACTTCTCGGACAGGCTGACCTTCTCGATCATCGCGTTCTCCTCAAGCGAGCGTGCGGAGGACGGCGCGGGCCGGCGCGCCGTCGCCGCTGCCCGCCGCGATTTTGAGCGGCAGGCAGAAGAGTTCGTACAGCCCCGGCTCGACGCCGCGCAGGTCGAGCCCCTCGACGATGACGACGCCGCTCCCGAGCAGCGCCATGTGAGTCTCGAAATCTTCGGAGCCGAACTTCTCAACCGAGAGGTAGTCGAAGCCGACGAGGCGCACGCCCGCGGCGGCGAGCGCGCGCGCGGCGGCGGGTTCGATGTACGTGAAGTCTTCGCGGAAGCGGCCGTCGCGCCGGCCCCAGAAGTCAGAGTTGCGCGTCTTGAAGAGCACGCGCGACGCGCCGCCGAGCGCCTCCGCGCCGACGTGCCGCTCCTCGACCGCGCGTGCGTCCGTGGGAATCTCGACGACGCGCGCCTCTCCGACGAGCGCGTCGAGCGGGAGCGAGGCGAGCCCCGGCGCGCCCTCGATGAAGTGCGCGGGGGCGTCGATGTGCGTGGCGGTGTGCGCGCCGAAGTTGAGCACCGTGACGTTGGCGGCGTCGCCGCGCGCAATCGCGCTCCAAGAGCCGACCTCCAGCCCCGGGTCGCCCGGGTAGGTCGGCGTCTCGCCCGGCGTCAGTGCCACGCTGATGTCGTAAATCCGCATGAGTGGAGTGCATGGTAAGGGCGCGTGCGGTGGCTGTCAACGCAGCGCCGCGCGCGCGGCCGAGGCAGTTGTTGCGGGCGCGCGCGGGTGTGGGTTAGCATCTCGAAGGCCGTTAAAGAATGGAGTTCGGAGGGGCGTTGAGGGAAGAGTCGAAGAGAGTTCCGGCAGGCGGCGTCGCCCCGCGCGTGGCGGCGTCGAGCTATCTGAACACGGCCCCGCTCATCTGGAGTTTTGCGCGGGGCCGTCGGCGCGGAGAGGTCGAGCTTTTGACCGACACCGCCCCCGCGCGCTGCGCCGACATGCTCGCGCGCGGGCAGGTCGAGGCGGCGCTCGTCCCCGTCGTCGAGTACCAGCGTCTGCCCGAGACGGCCATCGTGCCCGGCGTCTGCGTCGGCGCGCGCGAGGAAGTTCACAGCGTCGTCCTCGTCACGCGCGGCGCGCGGCTCGAAGAGGTCGAGTCAATCGCGCTCAGCGTCGAGTCGCGCACCTCCGCCGCGCTCATCGAGGTCATCTGCCGCGAGTTTCTGGGGCGCGCGCCGCGGCTCGAACAGGCGGAGCCCGACCTCGGGCAAATGCTCGCGCGACACGACGCGGCGCTCGTCATCGGCGACCCGGCGATGACGTTCGAGCGCGAAGGCTTGCGCGTCTACGACATGGCCGCCCTGTGGCGCGAGCACACGGGGCTCGGCTTCGTCTTCGCGATGTGGATGGCGCACGAGTCTGCGGCCGAGAGCGTGCGCGCGATAGACTTCGCGGGCGCGCGCGACGAGGGGCTGGCGAGCGTCGAAGAGATCGTCGACGTTTACGAAAGGGAACTCGGGCGACCGCGCGAGGAGCTTGTGCGCTACCTGACGCGCAACATCGCCTTCGACTTGGATGAAGAACTCGCGGCCGGGCTCGAACTCTTCTTCCGCCTCGCGCACAGGCACGGCGTAATCGAGACGCTCCGCCCGCTCAAGTTCGTCGGCACGGATGTTGAATAAGAGTAAGGCCGAACGGCCCGGCGCACGGCGTGCCTCAAAAACTTTAACGAAAACCGTGCTCTCCTGCCGCGCGCGGCTGGCAGAATGCGGAATTTGAAATTTCAAATTTGAAATTTGCAATGACTACAGACATTCAACCGATTCTCGACCGCGTGCTGGCGGGCGGGCGCATGACGGCGGAGGAGTGCTCGACGCTCCTCGAATCCTACGACGTGGCGCGCATGGGCGTGGCGGCCGACGAGGTGCGGCGGCGCAAACACCCGTCGGATGTCGTCACGTACATCATCGACCGCAACATCAATTACACGAACGTCTGCAACGTCGTCTGCACCTTCTGCGCCTTCTACCGCCGGCCGGGCAAGCCCGACACCTACGTCCGCACCGTCGAAGACATCTGCGAGCGCATCGACGAGACCATCGCGCTCGGCGGCACGGGCGTGCTGATGCAGGGCGGGCTCCACCCCGATTTCGGCATCGAGTGGTACGAAGACCTCCTGCGTACGCTCCACGCGCGCTACCCGGATTTCCAGCTCCACTGTTTCTCGCCGCCCGAGATTCACAACATCCACCTCATCTCGAAACTCTCCTACGAGGAGATTCTCGGCCGACTCAAAGAGGCCGGGCTCTACAGCATGCCCGGCGGCGGCGGCGAGATTCTCGACGACGAGGTGCGCAAGCGCGTCTCGACCAAGTGCACGACCGACGAGTGGCTCTCGGTGATGCGCGCGGCGCACCGCGTCGGCCTGCGGACGACGGCCACGATGATGTTCGGCATCGGCGACAGCACCGTGCACCGCGTCCGGCACCTGCAAAGGATTCGCGACCTGCAGGACGAGACGGGCGGCTTTACGGCCTTCATCCCGTGGACGTTTCAGCGCGAGAACACCGCGCTCGGCCGGAAGATAAAGGAAGAGTTGACGGGGATGGACTACCTGCGCATGCTCGCCGTCTCGCGCCTCTTCCTCGACAACGTCGAGCACATCCAGTCGTCGTGGCTGACGCAGGGCCTCCGACTCGGGCAGGTCGTGCTGCGCTTCGGCGCGGACGACATGGGCTCAATCATGATTGAGGAGAACGTCGTCTCCGCAGCCGGCGCGCACAACGAGGCGGACGAGAAGATGCTCCGCTACCTCATACGCGAGGCCGGCTTCCGCCCGCAGCAGCGAGACATCCTCTACCGCCACGTCAACCGCGAAGAGTCCGCCCGCGCCGACGCCTCCGACTCCGCAACACTCCGCGAGCTGACCGTTGCCTTCGCAGACTAATCCGAAAGGGTTTAAGCCGGAAGGATGAAGGATGAGGGGACGGCTGAACGGCTGTCCCTTCGTCATTCTCCCTCCCTCCTTCGTCCCGGGTGACAGGCGGCGGCCGACACGTTAGAATCCAATTTCCCGGTTTTAGTTTGAGGGTTTCGACGGACTTTCGGGGCGGAGGTTTACCTACCGCCCTCGGCGTCAAAGGTCAGGGCTTTTGGATGCTTCACGACTTCGAGCTGGTCGGAAGACGTGTGCGGCTCTGGCAGCGCCGGGGCGAATCTTACGGCCATGTGCTGATGAAGGCGCTCGGGTACGCGATGTTCGCGCGCGAGTACCCGAACCTTGAGATAGAACTGCCGGTCGGACTGCGCTACAAGCCCGACCTCGTTTCACTGGGCGGCGCGGGCGACGCACGCACCCGCGCCGGCGCGCGCTTCCTCTTCTGGGGCGAGTGCGGGATGGTCTCGATGCGCAAGGTCGCGTGGCTCCTCAAGCACGGCGACACGGAGCGGCTGGTGCTCTTCAAAATAGGCTGCGGCGTCCGCGCATACGCGCGCGAGCTGCGCGACTCGGTCGAGCCGCGCTACCGCGAAACCGGCCGGCTGGCGCTCGTCAACTTCGCCGGCGACATCGCCGAGCGCGCGGCCGAGCGCCGCATCGAGGAAGTCCCACAACGCTGGTACGAGCTAATCGAGATTTGAGGGCGGGTGTTGAGGATGGCCGAGAGCGGAGAGGTGGACATACGCGAGTGCGCGACCGTCGAGGAGTTCGACCAGTGCGTGCGTTTGCAGCGCGAGGCGTTCGGCCTGCCCGACCTTGAGCTGTCGCCGCGCCGACACCTCATCGTCGCGCGCAGCGCGGGCGGCTTTACGCTCGGCGCGTTCGCGGGCGAGAGGATGGTCGGCTTCGTCCTCAATCAGGTGGCCGTGCGGCGCGCGCCCGGCACAGGCGCGGAAGAATCAATCGGCTACTCGCACATGATGGCCGTGGCGAAGGACTACCAGAACCTCGGCGTCGGCGCGCGCCTGAAGTGGGCGCAGCGCGCGCGCGTGCTCTCGGAGGGGCGGCGCTTCATACGCTGGACGTGGGATCCGGGTCAGGCGCGCAACGCCCACTTCAACCTCAACCGACTGGGCGTCGTCGTCCGCCGCTACGCCGTCAACTACTACGGCACCGACTACTCGACCGTGACGGGGAAGTTCGCCGAGCCGCTCGGGCTCGACAGCGACCGCCTCGTCGCCGAGTGGGAACTCGACTCGCCGCGCGTCGAGGCGTTGGCGCGCGGCGAGACTCCCCGTCCACTCGGGCGTCCGTCCGCCGCCGTCGCGATTCCCCCCAACTGGGGCGTGCTCGTCTCGGAAGACCCGTCGGCCGCGCGCGCCGAACTGCTCCGCGTCCGCGGCGAGTTTCAGGCGACCTTCGCCGCCGGCCTCGTCTGCGCCGGCTTCGAGCGCGACCCCTCCGCGCCGCGTTACCTTTTTTATAGTGATAAGTGATGAGTGATGAGTGATAAGAAAGAAGAACGGGCCTTGTTTTCACTTATCACTCATCACTCGTCACTCCGACAATATGTCTTTCACGCGCTTCGACAGATACGTTGACCGCCACGCGCGCTCGTTCACCGAGCGGCTGCAAGACCTGTGTCGCATGCCGTCGGTGGCGGCGCGCGGGACGGGGATGCGCGCGGTGGCCGAGAAGGTCGAGCAGATGTTGCAGCGCGTCGGCGCGGGCACACGCACCTTCAAAGTCGGCAGCGGCTTCCCCATCATCTACGGCGAGTGCGGCGCGGGGCCGCGCTGCTTCCTCGTCTACGGCCATTACGACGTGCAGCCGGTCGGGCAGTTGACCGAGTGGAGTTCCGGCCCGTTCGCGGCCGTCGTCAAAGACGGGGTGCTCTTCGCACGCGGCGCGTCGAACAGCAAGGGCGACCTCGTCGCGCGCGTCGCGGCCGTCGAGGCTTACCAGAAGACCTACGGCAAGCTCCCCGTCTGTCTGCGCTTCGTCGTCGAGGGCGAGGACGGACTCGCCAGCCCGAGCCTCTACCGCTTCGCCTCGGAGAACGCGGAACTGCTGCGCGCCGACGGCTGCGTCTGGGACGACGGCTACAAAGACACCAAAGAGCGTCTGGTCATCAACCTCGGTTTCAAGGGCATCGCCTTCCTCGAACTGCGCGCGCAGGGGGCGCGCACAGACCTCCACTCGAAGTGGGGCGGCATCGTCCCGAACCCGGCGTGGCGTCTGGTGCAGGCGCTCTCGACCGTCGTCTCGCCCACAGGCGTCATCACCATCGACGGCTTCTCGTCGCACGTCGCGCCGCTCACGTCCGAAGACCGGCAGATGCTCAAGACCATCGAGCTGGACGAGGCGGGGCTGCGCCGCGAGTTCCGCATCGGCGGCTGGCTGCACGGGATGACGGGGAGGGAACTGGCGAAGGAGCTTATCTTCGGCCCGACCTGCACCATCTGCGGCATCCGCACCGGCCACACCGAGGCGGGCGCGAAGACGATTCTGCCGGGCGCCGCGACCGCGCGCCTCGACTTCCGGCTCGTCCCAGACCTCGCGCCCGAGCTGGTCGTCGCGCTGCTCCGCGAGCACCTCGACAAGCGCGGCTTTCAGGACGTGGAGATAAGCGAGTTGGGCTCCGCGCCCTACGCCAAGTCCTCGCCCTCTTCGATGGTGGCGCGCGCGACCATCGAGGAGGCCGGCGAGGTCTACGGCAAG
>JBEVKV010000372.1:0-9500 GCA_040509515.1 Pyrinomonadaceae bacterium | reverse complement strand
CTTCTGGACGGCCTTGTCGATGAGCGAGACGGTCTGGGGCAGAAGCTCCTGCGCGCCCTCGCCGGACTCAATCGCCGCGCGCAGCTTCTTGATTCCCGTGCGCAGGCGGCCGCGGTTGCCGCGGTTGATGTCGCGCCTCTTCTCGTTCTGGCGCACTCGCTTTTCGGCTGACTTGTGATTAGGCATCTCTTAATTCAACTCCGTCGGAACATCTCTGGTCTGCAAAAACTCTCGCGGCGGCCCACGGTCGCGAATCCGGCCGCCAGAGCAAAGCCCAAAGTATAGGGAGCGGCCGCGCGGGTGTCAAGGCGGGGCGCGGGCGGGTGCCGGGAGGCGTGCGTGTGCGCCACGGTACGGAACCCGGCGCGCCCGTGCCCCTTCGCGTTGACACCCCCGCCGGGTGTGTTGTAGCGTCGTTTCTGCAATGACAGAGACCGTCCCAGAACGCCTCATCCGCCCCCGGCGCCGCCACGCAAGGCTTTCCACGAGACAAGGAGAAGAGAGCGACTTTTGAAGAAGATCGAGCTTCCGCCGCGCGCCGTCGAGACGCTCTACGGCGTCCACGACCAGAACATCAAGTACCTCGAATCGCTCCTTGACGTGCGCGTCGACGCGCGCGGTCAGGATTTGACGCTCGACGGCACGCCCGAGGACGTTGAGACCGCCGGGCGCATCATCGAAGACTTCGCCGCGCTCTTCCGCGAGGGCAAGACCTTCACCGACAAGGAGCTGCGCGAGGCTTTCGCGCAGAGCGCCGAAGACCGCGGCTACAGCCTGCGCGACTATTTCACGAAGGCGCGCTTCAACCCCGCCGGCAAGAAGCAGGTCGCGCCCAAGTCTGCCAACCAGCGCCGCTACATCGAGGCCATCCAGTCCAACGACATCGTCTTCGGCATCGGCCCCGCCGGGACGGGCAAAAGCTACCTCGCCGTCGCGATGGCCGTGCAGGCGCTGACCTTGAAGCAGGTGAGCCGCATCGTCCTCGCGCGCCCGGCGGTCGAGGCCGGCGAGCGTCTGGGCTTCCTCCCCGGCGACCTGCAGGAGAAGGTTGACCCCTATCTGCGCCCGCTCTACGACGCGCTCTTCGACCTCATGGACGCCGAGCGCGTCGCCAAGATGCTTGAGAAGCGCATCATCGAAGTCGCCCCCCTAGCCTTCATGCGCGGCAGAACCCTTGCGGACGCCTTCATCATCCTCGACGAGGCGCAGAACACGACGAGCGAGCAGATGAAGATGGCGCTGACGCGCATCGGGTTCGGGTCGAAGGCGGTCATCACCGGCGATGTGACGCAGATCGACCTCCCCACCGGCAAGCGCAGCGGGCTCGTCGAAGCCGAACGCATTCTCTCGAAGGTCGAGGGCATCGAGTTCGTCTACTTCACCGACAAAGACGTCGTCCGCCACCGCCTCGTCCAACAGATCATCAAAGCCTACGAGTCGCAGACCGGCAACTCCGGGTCGATTTAAATGAGGCGACGGGCGGCGAGCGACGGGAAAGAGCGTGCCCGCTCGTCACCCAACGGTCGCCCGCCGCCCGTCACGCGTCACTCCCGTTATGGTCGAAGTCGTTAACCGCCAGCGCAAGATGCCGATTGACGCCGAGCGTTGGCGGGAGTTTGGGGAGAGGGCTTTGAAGGTGGTGCCGGCGGGGGACGCGGGGGCGGTGGTGGCGTTCGTGTCGGATAGGGCGATGCGGGAGTTGAATCGGCGTTGGCGGGGGAAGGTGGGGACGACGGACGTGTTGTCGTTCCCGGCGGGGCAGGAGGAGTTTGAGAAGGGCGAGGGGTTGAGTTTGGGGGACGTGGTGGTGTCGGTGGAGCAGGCCGCGCGGCAGGCCGCGGAGCACGGGTTAGACTTCGAGGGCGAGGTGCGGCAGCTCATCCTGCACGGGCTCCTGCACCTGTGTGGGTACGATCACGAGACCGACGGGGGCGAGATGAACGCGCTCGAATTGAGACTGCGCCGCCGTCTCGGAATATAATTTCGTAAGCCGTAAACCGTAAGCCGTGACAAGATAAAAACTGCTCTCACTTGTCACGATTTACGGTTCACGGTTCACGGCCTTTATGGAGACCCAGTTGGAAACCGCTGCCGCCTGCGCGCTGCTGCTCGTGCTGGCCTTCCTCTCGACGGTCGACGCGGCGTTCGGCCAGTTGAGCGACGTGGGGCTCAGGCGGCTGACGGGCGAGCGCGACGAGCGGCCGTCGGAGAGCGTCGTCTTCCTCGGCGAGATTCTGGAGAACCGCCCGCGCTTCCGCTTCACGCTGACCGCGGCGATACAGGTCGTGCTCGTCGCGGTCGTCGTGCTCGTCACTTCGGTCTGCTACCGGGTGCTCGGCGCGGAGCGGCGCTTCCTGCTCATCGCCTTCTTCATCGCGCTCGGGCTGACGCTGCTGTTCCGGCAGGTCATCCCGCGCCTGCTCTCGGCGTCGAACCCCGAGCGGACGCTGCTCTCGCTGCTTCCGCTCTACCGACCGTTTTACGGCGTGCTCTCGCTCGTCGCCACGCCGCGGCAGGTCGCGGCCGAGCGCTCGTTGCGGCGCGGCGGCGGCGACCCGCACGTCACGCAGACCGGGGCCGAGTCGGCGGAGTCCGACGACGACGACAACGGCGGCGACATACAGGCGCTCATCGACGTGGGCGAGGAGGAGGGCATCCTCGAAGAGGAGGAGCGCGAGCGCATCCAGTCCATCATCGAGTACGGCGAGACGCTCGCCGGCGAGGTGATGACGCCGCGCCCGGACATCGTCGCGCTCCCGCTGGGGGCGACCGTGCGCGAGGCGCGCGACGCGATGGTCGAGTCGAAGTACTCGCGCCTGCCCGTCTACCGCGGGCAGATAGACGACGTGGTCGGCATCATCTACGTCCGCGACCTGCTCGCCTGCTGGGCCGAGGGGCGCGAGGGCGACCCCATCGAGCCGCTGCTGCGGCCCGCCTACTTCGTCCCGGAGACGAAGTCGGTGGACGAGCTGTTCGAGGAGATGCAGAAGGTGCATGTGCAGCTCGCGCTCGTCATAGACGAGTACGGCGGGCTGGCCGGGCTGCTGACCGTCGAAGACATCCTCGAAGAGATAGTCGGCGAGATAGAGGACGAGGACATCGAGGGCGAGGAGGTCGTCGAGATAGTCGAGGGCGACGACGGCTACTACGACGTGCTCGGCTCGACCGAGGTCGGGAAGATCGAACGGCTCTTCGACCTTGAGATAGAGGACGACGACTTCACGACCATCGCCGGCCTCGTCATCAACGAGTCGGGGCGCGTCCCCGAGCCGGGCGCGCGGTTCAACTTTCGCGGCCTCGACGTGGAAGTCCTCGAAGCCGACGAACGCCGCATCGGCCGCCTGCGCCTGCGCCGCACGCGCGAGGAAGACGGCAACGCCGCCGCGGCGGCCGAGTAGTTAAAAGTCACAAACCTACTTTTCACAGGGGAAGAATGGCGAAGAAGAAGAGCAGCAAATACCTTTCGGGGCGGCGCATCGACCCGCGCCCCATCGCGGGCGGCGAGACGGTGGCCGACCTCGTGGACGAGACCTTTCTCGCGTACAACGCGGGGCGGCTGCGCGAGGCGTGCCAGCTCTTCGCGCGGAAGATGCTGGAGCCGGACGTGACGGTCGGGCTCTCCATCACGGGCGCGTTGACGCCGGCGGGGCTCGGGATTTCGGCGCTCATCCCGCTGATGCGCGCGGGCTTCGTCGACTGGGTCATCACGACGGGGGCGAACCTCTACCACGACACGCACTTCGGCATCGGCCTCTCGCTCCATCAGGGGAACACGGCCGTCTCCGACGTGACGCTGCGCGAAGAGGAGGTCGTACGCATCTACGACATCTTCTTCGATTACTCGGTGCTGCTCGACACCGACGCCTTCTTCCGGCGGCTCATCGAGGGCGAGGAGTTCCAGCGGCCGATGTCCACGGCCGAGTTCCACAACCTCTGCGGCAAGTACGTGCTTGAGCGCGAGCGCAAACTCGGGATAGAGAACAAGTCTTTCCTCGCCGCCGCCTACGAGTTCGGCGTGCCGCTCTACACTTCGAGCCCCGGCGACTCGTCCATCGGGATGAACGTCGCGGCGAAGGCGATTCAAGGCAACAAGCTCGCCTTCGACCCGTCGGCCGACGTGAACGAGACGGCCTCGCTCGTCCTCGCCGCCAAGCGCGGGGCCATCCACGGCCGCGGCGACAAGGGCAAGAAGCACGGCGGCAAGTCGGCCGTCTTCATCCTCGGCGGCGGCAGCCCCAAGAATTTCATGCTCCAGACCGAGCCGCAGATTCAGGAAGTGCTCGGCATCGACGAGCGCGGCCACGACTACTTTTTGCAGGTGACGGACGCGCGCCCCGACACCGGGGGCTTGTCGGGCGCGACGCCGGGCGAGGCCGTCTCGTGGGGCAAGGTCGACCCCGAGCGCCTGCCCGACGCGGTGGTCTGCTACGTCGATTCGACCATCGCGCTGCCCGTCATCACGTCCTACGCGCTCGCGCGCCACGAGCCGCGCGAGTTGAAGCGGCTCTACGACCGGCGTGCCGAGTTGATGGACTTGCTGCTCGCCGAATACGAGAAGTCCGAGAGAAGGTAAAGCGATTCCGGGGAACCAATGGTTAAAACAATCAAGGACGATCAGCCGCGCGTCTACTTCGACTGTACGAAGTGCCCGGCCTTCTGCTGTTCCATCTACGAGCGCGTGCAGGTGACCAAGCGCGACATCACGCGGCTCGCCAAACACTTCGGCGTCAGCTTCGAGGCGGCGCGCCGCCGCTACACGACGCGGTGGGAGAACGAGCGCATACTCAAGAAGGTCGAAGACGTGATCTTCGCCGAGACCTGCATGTTCCTCGATCAGGAGAAGCGAGGCTGCACCATCTACCACGCGCGCCCCGGCGTCTGCCGCGAGTACCCAGACCGCTCGCGCTGCGTCTACTACGACGTGCTCCAGTTCGAGCGCCGCCAGCAGGCCGACGAGACGGTCGTTCCGCTCGTCCAGATCACCTTCCGCGAGGTCAAGAAGGGCCCCGAAGTCGACGACAAGTGCGAGAAGGTCTGGGAGTGGGAGCCGGAAAAGAAGCGGCGGCGGCGGAAGTCAGAGGGGTGAATTGCAAGCCGGAGGTTTTCGGTTTATCCTTCAACGCTCGCCATTCATCCTTCATCGTTTCAACCGAGGAGTGCGGAAGATGCAAGAACTTTTGGCCAAGATGGTTGGGAAGAAATTAGACATGTTCTGCGGCGGCTCGTCGAGCCTGCGGGGCAAGCTCGTCAAGGTGGACGAGGGCGTGGCGCACATGGTTGACGAGGACGACCACATGTTCTACGTCGCCGTCGAGCGCGTCATCGTCTTCAGCGAGAGCAAGTCGGGCGAGCAGCGCGCGGGCTTCGTCGTCGGCTTCCGCCCCTAAAGACGGCTCACCAAAAGCGTCAGGCCGACCCCTCTTCGGAGGGCGTCGGCCTGACGTGCGTTTACGAGTCCGCCTTTTAGTCTGCTAAGTCTTCACCTGCCGGCGGAGGCGATCAAAGAGGTCGCGAGCGGGATGCGTCGGAAGCCGTTGATGCGCTTCGTCCAGTATTCGTCGAAGCGCGAGTAGACGACGCCCTTGCTCGTCGAGGCGTGGTAGAAGCCGTGCTCGTCGGCGACGATGCCGACGTGCCCGAGGTTGTTGAAGAAGACCAACGTCCCGAACTTGAACTTCTCATCCTCGGTCGGCTGCGCGAACGAGTGCCAGAAGTTACGCACGTTGGTGCGCTCGAACGGCACGCCCGCCTGCTGGAAGACGCTCCACACGAAACCGGAACAGTCGTAGCGGGTCGGCCCCTCCGTCCCCAGCCGGTACGGAGTCCCGAGCCGCTGCTCAATCGCCAGCAACATCGTCCGCTCAAGCTGCCCGAGCCCCGCCGGCCCCTGACCGAAACGCGGGATTTCGTACTCCGGCTCCGTCTCGTCCTCGGCGGTCGAAACCACGACGAGGTCGTTTTCGAGCTTCGCTCGCCCGTCAACTTCGCTGGTGATGGTCGTCGCGGCGGTGGCCTGACGCGGGCGCGTCGCGCTCTGCTGCTGAGCCTGCGCGGAGACGGCCAGAAGGCTCAGGGCGAAACAGGCCGCGAGCGGGCGGGGGAACAGTCTGCAAAAAGACATCTAGGGGAACGGTCTCCTCTGCCAAAGTCTACTAATTGCCTTGGGGTATTGCTTTCTGGAGGTAGAAGCGCGAGCGCTTTCAGCGGCTCTAACGCCTGAAATCCATCCTACACAACAGATACGGACGCCACAACAACCAATGTGACTGTTTCGTGACGACGCAGCGAAGGAGACGCAAAATTTGGATGGAAAGGGGACGTGACATCGTTCATCCTGAAGGCGAGGGGACGGGTTCGGTACGGCTGTAAGCGGCATAGCGCACATAAACTCTTTTCCCGTGGAAATTTACGTGCGCGGCGTGATAGCATGCGCCGCCATAAAGGAGACCGCTTTTATGCTTTTCGTCGAAAGCCGGGCCGCAGATCTGGAAGTCGAAAGACGGCTCCGCACGCCCCTGCTCGAAGGGCTGCAAGGGCGCGGGCTCGTCCCGCTCATACGCGCCTCGCGGCTGCACTTTTTCGAGCGTGCGACCCCGGGCTCCGAGCGTGCGCGCGAGCTTGAGCGGCTCTTGGAGGCACGCTCGGAGGCCGAGGGCGAGGAGCCTTACGTGCGCGGCGACATCTTCTGCTCCGACGATTTCGCGCACTTTCTAATCTTCGGCGACGGCTACGGAGGCGGGGCCGGGCTGCGCGCCGGAATCGTCTACGACGCGGGGACGGACGCGCCCGCCGAGAGGCTGGAACTCTTTTGCCAGCACGTTTTAGAGGCTTACGAAGAGGTTGCTAACCAGTCGGCGGGCGGCGAAGACGTGCGCGAGGGCGTCGAGTCGGCCACGCCCGCCGGCGTCGTGTGGCGCGCGCGCGAGGCGCAGGCGCAGGGGGCTTTCAGACGGACGGCGGCACCCGCCGAGACGGCCGCGGACGCGCCGGCTCAGCGCGTCTCGGGCTCGGCGGAGAGGGCGCGGGCAATCGAGATTTTTGACGACGCGGGCGCGCGAGGCTTCCTCCAAAGGCTGAGGGAGGCGCACGAAGACGGGCGCGCGGCCGAGCTTGTCGCCGGCGGGCGCGGGCCGGAGCAGGAGGCGCTGGTGTCGAGGCTCGCGGGCGCGGGGCTCGTGCGGCGCGAGGTGCAGGTTAGTTGCCGCAAGGACGGCCGCTCGCTCTTCCGGCTCCCTTCGGCCGAGGCGCTGGCCATCGTCACGGCGAGCAACGCCGTGTGCAGCGAGTGCGGCTCGGCCGTGGCGGACGAGCGCGCCGAAGAGCTTGTGACGCCGACGCCGCTCGCCACGTCGATGTTGAAGGACGGCGCGTGGCTCGTCAGCAGTATGCGCTCGATTCTCGGCGGGCTCGGCGTGCCCGAGAGTCAGACCGCGCCGCTGCCTTCAACAGACGACGGGACGGCGCAGGTTCTGGCGACGATTGGCGGCGAGCCGTTCCTCTTCGTGCTGCGCGACGGCGATTTCACGGCCGCGCACGCGCGCCGCGCCGTCGAGGGCGAGGCGGAGTCGCACGCGACGCGGACGGTGGTGGTCGCATCGGGGAAGGTGCAGGACGAGGCGCGCTCTCGTCTGCGCGAGCACGCGCGGCGTCGCGCGCGCGGAGGCGCGGAGGCGGAAGTCGTCTTCGTCGAGGGTTTGGAGCACGCGCCGGACGAGCTGCGCGGCGTGGTCGAGCGAGTCTCGGAGGAGGCGCTCACGCGCGAGCTTTACGAATTGGACGCGGACGCGGGCTTCAACGTCGGCCACGCGCTCGCGGCGCGCTTCTGGCTGTTGCGGCGTCCGGGCGCGCTCCGCGACCTCGCCGCCTCCGCCGCCGGCGCGATGACGGGGAGCCTCCGCGAGTTCTGACGGAGGAAAGAAGGATGAAAGGATTGCTGACGGCCGTCCTCTCATCCTTCATTCTTTCATCCTTGAATCATTACCGTCCACGGCTGCCAATTTGACGCGAAGGCCGAAAGTTGTATTGACAACCTCGACCCCGCCGCGAGAATCTTAAGGCAGCGAGAGCCGCCCCCCAGCGCGGACTATCCTTTCAGCCCTGAAGTTAGAAGATGAACAAACGCTCTTTTCTGCTCCTGAGTTTGACGGCCGTCGTGTTTGTGCCCGCGCCCAAAGCGTTTGCGCAGACGGCCGAGCCGTCGCCCGTCTTCACACGCCCGCGCCTCGTCAAAGTCGCGGGGCAGAGTCAGACGGCGACACCCACGCCCGCGCCTTCGCCGCAGACGAACGCGCCGCGACAGACGACCGGCGGCGCTCAGCAGTCGCCGACACGCACGCCGGCCGTCTCGCCATCGACGCCATCGACGTATGCGACGCCCGCGCCGCAGACGCCGGTGACGCAGACGCCGCCGCCGGTCTACGTGCCGTCCGCCGCCTTGCAGCCCGCGCACCCGCCGTCGCTCAACAAGTTTCGCGAGCGCGCGACCGAGGCGCAGCGCCTCCTGAAGTCGCGGCTGACGCTCACGTCCTCGACGCCCAACACGGCCTTCGTCACCGTCGCGGCGCTCGACCCCGACTCGTCCAAAATTCACACGATCAGCCTGCCGAAGGAGACGTTTCTCACGCGCGGCACCGACGTGGTGCTGAACACCTCGCAGGGGTTGAGCGTGCGCTTTCAGGTCGTCCGGCCCAACTACGTCAACACGGCGGTCGTCGTCTCGGAGGCCGCGACCGGGAAGCAGTTGACGCCGCTCGTCGTCGAGTACCCCATCGAGAAGTTCGGGCGCTTCCGCGAGATGGCCTACTACACGTCGGCGCACCCGGCGCTCGTCTCGCCCGAGATCACGAAGCACGGGCAGTCTTACGTCCGCAACATGCTCGACCTCGCGGCGCAACGGCTCAAGACCAAAGGCAAGACCATCTCGCCCGAGACCGTGGACATCGCCGAGCGGCTCTGCATGGTCGAGCACGTCGACCACGACCGCTTCCGCCGCGAAGACCGCAAACGGATTTACGACGAGGTCTACGCGCTCTACTCTCTGAACGAGCTGGACACGTACCGCTACTCGGTCAGCTCGGCCGGCGCGGGCGGGATGGTGCAGATGATTCCGCCGACCTACCAGATGGTTCGGAGGATGCACCCGGGCGTGGGTCTCAACCCTGACTTCGTCGTCGGGATGCGCAACCACGGCAACGCGCTCGAAGCGATGCTGCTCTACATGCAGGACACCTGGAACGACCTCGCGCTCAACCAAGAGGTGCTCGACGCGCTCGCGAGCAAGTCCGCGACGCGGGCGGAGTTGATGGCCGCCGGCTACAACTCGAACCCCGCGCGGCTGCCGCTCTACCTGCGGCGTGGCGGCGCGGGCTGGCGCACGCTCATCCCGCGCGAGACGCAGATTTACTTGCAGATTTACTCGTCGGTCGAAAGCCTCGTGCAGTTCAAGAACCGGGGCAGCGACCGCGCGCAGCCGTCCGTCTCGGGCGTGTCGCAGAAGTAGG
>JBEVKV010000371.1:0-15516 GCA_040509515.1 Pyrinomonadaceae bacterium | reverse complement strand
CCTCGCAATAAGACGGCTCCGCTGTTAACTCGGTTCGCACCCACCCGGGGTGTGGTGGGTGGTCCCCAACCGTCTCTCGGCGTCAGGAGTGTTGCGGCTGCGGCGCGCTCTCGGTCGTCTGGGGCTGGATGCGGTAGCGCAGGAAGGCCCCGCAGCCGCCGACCTCTTCGAGCAGCGCCGGGTCTTCAATGAAGGTGATGCGCGCTGAGGTCTGGCGCGCGCGCGCGACGAGGTCGGCGGAGACGATGACCGAGTCGACCTCGATGTTGGCGACGGTGCCGCCGTCGTCGCCGGCGACGACGGGCTCGACGACTTCCGCGTCCGAGAGGATGGCCACGTCCTCGCGGTCGCCCTCGACGTGCTGCTGCTGCGCGGTGATGACAAGCTCTTCCACCTGCCCCATCGCGAGGGCTTCGAGCGTTTCGGTCGAGCCGACAACGGCGAGGCCGCCCGCGCGGTAGTCGTCGAACAGGCGCGCGACGCGCTCGGCGTCCGATTCGGCGTCGTGCTCGCGCAGCGCCTCCATCGACTCGGCGAGTATCTCGTGCTCGGGCGCGTTGATGTCGAGGCTCAAAACGTCGATGACCTTGTCGGCGACGGCCTTCGGGAACTGCTCCCTGAGCAGCGGGATGATGACCTCGTCGCCGGCGAGGATGATGTGCTGGATGTCGTCCTCGCGCACGGTGCGCTCAAGTTGGTCGGCGACCTCCTTGGCGTGCTGGAGGTGGTACTGTTCGAGGTGGCGCTGGTAGCGCATCTGCGACCACCCGCCGACCTTCGCGCCGCGCGTCTTGACGTTCTGAATCTCGTCGGAGGAGAGCGCCTTGCCGCGCCCGAAGACGAAGAGGCGCGCGCGGTTAGTGTCGGCGACGAGCACGGCGTAGCGCGGGTACTGTTCCATCAGCCGCGCCAGCGGGTAGAGGTGCGGCTGGTTGTAGATGTAGAGCCGGTGGTTCTCGATGGGCGCGGCGGTCTGGACGGCCTGAAAGAAGTCGTCCGCCCCGGCGCAGGCGAAGATGGCGACGCCGTTGGTCTCGGGGCGCATCTCTTCGCCGAGGTATTCGTTGATGCGCTCCACGTCGCGCTCGAAGCTCTCGCGCTCGGGCGTGTGCGCCTTGAAGGTGCGCGCGCGCTCGGAGAACTCTTTGCGCAGGAAGCGCTCGAAGTCCTGACGGCCGTGCTCGTTGGCCTGCGCGTTCAGGTAGAGGCTCAACACCGGCAGTCCCACGGGCTCGAACGTCGCCAGCCGGTCTATAATCTGCTCCAAAGTATTGCTCTCGGCTGCACCACTCTGTGCCATTCGCTTTCAGTCCCCTTTCCTTCGCTCGGATAGTTTTCTCGAAAGAACTGCGGGCCGGGGCGCACCTCTCGCGGGGGTACGGCGCCCACCTCCGGCCATCTCACTGCTCTGCTCAGGGGGAATGACCGGATAGTAACACGCCGGGCGCGGCTCGCTCAATTTTGTCGCGTCAGCGGTAGCCCTCGGCCTGGAGCGCGAAGAGGTCTGCGTAGAGGCCGCCGCGCGCGACGAGTTCGACGTGCGTGCCCTCCTCGGCGACGCGGCCGGAGTCGAGGACGAGGATGCGGTCGGCCATCCGCACGGTCGAGAAGCGGTGCGAGATGATGACGGCCATCCGGCCGCGCATCAGGTCTGCGAAGCGCCGGAAGACCTCGTACTCGGCGCGCGCGTCGAGCGCGGAGGTCGGCTCGTCGAGGATGAGCACCTGCGCGTCGCGCATGTAGGCGCGCGCGAGCGCGACCTTCTGCCACTCGCCGCCCGAGAGTTCGACGCCGCCCTCGAAGCGCCGGCCGAGCATCTGCCGGTAGCCGCGCGGCAGGCGCGCGAGCAGCGTCTCGGCCAGAGACTTGCGCGCGGCCTCTTCGATGGGCGCGGGCGCGTCTTCGCCGTCCGCGACGACGGACGGGAGAGTCGCCCTCACTTCGTCCTTCCCCGCGTCGCCCTCCGCGTCCTCGGCGGCGTCGAGCGCGGCGCGCACCTCTTCTATCTCGCCGACGCCGATGTTCTCGTCGAAGCGCAGGTCGTAGCGGACGAAGTCCTGAAAGATGACGCCGACGCTCCGGCGCAAAGAGTCGAGGTCGTAGTCGCGCAGGTCGCGCCCGTCGAGCAGGATGCGCCCCTCGGTCGGTTCGTAGAGCCGCGCGAGCAGCTTGACGAGCGTCGTCTTGCCCGCGCCGTTGCCGCCGACGAGCGCCAGACGCTCGCCCGGCCGCAGCAGGAACGTCACGCCGCGCAGCGCCCACACCTCGCTTCCGGGGTAGCGGAAGCCCACGCCCTCGAACGCGAAGCCCTCGCGCGCGGGGCGCGGGACGTGCGGCGCGCCCTCGCGCGAGGTGATCGTGGGGCGCGTCTCGAAGAAGTCGAAGAGGTCTTTGAGGTAGAGGCACTGCGAGTAGATGCCGGACGCGCCCGAGAGCAGGCGCTGGACGAGGTCGCGGCTGCGCAGGAACGAGGCCGCGAGGAAGGTCAGCGTGCCGAGCGTGATCGCGCCGCCGGCCGCGCGCACGAGGATGACCGCGTAAGCGCCGTAGTAGCCGAGCAGCCCCACGGCCGCGAGCAGCGTCGCGACGACGCCGCGCCTGACCGAGAGCCGCTTGTTCTCCTCGTAGAACCTCTCGGAGAGCGCGCGGTAGCGCGAGACGAGCCACGGGGCGAGGCCGAAGGTCTGCACCTCCTTCGCCGGCTGGTCGCTCGCGCCGAGGTAGCGCAGGTAGTCGAGCCTGCGCCGCTCGGGCGTGCGGCGGAAGAGGAGCGAGTATTCGAGCGAGGCGTAGTGCGCCTCGCCCAAGAATCCGGGCACGACCGCCACCGCGAGCAGCAGCAAAAGCCACGGGCTGTAGACGAGAAGCGCCGCGCCTAAAGAGAGGAGCGTCAGCGAGTCCTGCCCCATCGAGAGGAGCTGCGCGAGCAGGCCGATGCGACCCGTCGTCTGCCGCCGCGCGCGGTCGAGCCGGTCGTAGAAGTCCGGGTCTTCAAATTGGTAGAGGTCGAGCCGCGCGGCGTGCTCCATCAGCAGCACGCTCGTGTGGTTGGAGAAGAGGTCGCCGAGCAGGCTCTCGACGATTGAGGAGGCGCGCGCCAGCGTCTCGCCCGCGAGCGCGAGCGCGACTTCGAGCGCGACCAGACGCCAGAGGCGCCCCGAGTCGAGCGTGCCGGCGCGCGCCTCGACCACCACGTCGATGATGAGCTTGCCGACCCACAGCAACGCCACGGGCACGCCGGCGCGCAGGAGCCTCAGCGCGACCATCGCCAGCGTCAGGCCGCGGTGCGTCCGCCAGACCATCCGCACGAACGGCGGGACGTGGCGGAGCGCCGCGATTCTCTGGCGCAAGGTCGGCGATTCGACCGGCGCGGCGCGGCCCGGCGCGGTTGGGTGGCGGAAAGACATCGCCATCAGGTGTGCGCGTGGGAGGGCGCGGGTTGTGTGGTCGGGTCGCGGCGCGCGCCGTCCGCGCCGCGCGTCAGGCCGACGACCGCCTCCCACGCTTCGAGCGCGCGCGGCAGGTCGAACTCGCGCATGCGCTCGCGCGCGGCGTCGCCGAGCCGGCGGCACAACGCCTCGTCGCGCGCGAGCCGGCGGAGCGCCGCGGCCAGCGCCCCCGCGTCGTTGACGGGGACGACCAGCCCGCTCTCTCCGTCCTCGACAAGTTCGGACGGCCCCGGCGGGCCGTCGCTGACGACGACCGGCAGGCCGTGGCTCATCGCTTCGAGCAGCGCGTTCGGGGTGCCCTCGACCCTTGAGGGGAGCGCGAAGATGCGCGCGGCGCGGTAGAAGGGGCGCGGGTCGGGGACGACGCCGTGCCAGTCCACACGCCCGCCGACGCCGAGCGCCTCGGCCTGCCCCTTCAGCGCCTCTCTCATCCGCCCGTCGCCGACGATGGCCAGACGCCAGCCGTCGAACTCCTCGCCGAGCTGCGCGAAGGCTTCGAGCAGCACGTCGTGCGACTTGTCCCACACGAGGCGGCCGACGATGAGGATGGAGGGCGCGCCCGAAGGCCCGGCGGGCGCGGCCGGCCCGGGGCCGACGCCCAGCACGAGCGGATTGGGGACGAAGGCCAGCTTCTTCTCGGGGACGTACTCGCGCAGGTCGGCGATGGCGGTGCGCGTGTTGGCCGTCACCACGTCGGCGCGCTGGTAGAGGGCGCGCGCGATCCAGTTCCAAGTCTTCTGCATCGGCAGCCGGCGCGGGTCGTTGCGCTCGGAGATGATGACGCGCCGCCCCATCCCGCGGCACGCCTTGAGCGTGATGATGTTGACCGACGTGCCCAGCGAGACGACCACGGGCGACTCGACGCGCGAGAGCGCGCGCCTGAGCGCCCACGCCTCGTAGCCGAGGTAGAAGCGGAAGTTGACCCGCCAGACCCTCTCGGCGAGGTGGTGGTAGAACGCCCCGCCGAGCAGCGCACGCAGCAGCGAGCGCGACAGCTCGAAACCCTGTAGGAGCGAGCCGGCCCTGCGCAGAAGCTCCGCCAGCCACGTCACGCCCGCCCGGTCGATGATGACGTGGTGGACGCGCGGGTCGAGCGCGAAGAACTTGCGCCGGTCGTGCATCGTGACGACGCAGACCTTGCGCCCGAGCCGGCTCCACTCGTTGGCGAGCGTCGAGACGACACGCTCGATGCCGCCGGCTTCGAGGCTGTTACAGACGAGGATGAGTTCGGCCGAGAAGTCTGAGCGCGTCGGCATAGGTGCTCGCGTCGGCCCCCGACGGTCGGAAGATTTGAAAGGCTTGCGGCCGGATCATAGCACACGCCGCGACGCCGCCAACCCGCGCCGAGCACGCGCCGCCGCGCGGAGCAATAATGAAAGCGCCGCCCCTCGACGTTGAGGGACGGCGCTTTCATTTACTCACTCGGACGTTCAGCCCAGCAGCCCGCGCACGCGACCCTCCGGCGCGTAGCCGGGGAAGACCCGCTTGAGGTCGGCCGCGCCGAGGTGCCGCGAGGCGACCTCGCCGAACACGTCGCGGAAGTCTGTCGTCAAGGCGAGGTCGCGCCCTTCGTGGAGTTGCTCCTCTTTGAGCCCGGGCCAACGGCCGTAGACTTTACCGCCGCGCACCGCGCCGCCGAGAATCAGCATCGCGTTGGCGTGGCCGTGGTCGGTGCCCTGCGTGCCGTTCTGCCGGACGGTGCGCCCGAACTCGCTCATCGAGAGCACCACGACATCCTGCATCCTCTCGGGGCCGAGGTCTGTGACGAGCGCGCTCAAGCCCTGCGCGAACTGTCCCAGAAGGTTCGCCAGTTGTCCGCGCGCGCCGCCCTGCCCGCGGTGCGTGTCCCAGCCGCCCACGTCCGTGAAGGCGACCTCCAACCCGACGCCCGCCTTGACGAGCTGCGCGATCTGCATCAGCGCGCGTCCGTACTGATTCGTCGGATACTGCGCGCCGTTCTCAGGTTTGTACTGCGCGGGGTTGACGCGCTTGAGGAAGTTGACCGCCTCGAACGTCTCCTTGCCCGTCCCGCGCAGCACGTCGCCCACGCCCTGCTCGTAGATGTCCTCGAAGCCGCCCTGCACGCCGCGCGTGTATGCGCCCGCGCGGAGCTGGAAGTCGGCGAGGTTCTGCATGGCGACGGCCGGCGCGCGCCCCTGCATTGAGCGCGGCAGATTCTGCGTCATCGAGATGGCGCGGAACGGCGTGGCCTTCGGGTCGGTGCGCGCCTGCATGTAGCGGTTGAGCCAGCCGTCCTGCGTTGATTTGACGCCGGGCGTGGCGGACTCCATGTAGTCCTGCGCGTCGAAGTGCGAGCGCGTGTTGTCGGGCGAGCCGACGGCGTGGACTATCGCCAGACGCTTCTCGTCCCAGAATCGCTTGAGCGGCGACATCGACGGGTGGAGCCCGAAGAAGCCGTCGAGGTCGACGGCCGACTCCGCGCCTCGGCCGGGCTGCGCGATGGCGATCTGCGGGCGCAGCTCGTAGTAGGCGCGCTCGCCGTGCGGCACGACCATGTTCAGCCCGTCCACGGCCCCGCGCTGGAAGATGGAGATGAGCGTCTTGCGTCTGGCCGTAGGCGCGGCCGTAAGCCCCTGCGCCTCCACCACACGAGTTAAGAACGACGGTGCTACTCCGACGAGGCCCACGCTCGCCAGCGCCAGCCCGCCACTCTTCAAGAAAAATCTACGATTCTGATTCATTGCTTTACCTACTGGCGTTGAAACTCGGGCGAGCCGATGACGAGCGCGGCGATGCGCGCGACCTCGGGGTTGCCGACCGTGGCTCCGGCCTGACGCCGCTCGCGGCGCGCCTCGCGGACGTTCTTCTCGCGCGCCTCTTCGTCGTCCGGCGTCGTCGTGATGGGCGCGTCCGCCTGCGCGGTCAACTGCTTCATCAGAACTTCGCGGCTCCGAGGCGTTACGTCGCCCTGCAAGACTACGTCGAGGAAGCGTTCGACGATTGCCTTCTGGTCTACGGCGCGGCTGCTCGTGGCCTCCTCGCCGACGAAGCGCGCGAGGTCGACGCGCGCGCCGGGGATGCGGTTCGAGACGAGCGCGAGCGAGAAGTTGAGACGTTCGAGGAGCGCGCCCGTGTTGACCCAGTAGCTCGCCTCGTCCGGGTAGCCCGTCGGCGCTTGATAGCCGTAGAGCGGCTCGCCCATCCGCGCGACCCACTGGACGAGCGCCGGCCTCACCTCGACCTCCGCGCCCAGAGTCCGCAGCGCGCTCGCCGTCAGCTCGAAGGGCGTCTTTATCTTCGCGCGCCGCGCCTCGGCCGAGTTGAACTCGGGCGAGTTGAAGACGGCGCGCAGAGTCGTCTTGATGTCGCCGTTCGACTTCCGGAACGCGTCGGCGACGCGGCGGACGAGCGCCGGGTCGGGCGCGTCCGAGACGAACTTGCGGACGAGCTTCGTCGCGACGAACTTCGCGGTCGAAGGGTGCGCGACGAGCACGTCCAGAACCTTGCGTCCGTCCTCGACGCCGCCGCCCGCCGGAATCTTGACGCCGAGCACGGTCTTCTCGCCGGGGTCGTGCGTGCGCGGGTTGAAGAAGAAGGTGCCGGCGCGGTTATCTGCGCCGTCCGCGCCGTAGAGCCCCGCGCCGCGCGGCGCGTAGATAGTCCAGCCCGTGAAGGCGCGCGCCACCTCCTGCACGTCCTTCTGCGTGTAGCCGCCCTCGACGCCGAGCGTGTGCAGCGCCATCAGCTCGCGCGCGTAGTTCTCGTTGATGCCGCGACGCATGCGCTGCGGCTGCTGCGGGCGCTGCTGCTGAGCGGGCATCTGTCCGTCAGCCTGTTGCTGTTGTTGCTGCTGCTCGCGCTCCATGCGGCGCTGACGCGCCTCGCCCTGACGCATGCGGCGACCGCCGAAGCGCCCGCCCGGCTGCATCGAGCCCGCGCCGTCGGCGTCCGTCTGCTGACGGCGTAGCTGACGGCGCGCGCCTTGCGCGTTCGGGCTCACGCTCTGGAAGTTGTCGAGGTAGAAGAGCATCGCCGGGCTCTTGGCGGTCGCTTCCAGCAGGTCGCGGAAGTTGCCGAGCGCGTTCGGGCGAATCACGTCGCGGTCGTAGGAGGTCAGGAACCAGCGGTCGGCCCCCTTCTGAGCGAAGACGTTAAAGTGGTTCGTCCAGAAGTCGACCATCACCTCCTGCAACTGCCGCTCGCTGTAGACGGCGCGCAGCACGCGCGAGGCGTTCAGCTCGAACATGATGCGCTGCGGGTTCTCCAACCCGTTCTCGCGCATGTACCGCGTGACGGCCTGCCTGTAGGCGCGTCGCTCCGGGTTACCGTCGTCCTGCATCGCGCCCGGCGTCTGCCCCTGCGCGGGCGGCCTCATCGCCTCGGCGATGGCGCGCTCGGCGTCGGCGTTCGGCTCGGGCGCGTTCATCTGGCCGGCGGCGGCGGGCTGTTGCGGCTGCTGTGCCTGCTGGCGCGGGCGCACGAGCGAGGCCAGCTCGGGCGGCAGCTCGCCCGCGCGCTCAAGGCGTCTGAGTAGCTGACCCGGCTGCGGGTACTTCGCCAGCAGCTCAGAGTTCGACATGCCGAGCGTCGGGAAGCCGCGCAGCCTCGCCTCCGCGGCCGAGTCGTCAACCTTCGACGGGTTGAGCTGCTGCTCGACGTACGCCTCGACCCCGAGTCTCCGCACGCGCTCAACGTCGCCGGGGCGCGCGCCGAAACCCAGACGGTTGAGGACGTGGACGACGCGCTGCTCCTCCGTCATCTTCGCCGCGCCCGCCTTCGCGCGCGCGTTCTGCGCCGACGCGAACAGGAGGTTATTCGACAGGAGCGCCACCGCGACCGCGACCGCGAAGACACGCGGCGTCCGCCGCCCCGCTGACAGGTTGACTCTCATAAAGGCTCCGATTCCCTTTAAAATTGACCCGAGACGGCCGTCACCGGCCTTTTGTCTTTGATGACTACCGACGGCTTTAAGACGCACGCCGGCGCGCTACGGTCGGGAAATTTCTGCGGGGGTTGAGGATTGTAAGAGTTTGAAATTTCAAATCTGAAATTTCAAACTCCGTCTACTGCGCTTCCCGCTCGCGTTCGCGTGCGACGAGGAGGCGGCGGAGGATTTTGCCGGAGGGCGACTTCGGTATCTGCGGGACGAACTCGACGCGACGGACTTTCTTGTACGGCGCGACCTGCGAGGCGACGTGGGCCAGCACCTCTTCTTCGGTCATGCCGTGCCCGTCTTTGACGACGACGAAAGCCTTCGGCACCTCGCCGGCCTCCTCGTCCGGGCTCGGGATGACGGCGGCGTCGGCCACCGACGGGTGCGTCAGCAGCACCGCCTCAAGCTCGGCCGGCGCGACCTGAAACGCCTTGTACTTGATCAGCTCCTTCGCGCGGTCGACGATGAAGAAGAAGCCGTCCTCGTCGACGCGCGCCACGTCGCCCGTGTGCAGCCAGCCTTCGGCGTCGACCGTGTCGGCGGTCGCCTCGGGGCGGCCCAGATAGCCCTTCATGACCTGCGGCCCGCGCACCAGAATCTCGCCGCGCTCGCCCTCGGCAACGTCCTCGCCCGTCTCGACCGAGACGAGCCGGCACTCCATGTTCGGCACGCAGAGCCCCACGGAGCCGGGCTTGTTGTGCTCGCGCGTCGAGAGGTGCGTCGCGGGGCTCGCCTCGGTCATCCCGTAGCCTTGCACGACGACACAGCCCAGACGCTCGGAGCACGCGAGCGCAAGCTCCGCGCCGAGCGGCGCCGCGCCCGAGAAGATCGTGTGGAGACTTGAGAGGTCGTACGAATCCACGAGCGGGCTCTTCGAGAGCGCGAGGATGACGGGCGGGACGAGGTGCGCGAACGTCACACGGTAGTCCTGCATCGTCTTCAGCAGATGCTCGAACTCGAAGCGCGGCAGCGTGACGACCTGCGCGCCGCAGTAGAGCCCGTGGCTCATGATCGCCACCATCCCGTAGATGTGAAAGAGCGGCAGCACGCAGACGAGCGTCTCGTCGCCCCAGTCGTGACCCGACCCCTTAATCTGCGCGAGGTTCGAGACGAGGTTGTGGTGCGTCAGCATCACGCCCTTGCAGACGCCCGTCGTCCCGCTCGAATAAGGGAGCACGACGAGGTCTGCGCGCGGGTCGATCTCGACCGCGGGCAGGTCGTCCGCTCCGCCTTCGAGCAGCGAGGCGAAAGGCGTCGCGCCCTCCGCCTCGCCGAAGACGAACAGCTCGCGCACGCCGCGCCCCTCGGCCGCCTCTCGCGCGCGCCCGACGAGCGGCGGGACGGTGACGACGTATTTCGCGCCCGAGTCTTCGAGCTGCTTGGCCAACTCTTCGGCCGTGTAGAGCGGGTTGACCGGCGTGATGACGCCGCCCAGAGAAGCGACCGCGTGGAAGGCGACGACGTACTCGGGCAGGTTCGGGCTGTAGAGCGCGACCACGTCGCCCTTGACGAGCCCGCGTCGCGCGAGCCCCGACGCCGCCGCGCGCACCGCGCCGTGAAGCTGCGCGTAGGTCATCACGCGCCCGCTCACGCCGTCGACGAGCGCGGACTTGTCGGCGTGCTCCGACACGCGGCCGAAGACGAACTCGGTGAGCGTGACTTCGGGGATTTCGACTTCGGGAAAAGGGCTGCGGAAGAGCATCAAAGTCTCCTCGCTCGAATCCGGCTCACATTGAAGGTCGGCCGCGCCCGGGCGATGTGGCCCGGACGCGGCGCGAACACTGCTGTCTGCTGTCGATTGAAAACTAATGGATGTGGTAGGCTCGGCCGCCCACGACGACGACGACCTCGCCGGCTATCTGCTCGGCGACGCGGCCGACGACGGGCACGTCCGCGACGAGCGCGCGGAAGGCTTCGGTGCCGCGCCGCACGCCGGTCGAGCGCATGGAACGCTTGTAGTTAACATCGACCCACGCTGAGCCCTCGCGCCGGAAGCGGTGGCCGGCCGCCGTGCGCGTCTCGCCGACGCGCGTCGTCTCTTCCTCTTCGGTCTTCTGCTCGGCGCGCGCGGCCGGGCGTCGGCGCGCGGCGAGAGAGCCGCCCGCGCCGCGGTCGTCGCGCTCCGCCTCCCTCTGAGTCGCCCCCGCCGTGTTGCCCTCGCCGTAGGTTTTCGACGCGCTGTTGTCGGCCGAGCGCTTCTGGTTGCGTGTGCCGCCGTCCGGCATCTGCACGTCGTTGGCCGCGCGCCTGCGCTGCATCGCCGCCTCGTTCGCCGCGATCTCATCGACCGGCTCGGACGCGCGCGCGCGCTTCTCCTTATTACTGTCTTCGCCGTCCGACTTCGCGGGCGGCTGCGACGCTTCGACGGTGACGGGCTTGGGCGCGGACTTCGCAATCTCGGCCGGCGCTTCCGGGCCCGCCGACGTTGCGGGCGGGGCGGCGGGCGGAGGAGGAGGCGGCGCAGCGTCTTCCGCGACCGAGCCCACGGGCGCGGGCTGCGACTCGCCCGCGTTAGGCCCGCGCCCCGCGGACGGCGCGGTTCTCGTCGTGACCGGGGGGGCGGCCTCGTCCGCCGTCTCACCGGGCTGCCGTTCGAGCACTCCCGACTGGTTAGCGTTGGCCGTCATCTCCGTCCCGGCGGAACTCGCGTCGGGGCGCGTCTGCGCGACTTCGACCCGCGGGCGCGCGCTCTGCGTGTTCGGCGCAGAGCCGGCGTTGCGCGAGCGCAGCGCGACGAAGGAGACGACCGCGACGAGTGACACCGCGAGCAAAGGCACCGCGTAGCGCAGAGAGCGCGGCGAGAAGAGCGCCCCCATCCACGCGCGCCACGACGCGGACCTCGCCGCATCGGCGGAGGCCGGGACTGCAGTCACCAAAGCGTGCGGCTCCGACTCAATCCCGCCGAGCGCGCGCGAGAGCGAAACGACGACCCCGCGGCAGCGGTCGCAGTCCGCGATGTGCGTGACCGCCGCGAGCCGCGCGCCGGCGGGCAGAGCGCCTTCGGCGAACGCGCCTAGCTCGTCGGCGTCGAGGTGCGCCGACGCGGGCGTCGCGGCGCCGTTGCCGCCGCCGTCCGCGAACGACTCCGCCGCCGGCCAGCGCGCGCGGCGCCGGAGCAGCGAGTCGATCTCCTTGTCGAAGCCCTCTTTCATCACAAACGTTCCGGTCTGACGATTAACGCCTTTCGGCGTCCGAAGTGTGAACGCGCGGGCGCGCCAAACTTGCGCCCGACGGCCGCCGCGCCCACGCCTTTCACTCGTAGAGTTCTTCGCGCTTCTCGACGGCGGCGGCCGCCTCCGGCGCGAGCATCGAGCGCAGGTCGGCGTCGGTATGCGCGTGCGCCACTTCGGAGAGCGTGCGCGCGACCTCCTCGCGCGTCCAGCGTCGCTCGCCCGCGAGCGTGGCTTCGACCCGGCGGCGCACTTCGGTGTGAATGCGCGTCAGACGCCGGCTCGCCGTCGCCTCGTGGACGCCCAGAACCGCGCCCGCCTCCTTCAATTTCAACCCGTCGAAGTAGTAGAGCCGGACGAGCAGACGGTCTTCCGCGTCGAGCCCGCCGAGCGCGCCCGCGAGCGCCTCCTCGACCGTGCGCGACGCGTCCGACTCGACGAGCGCGCTCTCCGGGTCGAGCGACGGCGCGGGCCGCCAGCCGTCCTGCTCGTGAGACTCCGCGGCCGCGCGGTCGAACTCCGAAGGCTCCTCGGTCTGAACCAGACGCGACGTGCGCCTGTGACGGTCTACGCCGAGCTGCCCGACGACCGCGCGCAGCCAGCCGCCGAGGCTCCCGCAGCCGGAATAGTACGCGAGCTTGCCCGCAGGGCGTCCGTCCGCCCGTTCGCGCAGGCCGTAAAGCTCGGCCCAGACCGACCCGGCCAACTCTTCCGCCTCCGCCTCGCCCGCGCTCGCCGAGCGCGCCGCCGAGAGCACCGTCGCGCGGTACTGGCCGACGAGGTCGTCCCACGCGGCGGAGTCGCCGCGCTCGCACGCCACGACCAGCAGAAGCTCGTCGGCGTGCAGCGCGTCGATGAACCCGCCGATCTCCTTCGCGCCCGACTGCGGCGCGTGGCGCAGCAGGTACTTCTCGACCGTCGCGCGGACGCGCGGCGCGACCGCCGCCTCGTCGAGCGAGCGCACCTCGCCCGCGCGCGCCAGCATTCGACGCGCTCCCTCACGCACGAGTTGTTCGAGGTCTGTCGGCATCCTTCGAGTCCCGAAGCCAAGATGCCCCTGCTGGCCGGTTCGCGTATGCTACCACGAATCGAGTAGTCAGTAGACAGTAGTCGGCAGTCAGTAGTAAAACCTTCTTCTTACGAACCGCGCGGTTCTTATCGTCGACGCACGCAGGGCAGAGCCCTACTGGCTCCTGACTACTGTCTACTATCTACTATCTACTGCTTTTCCATGCTCCGCGTCACGGAAATCTTCCGCTCCGTTCAGGGCGAGTCGACGCACGCCGGCCGCCCGTGCACGTTCGTGCGCCTGACGGGCTGCCCGATGCGCTGCGTGTGGTGCGACAGCGAATACACGTTCACGGGCGGCGAGCGCGTCTCGTTCGACGATGTGATGCGGCAGGTGCGCGCCTACGGTTGCCAATTGGTCGAGGTGACCGGCGGCGAGCCGCTGGCGCAGAAGAACGCTTTCGAGCTGATTCGGCGGCTCTGCGACGAGGGTTACGAGGTCTTGATCGAGACCGGCGGGTACGTCTCGACCTCGGGCGTGGACGAGCGCGCCAAGCTAATCCTCGACGTGAAGTGCCCCGCCTCGGGCGAGGCCGAGCGCAACCACTGGCCCAACCTCGAAAGGCTGCGCGCCGACCGCGACGAGGTCAAGTTCGTCGTTAAAGATCGCGCCGACTGGGAGTTTGCGCGTGGGGTCATAGACGAGTACGAGCTTGAGAGACGCGCCCTCGCCCTCCTCGTCTCCCCCGTCTGGGGCGAGACAGACCTGAAGGAGCTGGCCGACCTCGTCGCCCAAAGCGGGCTGAAGAACGCACGCATGCAGTTGCAGCTACACAAATACATCTGGGGGCCGGAGGTGCACGGCGTCTGATGGGCGGCTCGCCGACAGACAGGGATTTCGTCCACGACGAAGAGCCGGACGAGTCCGCGTCCGAGGACGAGGGCGCGACCCTCGACGGCGAAGCGACGCTCGCCGTCTGCCTCGTCTCGGGCGGGATGGACTCGTGCGTGACGGCCGCCCTCGCGCGCGAGGAGAACGAAGAGCTTGCCTTCCTCCACGTCTCCTACGGCCAACTGACCGAGGCGCGCGAGCGCCGCGCCTTCGAGGAGCTGGCGGACTTCTACGGCGTCACGCGCCGGCTCGCCGTCTCGCTCGAACACCTCGCGCGCATCGGCGGCTCGTCGCTGACAGACCCGTCCATGCCCGTCGGCGAGGCCGACCTCGACGCGCCCGGCATCCCGACGAGCTACGTCCCCTTCCGCAACGCGCACCTGCTCGCCGTCGCGACGAGCTGGGCCGAAGTCACGCGCGCGCGCCGCGTCTACATCGGAGCCGTCGCCGAAGACTCCTCCGGCTATCCCGACTGCCGCCCGGAGTTCTACGAGGCTTTTCAGCGCGCAATCGACGCGGGGACGCGCCCCGAGACGCGCGTCGAAATCAGGACGCCCGTCATACACATGCGTAAGGCCGAGATCATCCGGCGCGGCGTCTCTCTGGGCGCGCCGCTCGGGCTGACCTGGTCGTGCTACCGCGCCGAGGAGCGCGCGTGCGGCGGCTGCGACTCGTGCGCGCTGCGGCTGCGCGCCTTCCGCGAGGCGGGGCTCGAAGACCCGATTGCTTACGCCTAAAGGCTCGCAAAACGCGCCGTTTTGTTGCTAAAATAGCGCCCGGAAAACCCGAACAGAGGGCAAGGACTGACAACCGGCGGCGTCGCGTCCGCATCATAAGCGCGGCCTCCGCATCCCCCCGGAAGCGTCAGCAATTATTCAGTCAGCAGGAGACCACCGACCATGCGTTCCAAGCCTTTCATTCGCACGCTCTTCGCCGCGCTTCTCCTGGCCGCCTTCGCCGTCGCCGCCTCGGCGCAGACGACGCAGGTCAACGGCACGGTCAAGCTCAAACAGCCCGACGGCGCCGAAGTCCCGGTCGCCGGCGCGCAGATCGACATCTACCGCACCGACATCAAGGGCGAGTACCACACCAAGACCGACAAGAAGGGCAAATATATCCACGCCGGACTGCCCTTCATCGGCACCTACACGATCATCGTCAGCGCCCCCGGCGCGCGGCCGACCTTCGCCACCAAGATGCGCTTCAACGCCTCGCAGGAGAGAGACTTCCTCCTCCAGCCCGGCGGCGGCGAGAAGCTGACGCTCGACGAGGTCAACAAGCTCGACACCAGCAGGGGCTCGGCCCCGTCCGACCCCTACGACAAGAACGCCCTGCCCGCCTCCGAGAGCAAAGAGGACAAGGCCAAGCGCGAGGAGATGGAGCGCAAGATCGCCGAGGTTGAGGCGAGCAATAAGAAGGTTCTCGAAAGCAACGAGGCCGTCTCCGCCGCCTTCAAGGCCGGCAACGACGCCCTCTTCGCCAAGCCGGCCCGCATCGACGAGGCCATAACACATTACAAGCAGGGTCTGGCCGCCCGCCCTGACGAGGTCGCGCTCCTGACCAACATGGCGGAGGCTTTGCGCCTGCGCGGCGACGACCGCTTTAACAACGCCATCAAGTCGACCGACAACGACGCCAAGCTCCAGGGGCTTGAGGCGGCGAAGAAGGACTGGACCGAGTCGGCCGCGACGGCCACTAAGGCGGTCGAGCTGGTCAAGGGAGCCTCGCCCACCGGCGAGACCGTGAACGCGGCGGCGTTCGAGCAGAACAAGCGGGCCGCACTCTCCGTGCGCGCCCTCGCCATGCGCCGCGTCGCCTCCAAAGTCGATCAGTCGCAGGCGGCCGCGGCGCTCGCCGCCAATCAGGAGTTCATGAACGCCGAGACCGACCCGGCCAAGAAGGCCAAGCTCCAGACCGAGACTTTGCAGATGCTCTTCGACGCCAACGCCTCCGACCTCGTGCAGGCCGAGGCGCAGAAGATGCTCACCGAAAACCCGGACAATCCGGACGCCAACCGCATCCTCGGCCTCGCGCTCTACGCGACCGGCGACAAGGCCAAGTACCAGCAGGCGGCCAACCACCTTCAGCAGTACGTGGACAAGG